>NZ_JBICYZ010000029.1:0-105292 GCF_043201465.1 Kitasatospora sp. NPDC048298
TTTTGGTTCCACACCTTTCCCCTCCATTTTTTCTTTTGTAGGTGGCGGCCCCCCCGGGGGGGGGCCCCCCCCGGGGGGGGGGGGCCCCCCCCACCCCGGGGGGCCGCCCCCCTTCCGCATTCCCATCCCCAAGCGACTCCGAACAGAACTCTCCCCCGCCCATGACGACGAGCACCTTCGCCGGCGCCAGGGCATCGGCCCGGCCCCACAGCCACTTCCCCAGCTCGGACGGGCGGCGCCCGGTCAGCGCCACCCCCTCCACCGACACCTGCGGCCCGCACAGCGCGTCCGCCGAGACGCCCCGCAGCCGCTCGTCCCAGTAGTAGAGCGTGAGTCCGAAGCTCCGGTAGCGGCCGGTCACCAGCCCGTACGGGTCCTCGGCCAGGCACGGGCCGGAGTACCGCTGGAGGTCGTCGGTGCGGCGGCTCAGGATGTTGGACACCTCGTCGATCAGCATCCCGAACCGCAGCGGGCCCACGCTCTCGAACGGCTCCAGCACCCACTGCTCGCGCTCGCCGTCCGGCAGCACGTCCCAACGCTCGTACATGATCACGAAGCCTGGACAAACGCTTCCGCAGTGCCGAATGATCGACCGGGGCGATCGAATCCGCACGCTTGTTGGGGCGCATGACCTACGGGGAGAGCACGATGGAGCGCATCAGGCCGCAGCGGTTCCACGAGGCCGTCGGCCTGGAGGACTGGCGCGTGGTGGGCGAGGGGGCTTGTGCGTACTTCCGCACCGGGTCGTTCGCGGTCGGCGCCCGGTTCGTGCAGGCGATCAGTGAGATTCCGGGCGTCGGGGACGACCACCCGGACGTCGACGTGCGGCAGGCGGGCGTGCTCGTGCGGCTGATCACGATCACGGACGACTACTACGGACTGACCGAACGGCACATCGAACTGGCCCGCCGGATCTCGGCGGTGGCCCAGGCGCTGGAGGTGCCGGCCGACCCGTCCGCCGTGCAGACCGTCCAGGTCACCGTCGACGCCCTCGCCGGTCCCGACGTGGTGGCGTTCTGGCGCGCTCTGCTCGGCTACCAGGAGCGCGCGGGCAGTGGCGAGGACCTGATCGACCCGCACCGCCGCGGGGCGCCGTTCTACTTCCAGCGGATGGATTCACCGCGCCCGCAGCGCAACCGGGTCCACGTCGACGTCTGGGTGCCCTACGACCAGGCCGAGGCCCGGATCGCCGCGGCCCTCGCGGCCGGCGGCCGCCTGGTGAAC
Organism: Kitasatospora sp. NPDC048298; assembly: GCF_043201465.1. NCBI lineage: Bacteria > Bacillati > Actinomycetota > Actinomycetes > Kitasatosporales > Streptomycetaceae > Kitasatospora > Kitasatospora sp. NPDC048298. The sequence goes on from NZ_JBICYZ010000029.1 coordinate 1,225, forward strand.
GACGCCGACGCGCCGTCGAACTGGGTGCTGGCCGACCCCGAGGGGAACGAGGCGTGTGTCGGCGTGGCCGGCCCGCCCGCACACGTCCCGGCCTGACTGCCCCGGGGCCACGATTCGGCGCACGGGCACTGAGCTGCTAATATTCCTGATGTCGCGAGGGACATGAAACCTCGTCAGGCGTCAGCGGTGCTACCAGAGCACGTCCTACTTTCAGTAGGAAGAGTCCGTGCAACCCGGGCCTGGCGCTCCACAGTCGGAAGGGTCCGGCACCAACTCAGGTGCCGGACCCTTCCGCGTTTCACGGCCCAGGATTGCCGGCCCCCGGGGCCCCAGGGGCGGCCATCATTGCGTGATGACCACCAGCGCCGCGTTCTTCCTCGCTCCCGATGACCTAAGCGCCGCCGGCGTGCACCTGGGCGGCCCTCAGGGCCGGTTCACCTCGATGACGGGCCGCGACTTCTACGGCGACGACGCGGTCGACGAGTGGGGCGACTACTTCGTGAGCCTGCCGCCGGATCAGGCCTCGTGGGGGTCGATCCGCTGGATCGTACCCATGACCAACGACGGCAGCGGCACGTTCGCCTTCCCGCCCAGGCTCACCCACGCGCTCGCCGGCGCCGGCGCTGCCGAACTGACGGAGCTGGCCCACCGCTGGAGCGAGAGGCTCCGCCGCGAGGACGGCGATGACATGACCGACGACGACCTGCCGGCCATCGTACGAGCCGTCGCACAGCTCGCGACGATCGCGGTGGCCGCCGGAGGGAGCCTCTACTGCCGGGTGTTGGCACCGTGACGGCCATGAGCCGGCCACCAGCGGCGCACGATTCGGCACACAGGCGCTGACCTGCTAATGTTCCTGATGTCGCGAGGGACATGAAACCTCGTCAGGCGTCAGCGGTGCTACCAGAGCACGTCCTACTTTCAGTAGGAAGAGTCCGTGCAACCCGGGCCTGGCGCTCCACAGTCGGAAGGGTCCGGCACCAACACAGGTGCCGGACCCTTCCGCGTTTCCCACCCCACAGCAGCCACTCCGCGTCAGGCCGCGGGCTTCGCGAATGCGGGCCGCACGAGTGCGGCGAGCAGAACCAGCACTGCCAGCGCGAAGAGCGTGAACAGGTAGTTCCCCGACAGCAGGCCGTAACCGAGCAGCATGACCTGCACCGATCCCGCCCCGACCAAGGCGGAGGAACCGCGGGACGCCTTCTGTGGCGACCCCATCGCCCACAGGCCCAGAGCCGCCCAGCCGTTGACCCCGACCATGACGAGTCCCGCGAGCAGGAACCCCTGCGGCAGGAAGCGCGGGACGGGCGCCACCTCGTCCTCGAAGGCGATACCGCCCACGAACAGCGGCATGGCGATGCAGAAGAAGAGAACGATGGCGATCGTTTCGAGCAGCATCAGGGCCATTGCCCCCAGCAGGGCAGCGGTGGTGAAGCGGGTCATCGTGCCTTCCAAGTGTTGCGGCTGGATCGGTCGCAAGTCGAAAGAGCATATGAGGTGCCGCGCGTGCGGGACACGGCATGACAACCATGGGAGGAAACGCACCATGCCGAGCACGTTCACCGTGTTCTTCGAAGGCCCGTTCTGGGTCGGGGTGCTGGAGATCGCGGGCCCGCGAGGGGCCGGTCACCTCAACCGCGCTGCTGCCAAGCGCCGCGCCGCCGAAGCCGCGCTCGAACGGCGGGCGGCCGCCAGGCGGCAGGCCAAGGAGCGACACCGAGGCAGGTGATTCCCCATCTCCTCACTGTGCCAATCATATTGGAGCAATATCGGAAAAAGGCCTGATCTCATCGTCGGCGAACTTCCCGAGCGGAAGCCGGTTTTCCGCCACCAGGGGCCGGGGTAGTGCCGAAGCGTTCGCGCCCCGACCGTTTCACTGCTCACGAAGGGGCGAATCCTTGACGCTTTTCTTTCTCGGAAGGACACCCTCATGCACAGGACCCTTCGGAACGCCCTCGCGACCGTCATCGTGACGGGCGCGCTCACCGCCGCCGCTCCGGCCGCCCTGGCCGCCGAGCAGGCGCCGTCGACGGCCGGGGTGCGGGCGGAGCTCCGCAACCCGAAGACGGTCAAGGTCGCGGACTACAACCAGGCCCGCAACACCCTGATCAACGCGGGCAGCAAGACCGCCGCCAAGTCCCACCCGGCCCACGGCACCAAGGACGTCCCGGTCTCCCACGGCACCAGCCTGCTGGCCGAGGCCCGCGACGAGTTCCGCGCCGCCGACCGGAACCTGCCGGCCAACCAGAAGAGGTCCGACATGTCGATCCCGCACTACAACGCCATCCACAGCGCGGCCAGGACCATGGGCATCGACACCTGGTGACACCTTCCCCACCAGGACGCACGGCCCGGCTCTCCTCCGCTTTCCGGAGGGGAGCCGGACGGCTTCAGTGCTTCGGAGGCAGGGGCTCTTCCCGCGGCTCGCTCAGACTGCCGTCCGGGAGGACGTCGAAGACCGTGAGCGTCTTGCCCCTGGTGATCGTTATCCGGTCCGGACCTGACCAGTTGACGCCGTCGTCGTGCCTGGAGGAGTCCAGTTCCCAGTGGCGGGCCGACCAGCCGAAACCGGACACCAGCTCACTGCGGTAGAACGGGTCGAAGCCGCCCAGGTCCGTGATGACGATCACCCGGTCCGGGCGGCCCGGGGCCGCCTCCCGGCGAGGCGGGTCCATGGGGGGAAACAGGCTCGCCAGGAGGGCGAACGGCACGTAGAGGACCAGCAGCCCCAGGCCGAGGCCGCAGACGAGCTGCCCCGTCCCGGTGCCGAACCCCAGCTCGACGACGAGCGAGGCCACGAGCAGCACGAGCACCGACCCGATCAGCAGGACCGGGTGGTCGCACCACTCCGCGACCACCACCAACCCGCCCGAACGGGACTCGCGCCAGCCCGCCACGCACGCCAGCAACGCCAGCAGCGCCACCGCCCTGAGTCCCCACGCGATCTGCCTGCGGCGCACCATTGTCATCCCTCGCCCCCGACGGTTCTTTGCCGATCTTCGGCGCGGACGTTACTACAGGGACTCGTGGGGCAGTTGGGACCGGCAGGGCCTAGCGCTGCCGGGGCGTCACCGAGGGGCCGCCCGGCCTCCCGTCCTCGTCCACCGTGAAGACCCTGACCTCCTTCTCCAGAGTCACCGTGATCCGGTCCGCACCGGACCACTCGGCCCTGACCAGGCCCTTGCCGTCCACCCAGGGGCCGAGGCTCCAGTGGCGGGCCGACCAGTCGCTACCGGTCAGCAGCTCCACCCGGTACACCGGATCGATCGAGTCCGCGACGTTGGCGAAGACGAGCACCCGCTCCGGGTGGTCCGGGGCGGCCTCCCGCCGGGTCTCCACCCCTTCGTCGGCGGTCACCAGCGTCGACAGCGCGAGCGGCACCCCGAGGAAGACCAGCGCCACCAGACCGCCGGCCAGGCCGATCTGCGACTCCGGGGTGCGGAACTCCAGCTCGACGACCACCGAGATCAGGACCAGCGCGACCGCCGACCCGGCCAGCAGGACCGGCCGGTGGAACCAGAGTTCGAGCTCCACCAGCCCGCCCGAACGAGCGGCGTGCCGGCCCACCAGGTAGGTCAGCAGCGCCACGAGCGCCACCCCTCTGAGCCCCCACGCGATCCGCCTGCGGCGCGCCACTGCCATCCCTCGCTCCCCCACGGTTTCCTCTCCGGACTTCGGCACGGACCGCACCGCCGGGCCTACCGAGGCCTCGGCGTCACCGAGGGGCCGCCCAGTACGCCGTCCTCGCCCACGGTGAAGACCTCGATCTCCTTCTCCAAGGTCACCGTGATCCGGTCCGGACCGGACCACTCGGCCCTGACGAAGCCGTCGTGCTCCTCCCAGGTGCCGAGGCCCCAGTGGCGGGCCGACCAGCCGCTGCCGGTCAGCAACTCCACCCGGTAGACCGGGTCGATCGAGAAGGCGACGTCGGTGACGCTCAGCACGTGGTCGGCGCGGTTCGGGTCGGGGGTGCGGGCGACCAGCCGGCCGTCCCCACCGAAGTAGTACGCCAGGGCCCCCACCGCCGCCCCGATGAAGAGGAGCGGTGACAGGACGGCCGCGCAGCCGATCTGCGCCCACCTGGTGCGGAACTCGACCTGGGCCACGGCCGAGGCCACCGCCAGCGCGACCGCCGTCCCCAGCAGCAGCACCGGGTGGTTCAGCCAACGCTCGACCTCGATCAGCCCGCCCTGCCGGGAGGCGAAGTACCCCGGCAGGTACACCAGGAAGGCCGCCAGCGCCGCACCCCGGAGCCACCACACGACCTGCCTGCGGCGCGCCACCGTCATTTGCTCCCCCCGGAGTTGCCCTTTGCCGGGACTTTACTACGGGGCCGCCGGGTGGCCCGGGCGACGGGTGCTCCGCCGTCCGGGCCACCGGCCGTCCCCCCGTCACCGCCGGTGGAAGACGCTCCGCGACCAGAAGTAGCCGACCAGCGTCAGCCCGGTGCACCAGGCCAGGGCGCTCCAGGCACCGGCGCCGATCCCGGTGCCCATCAGCAGCCCGCGCAGGGTCTCGATCATGGGGGTGAACGGCTGGTACTCGGCGAACCAGCGCATGGCTGTCGGCATGGAGTCGGTCGGGACGATGGCGCTGCCGACGAAGGGCAGGAACTGCAGCGGCATCGGCAGGTTGCTGGCGCTCTCGACCGTCTTGGCCACCAGGCCGATGCCGGCCGATATCCAGGTCAGGGCGATGGTGAGGAAGAGCAGCAGGCCCGCCGCGGCCAGCCACTCCACCGGCCCGGCGTTCGGCCGGAAGCCCATCGCGAGGGCCGTACCGACCACCAGGACCAGCCCGATCATGGTCTGGATGACGCTGCCGACCACGTGCCCCGCCAGGAAGGCGGAGCGTGATATCGCCATCGTGCGGAAGCGGTTGACGATGCCCTCGGTCATGTCGGTGCAGATGCCGATCGCGGTGACCAGCGACCCCGAGGTGGCCGCCATCAGCACGATGCCGGGCGTCACGTAGTCGATGTAGTGGCCGCCGCCGATCCCGGCGCCCAGTGTGCTGCCGTAGGCGTAGTTGAAGAGCAGCAGCATCATGACCGGCGTCACCACGACCGCGAAGGTCAGCGACGGGTACCGCAGCGCGTGCTTGAGGTTGCGGCGCAGCATGGTCAGCGAGTCGCCGAACGCGTGGCCGGCCGTGCCCGTGGCCGTGCTCATCGCACGCCCTCCCCGGTCAGTTGAAGGAACACGTCGTCCAGGTCGGCCGTCTCCACGACCAGTGACTCGGCCGGTACGGACGCGTTGTCGAGCGTGTCCAGCACGGCCTTCACGGTGAGGACGGAGTTGTCCCCCGGGATCTCCAGCCGCAGCGCCTCGGTGTCCGCCGTGGCGTACTCGAACAGCGCCGCGGCGGCGGCCAGTCGGCCGGCGTCCGCGAACCGGAGCCGGATCCGCCCGCCGGGGGCGAACCGCTTCAGCTCCTCGGCCGTGCCCTCGGCGACGATCCGGCCGCCGTCCAGGACGGCTATCCGGTCGGCGAGTTGGTCGGCCTCCTCCAGGTACTGGGTGGTGAGGAGGATCGTCACCCCGTGGTCGGCGACCAGGCTCCGGATGATCTCCCACATGGTGCGCCGGCTGCGCGGGTCCAGCCCGGTGGTCGGCTCGTCCAGGAAGATCACCTTCGGATCCCCGACCAGGGTCATCGCGAGGTCGAGCTTGCGCCGCATGCCGCCGGAGAAGGTGGTGACGGCCGTGCGGGAGGCCTCGGTGAGATCGAAGCGCCGCAGCAGTTCCTCCGCCCGCCTCCGCCCCTCCCGACGGCGGAGGTGGTTGAGGTCGGCCATCAGCAGCAGGTTCTCCTCGGCGGTGAGCAAATTGTCCACCGCCGAGAACTGGCCCGTCACCCCGATCGCCCGCCGCACCGCGTCGGCCTCGCGCTCCACGTCGTGCCCGGCCACCCGGGCCGAGCCGCCGTCGGCGGGGATCAGGGTGGAGAGGATCTGCACGGTGGTGGTCTTGCCGGCGCCGTTGGGCCCGAGCAGGGCGAACACGCTGCCCGCCGGGACCTCCAGGTCGACGCCCCTCAGGACCGGCTTGTCCCCGTAGGACTTGGTGAGGGCCGTCGCCGAGATCGCCGGGACCGTCCGGTTCACCGGGACCACCGGGCCCCCCGAGGCCGCCGCCATCACGCCCTCCGGACGATGACGTTGCCGACCTGGGTGCGACCGCGCACCTCGACCGTCTCCACCGCGTCGCCCGGGCCCTGGGTCGGGCCGAGGTCGTTGCGGACGCCGCCGACCTTGCTGTGCACGTCGAGCCAGGCCGCGGTGCCCTCCGCGATGCCGACCTCGACGTCCCCCACGTTGGTCTGGAGGGTGACCTGACCGCGGACCACCCGGTCGACCCGGATGTGGCCGTGCGCCGACTTGGCGTCCACGTTGCCCTCGGCGGCGCCGATGTGGATCCGGCCGTTGGAGGCGTTGGCGTGCAGCTCGCCGCGCACCTCGTCGATCTCGGTGTCGCCGTTGCTGTTCTTGACCGTCAGCCGGCCCCCGACGGATCCGATCTCGATCCGGCCGGCGCCCGTCACCTCGGCGTCCCAGGCCGTCCCGCCGAGCCGGACGTCGCCGAAGCCGCTGTCGAGCCGCACGCTGTCGGCCTGCTCGACCTGGATCCGGCCGAGCGAGGTCTTCAGCCGGCAGGCGCCGAGCGGCCCCTCGGTGATGAACTCGGCCATCGGGCACTCGCTGTGGACCTCGGAGCCGATCGGCAGCTCGACCAGGACCTCGATCGCGCCCTTCTTGCTGGTGAAGACGGAGCGCTGCTTGGGGGCCTTGATGCCCAGCCGACCGCCGGAGAAGTCGACCTGGGTCTGCTCGGCGGCCTTGACGTCCGCCTCCTTGGCCGGGTTGGCGGGCCGGACCTCGACCACGGTGTCGGTGCGCTTGCTCGCCTTGATCCAGACCGAGCCGATGTCGAACTCGAGGATGGCGGAGATCGGTCCGTCGGTCTCGTACGTAGGCATGGCTGTCCCGTCCTCTTGACTCGTGTGGGTGTTCCCGCTGGTCGGAGCGGGGGTGACGTCGAAGGTGCAGAAGGTGGTGCAGACGATCCCGGTACTGCGGAAGTGCTAGTGGACCCAGCCGGTGAAGCCCTCGCCGCCGATGCTGCGCGCGATCCGGTTGCCCGGATCGGCCGCCGGGCGGCGGGCCGGCTCGCCGCCCTCGAGCGCACCGGCCAGGGCCCGGACCAGCCAGGCGTTGAGCGAGAGGCCGGCCTCGGCGGCGGCCTCCTCCGCCCTGGCCTTGAGGTGGGCGGGCAGGCGGAAGTTGATCCGGGCCGTGCCCGTCTCGTCCGCCTCCGGCACCCCGGAAGGCACCCCCGAAGGTGCCACCGGAGGCACCACCGGTGGCACCGCCGGCACCATTGGCGCCACGGATGGCGCCAGCGGCGCCAGATCGCCGTGGAAGGCACCCGAGCCGGGCGGCGCCGTCACCACGAACTCCGGGTCGAGGCCGCGCAGGCGCACGTCCACCGAGCCGGGGGCGAGATCACGGGTGACCTCGCCCATGGCGGCCGAGAGCGCGTTGAGCAGGGTGAGCCGCACGGCCGACTCCAGCGGGAGCGTCAGCCGCTCGGCCAGCGCGCGGGCCTCCTCCCCGCCGGTGGCGGCGGCCACCGCGAGCTCGTTCCGGAGGTTTTCCACGTAGGGCGTGAGGTCCATGGCCGATAGCTTGGCACGGCGATGGCGCCATGTCGAGCCATTTGTGGCACCACTTTGGCGCCATCACCCCAACGGAGTCGGCGCCGGCCGGCGCCGACGACAGGACCGCCCCGCCGACCGGAGGTCGACGGGGCGGTCCAAAGGGTGATTCAGAGGTGGGTTCGGAGGCGGGTTCGGAGGCGGGTTCGGGGGCGGGTTCGGGGGCTCCTACGCCCGCCGCCAGCCCGCCAGGTAGGCGTCGATCTCCCCGGCCAGCCGGGTCTTGCCCGCCTGGTCCAGGAAGGAGGCCTCGACCGCGTTGCGGGCCAGCCCGGCCACCCCGGCCTCGTCCAGGCCCAGCAGCCGCGCCGCCACCGCGTACTCGGTGTTGAGGTCGGTGCCGAACATCGGCGGGTCGTCGCTGTTCACCGTCACCAGCAGCCCGGAGTCCACCATCTGCTTGATCGGGTGGTCCTCGATCCGCTCCACGGCCCGGGTGGCGATGTTGGAGGTCGGGCAGACCTCCAACGGGATGCGGTGCTCGCCCAGGTAGTCGACCAGCGCCGGGTCCTTCACCGCCTGGGTGCCGTGCCCGATGCGCTCGGCGCCGAGCACCCGGATGGCGTCCCAGACCGTCTCCGGCCCGGTGGTCTCGCCCGCGTGCGGGACGCTGCGCAGGCCGGCCGCCCGGGCCCGGTCGAAATACGGCTTGAACTGGGGGCGCGGCACGCCGATCTCCGGGCCGCCCAGGCCGAAGCTGACCAGGCCCTCGGGGGCCAGCTCGGTGGCCAGCCGGGCCGTCTCCTCGGCCGACTGCAGCCCGGCCTCGCCCGGGATGTCGAAGCACCAGCGCAGCACCACGCCGAGTTCCTTCTCGGCGCGCAGCCGGGCGTCCTCGATCGCCTCCATGAAGGCGACGTCGGGGATGCCCCGGCGGACCGAGGAGTACGGGGTGATGGTCAGTTCGGCGTACCGGATGTTCTGCCGGGCCATGTCCTCGGCCACGCCGTAGGTGAGCGAGCGGACGTCCTCGGCGTCCCTGACCAGGTCCACGACGCTCAGGTAGACGTCGATGAAGTGCGCGAAGTCGGTGAAGGTGAAGTACTCGGCGAGCGCCGCCGGGTCGACCGGCACCTTGGAGTTCCCGGCGTGCCGGGCGGCGAGCTCCGCGACGACGCGCGGCGAGGCCGAGCCGACGTGGTGGACGTGCAGCTCCGCCTTGGGCATCCCGGCGATGAACGCCTCGATGCTCCGGTCCGCGGGCTCGGTCCGGCTGTCGCCGTTCCGAATGTCACTGGGGCCGATCCGACTTCCGTCCGGCTGGACCACGGTGGTTCCCTTCTTCCTGCTCCGTGCCTCTACGCGCGTATCGCGTGGTTTCGGCCCAGGATAGGCCCGAGTCGGCGCCGCCGTCCCCGGGATCGGCCCCGAGCACCGCCGTCCCCGGGATCAGCCCCCGAGCGCGACCGCCACGGTGTGGATCAGCAGCCCGGCCAGGGCGCCGACCACGGTGCCGTTGATCCGGATGAACTGGAGGTCGCGGCCGACGTTGGCCTCGATCTTGCGGGAGGCGTCGTCGGCGTCCCAGCTCGCCACCGTCTCGGAGATCAGCGAGGTGATCTCCGTTCGGTAGGTGTCGACCAGGTACTGGGCGGCGTCCTGGAGCCAGCCGTCCACCTTGGCCTGCAGCTTGGCGTCGGTGGCCAGGCGCTCGCCGAAGCCGCGCACGCCGTCGCGGATGCGCCGGCGCAGTTCGCTGTCCTCGTCCTCGGCCGCACCCATCACCAGGGTGCGCACGGCCGCCCAGGTGGAGTTGATCAGGTCCTGCACCTCGGGGCGGGCCAGCAGCTCGCCCTTGGCCCGCTCGACCCTGGCGATGGTCTCCGGGTCGGTCTGCAGCTCGGTCGCGAAGTCGGCGAGGAAGTTGTCGATCGCGCCGCGCGCCGGGTGGTTCGGGTCGTCCCGGATCTCGGTGACGAAGCGCAGCAGCTCCCTGTAGACCCGCTCGCCGACCTGGTGGTCGATGAACCGGGGCGTCCAGCCCGGGGTCTTCTGGGTGACCTTCCGGACCACGTCCTCGTGGTTGGCGGTCAGCCAGCCGTGCGCCCGGACGGCGACCAGGTCCACCACCCCGTGGTGCCCGCCGTCGGCGACCACCTTGCCGAGCATCCGGCCCATCGGCTCGGCCACCGAGGTGGCCGCGGCCCGCCTGGTCACCGCCTCGGCGACCACCGCCCGCACGTCGTCGTCGCGGAGCACCGCGAGCAGGCCGCGCAGCGCCGCCGAGGCCTCCTTGGTGACCCGCTCGGCGCTGCCCGGCGCGGCCAGCCACTCCCCCAGCCGCCGGCCGATGCCGAGCGCCGCCAGGCGGCCGCGGACCACGTGGCCGGAGAGGAAGTTCTCGCCGACGAACTCGCCGAGCGAGCGGCCGAAGGCGTCCTTCTTGGTCGGGATGATCGCGGTGTGCGGGATCGGCAGGCCGAAGGGGCGGCGGAACAGCGCGGTCACCGCGAACCAGTCGGCCAGCGCGCCGACCATGCCCGCCTCGGCGGCGGCCGCCACGTACCCCGCCCAGGGGCCGGCGCCGGCCGCCTTCGCCCAGGTGGACAGGGCGAAGACCAGGGTCGCGAAGGCCAGCAGGCCGGTCGCGATGGTCTTCATCCGGCGGACGCCGCGTCTCTTCTGCTCGTCGGCCGCGGTGAACCGGACCCCGTGGCCGGTCCCGCTGAAGGCATCGTCACTCACCCCGCCAGTCTGCCCGGTGCCCGGTGCGGACGGGGGCGCGCCTCGCGATCACGCGCCCCCGCCAGACGTCACGCGCCGAACGGGCCCGGCGAGAACGGGCCCGAGACCGGTCCCGGGACCGACACGGGACCGGCTTTCACTCCCCGCCCAGCACCATCCGCCGCACCTCCGCGCCCGCCCAGCGCTTCGGGTCCGTGCACCGCCGCCCGTCCAGCAGCACCCGCACCCCCGGCAGGTCCACCGGCGACAGGTCCCGGTACTCCGGGTGGTCCGCCTGCAGCACCGCCGCCACCACCGGCTCCCCGCCGTACGGCGGCAGCCCGAGCGCCGCCAACTCCTCGGCCCCGTACAGCGGGTCGCTGACGTACGGCCGCCCGCCGGCCGACCGCACCGCCTCGACCAGCGGGAACACCCCGGAGTGCGCCGTCTCCTTGACCCCGCCCCGGTAGGAGGCCCCGAGCACCAGCACGCCCTGCCCGGCGATCCCGCCCGGCACCGCCCCCGCCAGCACGCCCACCGCGTACCCCGGCACCGCCAGGTTGGCCTCGCGCGCCGCCCGGACCACCGTCGCGCCCGGGTCGTTCCACAGGTACAGCCGCGGGTGCACCGGGACGCAGTGCCCGCCGACCGCGATGCCCGGCCGGTGCAGGTGGCTGTGCGGCTGCGAGTTGCAGGCGTCGGCGATCTCCGCGAAGTCCACCCCGACCTCGTCCGCGTACCGGGCGAACTGGTTGGCCAGCGCGATGTTGACGTCCCGGTACGTGGCCTCGGCGAGCTTGCTGAACTCGGCCGCCTCCACCGAGGCCAGCTCCCAGACGCCGTTGGGCCGGGGCAGGTCAGGGCGCGGGTCGAAGTCCAGCACCGCCCGGTAGAACTCGGCGCCGCGCCGGGTCGAGGACGCGTCCAGGCCGCCGACCAGCTTGGGGTGGCGCCGCAGGTCGGCGAGGACCCGTCCGGTGCGGACCCGCTCCGGGCTGAACACCAGCGCGAAGTCCGTCCCGGCGGCGAGGCCCGAGCGGGACGACAGCCGGGGCGCCCAGCGCTCCCTGGTGGTGCCGACCGGCAGGGTGGTCTCGTAGCTGACCAGGGTGCCCCGGCGCAGCCCGGCCGCGACGGCGTCGGTGGCCGCGTCGAGCGCGGTGAAGTCCGGACTGCCGTCGGTGGCGGTGACCAGCGGGACGACCAGCACCACGGCCTCGGCCCCGGCCACCGCGCCCGTGGTGTCGGTGGTGGCACGCAGCAGGCCCTCGGCGACGACCCGCTTGAGCACCTGCTCCAGGCCCGCCTCCCGGGGGGACGGCGGCACGCCCAGGTTGACGCTCTCCACCACACCGGGCGCGATGTCCGCGCCGGTGACCCGGTGGCCCTTCAGCGCGAACTGCACCGCCAGGGGCAGGCCCAGCCTGCCCAGCCCGACCACGCAGACGTCCAGGCTCATTCCCGTCCTCCGTTCACCGAGTCGGCCAGCCGGCGCCATGCCGGGTGGCGCCGCAGTCCGCGGCGCAGTTGCTCCGGGACGAGTCCGCGCCACAGCTGCCGCGCCAGGTCGAGCCGCGGCGCGGCCTGCGCCACGGCGGCGCCCGAGTCCTCCTCCGGCAGCAGGAACAGCGCGTCCGGCAGCCCGAGCCGGGCGTCCCGGAACGCCGGGTAGCCCGCGAACCGCCGCCGCCCGTCCACCACCACGGGTGGATCGCCGTGCGCCGCCTCGTAGCGGATCTGGTGGCGCAGGGCCTCCGGCCGTACCGCGCAGGCGAGTTCGAGCCGTACCCGCTCGGCGACCGGCAGCCGGTGGTACACCTCGCGGGCGCCGAAGCGCTCGATCAGCCGGGCGACCTCGACGCACACCCGCTCCTGCATGTCGTCGGCCAGCAGCAGGAAGCCGTCCTGCAGCAGGCGCGGCACGTCCCGACCGAAGCCGCGCACCCGGATGGCGTCCGACTCCTCGCCCGGCCTGGCCAGTTCGGCGGCCACCTGCTGGAGCGCGGTGATCCCGCGCAGCCGGTCCAGCACCCCGGCCCGCTCGGCGAGGTCGCCCCGGTCCTCGCGCGGCACCGGGAAGTAGCAGTCGTAGGAGGCGAGGACGGACACCCTGGCCGCCCGCAGGCAGGCCTCCAGGGTGAACGGCTGGTCCGAGAAGACCTTCAGCCGTTCGTCGCGGCGCAGCCGGTGGCGCCGGAGGAGGTCGAGCCGGAAGAGCTTGGTGTCGGCCAGCGCCCAGGCCAGCGCCGAGTCGGTGAAGTCCACCGACTCGGCGTCGGCGTGGAAGATCCCCTGCGGCACCGGCCGCCCGTTCACCCCGGCCTGCTTGGGCACCACCACATCCGAGCCCCAGGCGTCGGCGGCCGTGACCAGCCGCTCCAGCGCTTCCTCGCCGAGCCGGTGGTCCGCGCCGAGGAACAGCACGTAGCGGCCGCGGGCCAGCTGCATGCCGCGGTTGGCCGGGCCCGCCGGGCCGCCCGAGTCGGCCTGGTGCACCACCGTGAACAGCCCGGGGTGGCGGGCGGCGTACTCGTCGAGCAGCTCCCCGCCGCCGTCCGTGGAGCCGTCGTCCACGGCCACCACCTCCAGCCGCCCCGGCGCCAGGGACTGCCCGACCAGCGAGTCCAGGCAGGCGGTGAGGTACGGCATGGTGTTGTGGACCGCGACCACCACGGTCACGTCGGGTAGGGCCATCGGGCGGGGAGCCTCCGGTTTCCGGCATCGGCGGGTGACACCCGGTCAACTCGCGTCAGCGGCCGGGGGTCACGGTGATCACCCACACCGGCGAAGGAGAGCCGAACGCGCCGCCGAACGACGAACGGGCGCACGGCATCCGGCCGCCGTACGCCCGCCCCCTCCAGTCGTGCGCGTCCGTCCCCGTCAGCCGTACGCGCCCGTCCCTTCAGGCATCCGCGCCCGTCCCCGTCAGCCGATCGCGACCTCCGCGTACATCCGGGCGATCACGTCCTCGATGGCCGGCTCGCGCACGGACAGGTCCACCAGCGGGTAGCGCGCGGCGACCGCCGCCACGATCGGCGCGGCGCTCTCCTCGGCCGGGAAGGCCAGCCACTGGCGCGGCCCCTCGACCCTGGTGACCCTGGCCCCGGGCACCTCGACCGGGTGGGCGAGTTCCTGCGCGAGGTCCACCACCAGCGTCCGCTCGCTGCGGCCGGCGGCGTGCAGGCCCTCCAGCCCGCCGTCGTACACCACCCGGCCGTGGTCGATCACCATCACCCGGCCGCAGAGCTGCTCGATGTCGGTCAGGTCGTGGGTGGTGAGCAGCACGGTGGTGCCCCGGTCCCGGTTGACCTCGCGCAGGAACTCGCGCACCCGGCCCTTGCTGATCACGTCCAGGCCGATGGTCGGCTCGTCCAGGTAGAGCACCTGGGGGTCGTGCAGCAGCGCCGCCGCGAGGTCGCCGCGCATCCGCTGGCCGAGTGAGAGCTGGCGCACCGGGGTGTCCAGCAGGCCGCCGAGGTCGAGCAGTTCGACGCAGCGGTCGAGGTTCTCGCGGTACCGGGCGTCGGGGACGCGGTAGATCCGGCGGGCGAGTTCGAAGGAGTCCCGCAGCGGCAGGTCCCACCAGAGGGTGGTGCGCTGCCCGAAGACGACGCCGATCCGGCGGGCCAGCGCGACGCGTTCGCGGGCCGGGTCGACCCCGGCCACCCGCAGCCGCCCGGAGCTGGGGACGAGGATGCCGGTGAGCATCTTGATGGTGGTGGACTTGCCGGCCCCGTTGGGCCCGATGTAGCCGACGCACTCGCCGGCCTCGACGGTGAAGCTGAGCCCGTCCACCGCGCGGACCTCGCGTTTGGCCCGGCTGAACCGGCCGGTGCGGGTGCGCACGGTGAAGCTGCGGCGGACGTCCTGGAGTTCGATCAGTGCCATGGTGGGCTCCTTCTGGTCAGGGGGAGTTCAGCTGCCGGTGCCGCGGTAGGCGCGCAGCCCGGCCCGCCAGGCGAGCCCGGCGGCGAGGACGCAGACCGCGGCGGCGACCGGGGAGGCGAACTGGAAGGCGGTGGGCAGGCCGAGCGGGTCAGGCCGGCCGAGGATGCGCAGCGCGGGCAGCCAGTTGACGAAGGCCAGCGGGACGCCGAAGACGACCCCGGCGACCAGTTCCTTGGCGAAGACCGTCGGCGGGTAGTGCAGCAGCGTCGCGCCGCCGTAGGTGAAGGAGTTCTGGATCTCCTTGGACTCGCCCCACCAGAACTGGACGGTGGCGCCGCCGATGTAGATCGCGCCGAAGATGACGGTGCCGCAGACCAGCAGGACGGGCACCAGCAGCACCCGGTCCCAGGTCCAGTGCACGTCCAGCGCGGCCAGTGACCAGACCAGCACCGCCACGGCCTGCAGCGGGCGGCCGAGCCGGCGCAGCGAGAAGCGTTCCGCGCACAGCTGGGAGAGCGCGGGCGCGGGCCGGATCAGCATGGTGTCCAGCGAGCCGCTGACGATCCGCGCGCCGAGCGACTCGGCCGAGCCGACCAGCAGGTTGGCGACGCCGAGCGAGAAGGCGGCGGTGGCGTACAGGAAGGCGATCTCCGGCAGGCTCCAGCCGCCGAGCCGGTCGGTGTGCAGGAACATGACCACCAGCACCACGAAGTCGAGGGCGTGGATGACCACGCTCGCCGCCAGGTTCAGCGCGAAGGAGGCCCGGTAGGCCATCATCGAGCGCATCCACATCCGGGCGCAGAGCCACCAGGAGCGCAGCGCCCAGGCGGTGCGGGCCGTGAAGGGCTCCCGGCGGAGCCTCACCAGCTGCTCAGCCACCCTGCACCACCACCCTGCGGGTGGCGAGCCACTGGGCGCCCCGCCCGGCGGCGAGCAGCACCGCCGCCCAGCCGAGCTGGAAGCCGAGCGCCCCGAGCACGGCGGTGCCCCGCGTCCGCTCCAGGAAGACGTCGGTGGGCACGTTCACCAGCGCGGACCAGGGCAGCACCCGGCCGAGCGCGCCCAGCCAGCCGGGGAACAGGGCGATCGGCAGCAGCATCCCGGAGAAGAACATCGAGACCACCAGCATCGCCGAGCGCACCCCTTCCGAGTCGTGCAGCCAGAAGCCGGTGATCGAGACCAGGAAGCGCAACCCGAAGCTGACGACCACCGCCAGCAGCCCGGAGAGCAGGAAGAACGCCCAGGTCAGCGGGTGTTCGGGCAGTCGGATGCGGAACACCAGGGCACCGATCAGCATCGGCACGGTGCCGCGCACCAGCGCCTGGAAGCCGGCCCGTCCGAGGTCGGAGGCCAGCCACCAGCCCTGGAAGTCGACCGGGCGGTAGAGGTCGACGGCGATGTCGCCGCTGCGGAAGCGGTCCTGGAGGTCGTCCTGGAAGCCGCCGCCCCAGACCGCGACGGTGACCAGCAGGCTCTGGCTGACCCAGATGTACGTGACGGCCTGGCTCTGGTCGTAGCCGCCGAGTCCGGGGCGGGCCTGCCAGAGGGCGAGGAAGGTGTAGGCCAGGATGATGCCGAAGACGGTGTTGGTGAAGGTACCGGCCACGGTGGCGGCCCGGTAGGTGGAGTAGCGGCGGAAGGCGCCGCGGGCAACGGCGGCGTAGAGCATATTGTCTCCTTGTCGACAAATGCGAGCAGAGAGAGGCGCCCCTCGACATCCGCGCACGCCCCAACGGCCCCGACCGGCCGTACCCGGGGGGTGCCGGGCGGGCGGGCGGAGCTGCGAAAGCGGGTGCGCTATGTGGTTTTCACCTTTCACCGTACCTCCGGACGACCCCACCCGCACCCGGTTTTTCCGGCCTGATCGCGCGTCAAATAGCAGATAATCTCGGCATGACCTTGAGCACCCGCCGCCAGGCCAAACGGGCCGCCCGCCGCGAGGCCCGCCGCGCCCTCCCGCTCTGGCGCCGGCTCCTGCCCACCTGGCGGGTCACCCTCGGCACCCTCACCACGCTGTTCCTGCTCGCCGTGGGCGGCTTCGCCGTGCTCTACGTCATCGTCCCGGTGCCCGATCCCAACGCCCACGCCGTCGCCCAGAACAACATCTACCTCTACGCGGACGGCACCACCGAGATCGCCCGCACCGGCGCCGTCAACCGCACCGACGTCACCATCGACCGGATCCCGCTCGCCACCCAGCAGGCCGTCGTCTCCGCCGAGGACCGCACCTTCTACCAGAACCGCGGCATCGACCTGAAGGGCATGCTCCGGGCCGGCTGGAACACCCTGCTCGGCAAGGGCATGCAGGGCGGCTCCACCATCACCCAGCAGTACGTCAAGAACTACTACCTCACCCAGGACCAGACCATCGAGCGCAAGGGCCGCGAACTGCTCATCGCCCTCAAGGTCGACCAGCAGCGCGACAAGCGCGAGATCCTCGCCGGCTACCTCAACAGCAGCTACTTCGGCCGCGGCGCCTACGGCATCCAGAGCGCCGCCCACGCCTACTACGGCGTCGACGTCTCCCGGCTCACCCTCCCCCAGGGCGCCTACCTCGCATCCCTGCTCCAGGCCCCCAGCCTCTACGACGTCAAGACCGCCACCCCCGCCAACCGCGAGAAGGCCGTCGCCCGCTGGAACTACACCCTCGACGGCATGGTCCAACTCGGCTTCCTCACCCCCGCCGACCGCGCCGCCACCACCTTCCCCGACCCGATCGACCCCCAGCCCGCCACCGGCCTCGCCGGCCAGGCCGGCTACCTGGTCGGCGTCGCCGACGACTACCTCGTCTCCTCCGGCACCCTCGACGCCGCCACCCTCAAGGCCGGCGGCTGGCGCATCACCACCACCTTCGACAAGCCCCGCCAGGACGCCTTCACCAAGGCCGTCCAGGACGAACTCACCGGCGAACTCGACCCCCAGGCCCGCCCCACCACCGACACCGACGTCCGGGTCGCCGGCGCCTCCGTCGAACCCGCCACCGGCCGGGTCGTCGCCGTCTACGGCGGCCCCGACTACGCCAAGCAGCCCTACAACGACGCACTGCGCCAGGACAACCAGATCGGCTCCACCTTCAAACCGATCGACCTCGCCGCCGGCCTCGTCGCCCAACACGCCGTCGACGGCCGCCCGATCACCACCGAGTCCCGCTACGACGGCACCAGCGAACGCCCCGTCACCGGCGGCCCCACCCCCTACGCCCCTCCCAACGAGGACGACATCTCCTACGGCAACATCACCCTGCGCTACGCCATGGTGAAGTCCGTCAACTCCGTGTACGCCCAGGAGGGCGTGGACGCCGGACTCGCCCGCGTCCGCGAGACCGCCGTCAGACTCGGCATCCCCGACAGCGTCCGCGGCATGGACCCGGCCAACACCTCGATGACCCTCGGCACCGCCACCCCCAGCGCCCTCGACCTGGCCGGCGCCTACGCCACCTTCGCCAACCACGGCCAGGCCCACACCCCCTGGTCCGTCCTCAAACTCGAACGCGTCAACACCGGCGGCGCCGTCGACGTCCCCAAGATGCCCGAACACAACCCCACCGACGCCCTCGACCGGGAGATCGCCGACTCCGTCACCGACGTGCTGCGCGACGTCATCAGCCCCCGCGGCACCGGCGCCGCCGCCCTCGACCTGAACCGCCCGGCAGCCGGCAAGACCGGCACCACCGACTCCAACCTCTCCGCCTGGTTCGCCGGATACACCCCCGAACTCGCCACCACCGTCGGCCTGTTCAGGGAGAACCCGAAAACCCACGCCAAGGAACCGCTGGCCGGCACCGCAGGACTCACCCGGATCAACGGCGGAGCCTTCCCCACCCGGATCTGGACCGCCTACACGGCCGCCGCCCTCGACGGCACCCCCACCCAGGACTTCGACCTCAAGACCGGACAGGAGCCCACCACCACCCCCTGGCCCGACCTCACCCCCGGCACCAGCCCCAGCGCCACCACCACCCCGACCACCCCGCCGCCCGGCGGCGCACCCACCAGCACCGGCCAGGCCCCCGGCACTCCCCCCGACCACACGCCCAGCGCCCCCGCCACCACCGACCGACCCGCCCCCGGGCCGAACACCCCCAGCCCCCAAGCCCCCCAGCCCACGACGGGCCCGGACCAGCCCAGCCCCACCCCCAAACCCAGCCAGACCCAGCCGACCCGCCCCACCAGCCTGCCCAGCGCCACCGGCGGCCCCGCCAGCCGCCCGGCGGCACCGACCACGCCCTGAACCGCCGGCCCTGAACCGCCGCCCCTAAGCCACCAATTCACGCTCCAGCGGGGTACGGAACCGCGGCGTCACCCGCACCTCCCCCAGCCAACCCGCCAACCGCTCCGCCTCCACCGCGACCGCCTGCTCCGCATCCGCCCCGACGTCCCGGAACAGCCGCCACACCAGGCTTCCGTCGGCGCGCTGAGCCCAGCCGCCCACCACCTCGCCGCACCACCACACCGTCGGCCCGGAGTTGCCCGCCCGGTCGAACAGCGCCGGCACGTCCTCCGGCCGCAGGTACCAGTCCCGCCCGCGCCAGCCCATCACCGCAGGGTCCAACGAGGGCAGCAGCGCCGCCCACGGCTCCGGCTCCGCCACCGGCGCCTCGTCCCCCGGCAGCAC
This sequence comes from Kitasatospora sp. NPDC048298, assembly GCF_043201465.1. NCBI lineage: Bacteria > Bacillati > Actinomycetota > Actinomycetes > Kitasatosporales > Streptomycetaceae > Kitasatospora > Kitasatospora sp. NPDC048298. The sequence continues at coordinate 20,107 of NZ_JBICYZ010000029.1, forward strand.
CAGGGCGGGCGCCCCGTCGGCCAGCGCCACCTCCGACGCCCCGAGGTCCGCCAGCGCTCTACGGACGTCCCCCAGCGTCCAGCCCGTCCACCACTTCACGTCCTCCACGGTCCCCGGCCCGTACGCCGCCAGCCAGCGCCGCACCACCTCGGCCTTCGCCTCCCGCACCGGCACGTCCGGCCACTGCGGCACCGGCGCCCACGGGTAGCTGCTGCTCAGCCACGACCCGCGCGGACGGCAGCGGCGCACGTGCCCGTCCGAGGCCAGCAGCCGCAGCAGTCGACTGCCCACGCTCTGCCTCGCCTCGTACGGCTTGCCCGCCGACATCAGCATCGTCTCGCGCAACTGCGGCACGTCCTCGGAGAGTTCCTTGGTCGTCGCCTCACCGCGCGCGGCCAGCGCCGCCAGCACCTCGCGCTCCGTCCGCGCCAACCGGGCCTCGTCCCAGCCCTCGGCGTGGTCCCGCAGGTGCTTCAGCAGCCCCGCCCGCTCCTTCGCCGCGATCGCCCGCGCCGCCGCCGAACTCACGTACGGGGCGAAGCCCTCCGTCACCGCGAAGATCGTCCGCCGCATCGACAACAGCTTCACCAGCGAGACGTCCTCGTACAGCGCCCGGTCCACCTCCGCCGCCGCGGGCTCCGCCAACCGCGCGCAGGCCGACAGGTACACCGTGGCCGCGTCCGACGCGTGCAGCCCGACCACCCCGTCGGCCACGTCCTCCGCCCGCGCCGCCCGCACCGACGGCGCCAGCAACTGCCGCCGCCCCAGCCTGGCCCGACGCTCCCGATCCCCGATCACCGGCACACTCATGCCGGGACCCTAGCGCGCACCACCGACAAGCCCGGCCGGTCGAGGCGCGGGCCCACCCGCGTCAGGGGCTGGGCGTCGGACAGCCGAAGCCGATGTTGTCGGTCCAGTAACTGCCGCCGAAGATGTCGACCTTGGTACCTGCGGCCCCCGGGCCCGGATGGGGGTTGGTGGCGTTCGCGCAGTACGCGGCCTGGGCATCCGCGAGCGTCGGGTACGGGCCCAACTCGGCGGTGTACTGCACCGGGACGTCCTGACCGCCGGCATCGGCGCACAGACCGCCGTCCGCGAAGTCGCACGTGCGCTTGCCCTGGACGTCGTCCAGCGAGCCCACCAGGACGTTCCCGCCGGAGACGTTGGTGAGCAGGAAGACGTAGTAGGCGCCGGCCGAGGGAGAGGGCGAGCCGGAGGGCGTCACCTCGGTGGGCGTCTCGGACGGGGTCCCCGTCGGAGTCTCGGTGGGCGTCTCGGACGGGGTCTCGGTGGGCGTCTCGGTGGGCGTCTCGGACGGGGTCTGTTCCGGCTGCGGCACCGGACAACCCTGCACGCCCTGCCCCGGCCGCAGCCCGTCGCCCCCGGACAACCCCGGACGAGCACCGCCCCGGGAGGCCGGAACCGAGTTGACGAAGTCCACCAGCTCACGCGTCCGGTCACCGGCCTGCTTGGCCGAATCCGACCCGCAGTAAAGATAGTTGGAGAGGTAGTGGAGGTTGAACCGCGACGCCGTGGAGCCGTCGTACACGATCTGCGGGGCCACGGCCCTGGTCGTGAAGTCCACGCTGGAGACCCCCATCAACAACCAGTCCCACTCGAACATCTCATAGCGGGTCGGATTGGCGTTCAGCTCCTGCCCGCTGCCGAACGGCGGGGCGATGTAGAGCGCCCCGACGGGCTTCCCGGCGCCGATCCGCGGCAGCACGTTGCGCAGGTAGAGGCCGCCCTCGCTGTGCGAGATCAGCACCACGCGCAGCCCCTTGCCCAGGTCGTCCTGCACGTTCTTCAGCAGGTTCACGTTGACCCCGTCCAACGCGAAGTCCGGATCCGCCAGCTTCCGGGTGATCGTCCCGCTGACGTCCGCCATGACCGCGTCCGGCAGGACGACCGCCCCAGCCGCGCTGAGCCCGCAGACGGCCTTCGCGAGGTCCCGGTTCTCCTGGATCGGGTTGCCCGCGGTGGCGCGCTGCGCCTCCTGACAGGCGCTGTACGTGTACATCGCGATGCTGGCGCTGGAGGCGTTGAACTGGAGGTTGACGCGGACCGGATAGCCCAACTGCCCGCTCAGCGTGGTGGACAGCAGGTTCGCGTTCACCGTCGAGGAGTCGAAGTTGTTCAGCACCCCGTTGACGAAGTAGAAGGACAGCCCGGCGCCCGGCGACGCCTGCCGGAACGCGGCCGGCCGCCCCGGTCCCCCCGCGGGGGGCGCGCCGAGCGTCGGCGCCGGCACCCCCGAGGTACCACCCACCGACACCACGCGCCCGTTCAGCGCCGCGGCGTTGGCCATGAAGGTCTGCTGCCCCTCCGGCGTACTCAGCCGGCGCGACTCCCACAGCAGGACCTCCCTGCTGATCGTGTCGTGGTCGACGCCCCGGGCGGAGGCGGCGCCCACGGCCGCCGCCAACCCCTCCCACGCCCGCTGAGCGTCCTCCGCACCGAGCGGCTTCTCGAACGCCGCGAGACTCTGTCGCACCTCCGCGGCCCCGGCGGCGGAGGCCCCCGCGGAGGCGGAGGCCCCGGCAGGGGCGGACGGCGTCGGGCCGCTCTTCGGCGGCGAGGAGCAGCCGGCCAACAGGGCGGCGACCGTACCGAGCACCACCGTGGCACGAACGCGGACACGCGCGTCCGCACCGCTCTCTCTGGTCGGTGTCATGGCTTCCCTCGCGCGGTCACCGTGGACGCCCCACGGGCGGATGGCCGTATCCGGCCGCTCCCACCGTCCGCTGCGGCGCCGGAAGGCACAACGGGAACTGAACCGACCAGGTGACACGCCCACCCGCGGACGACCACGCGAGGACCCGCGACGAGGACCGCGGGCCGCGCCTACAGGTAGAGCCCGGTCGAGCCCTCCGTGTCGCCGAACCGGGTCGCGGCCACGGCGTGCAGGTCGCGCTCGCGCAGCAACACGTAGGTGGCGCCGCGGACCTCGACCTCCAGCTTGTCCTCCGGGTCGTACAGCACCCGGTCACCGGGCTCCACCGAGCGCACGCTCTGGCCCACCGCGACGGCCTCCGCCCAGGTGCAGCGCTTGGACAGCTCCGCCGTGGCCGGGATCAGGATGCCACCGGTCGAACGGCGCTCGCCCTCACCGCCCTCGATGCGCACCAGCACGCGGTCGTGCAGCATCCGGATCGGCAGCTTCTCGCCGAGCCGGTCGTGGCGGGCGTGCTCCTGCAGGTGGTCCGAGTGGCTCTCGTGGTTCGTACTCACGGTCCCGAAGGTACCTCCCCCGGGCGCGGGGCGTGACGCTGGCCCGGCATGCGGAACGCGGGCACGCCCAACGCCGGGCATGCTCAACGCCGGGCACGCCCAACGCCGGGCAGCGGAGCCGGACATGCGGAGGACCGGGCACGCGTGCTGCGCCCGGCCCTTCCGTCCCGCGGTGCTCAGCCCTTGCGGCGCTTGCGGGCCGAGGCGACCAGCAGCACCAGGCCCACGCCCACCAGCGCGGCCGGGACGATCCGCTCGCGGCGCGGCTGCCCCTTCTCGTCCACGAACTGCGCCCGGACCTTCTCCACCACGCCGCTGGCGGCCACGTAGGCCCGGGCGGTCCGCTCCTCGACGGCGGCCGCCGCCTTGGCCTTGACCTGGGCGGAGATGGTGCTCGGGTGGACGCGGACGGCCAGCTCGTCGAGGGTTCCCGCCAGCCGGTCACGCGTCCGCTCGATGTCCGCCTCGATCTGGGCGGTCGTCCTCGCCGACTTGTCCTGCGTGCTCGCGTCGCCCACTCGGGCCACCCCATTCACTCGCCGATGTTGTTCCGTCCGATCCGTACGATCGGTGCGACTGACCCAGTGTGTCAGCTGCCGGGAACGGTCGCGCGGCCCCACCCACCATCGGAGGTAGGTTTGCCGTGGTACGACCGCCCGCCCCAGCTTCCAGGAGAGTACGACCGTGAGTGAGCGTCTCCAGCCCGGCGACACCGCACCCGCCTTCAGCCTGCCCGACGCCGACGGCAACCAGGTGTCCCTCGCCGACCACGCGGGCCGCAAGGTCATCGTCTACTTCTACCCCGCCGCCCTGACCCCCGGCTGCACCAAGCAGGCCTGCGACTTCACCGACAACCTCGAGGTCTTCGCGGGCGCCGGCTACGACGTCATCGGCATCTCCCCGGACAAGCCGGAGAAGCTCGGCAAGTTCCGCGAGGCCGAGGACCTGAAGGTCACCCTGCTGTCCGACGTCGAGAAGACGGCGCTGGAGGCGTACGGCGCCTTCGGCGAGAAGCAGAACTACGGCCGCACCTACCTGGGCGTGATCCGCTCCACGATCGTCGTGGACGAGCACGGCAAGGTCGAGCACGCCTTCTACAACGTGCGGGCCACCGGCCACGTCGCCAAGCTGCTGCGCGACCTCAAGGTCGGGGCCTGAGGCACTGAGGGCCCGAGGTACTGAGGTACTGAGCCCGACCCACGACGAAGCGGTGGCGGCGCACCCCCCGACCGGGTGCACCGCCACCGCCGCATCTCACCTCAGCGGACCGCCCTGATCAGCAAGCCCCGAGGTCGCTCCAGACGCCCCACGCACCGCTGGCCGCGGGGTCGTCGCCCTTGGTCCACCACTTGTTCTGGTAGTAGTGGCCCTTCCAGGAGACCTTGGTGGGGCTCGCGTAGGTGGTGCCCGCGTCCCAGCTCGGGGCGGCCGTGCAGGCGCCCGAGGTCTGGGTCGGAGTCGGGGTCGGCGTCGGGGTGGCGGTGCCCGTCGGGGTCGGGGTCGGCGTCGGGGTGGCCGTCTGCGACGGGGTCGGGGTCGGGGTCGGCGTGCCGCCGTCCACCGCGCCGCGGGTCAGGTCGCCCTTGATCCCGTACAGCGTGCCGCCCACGTTGACCGTCCAGTTCGACGGCGTGGACACCGGCAGGTAGTAGACGAAGTCCATGTCGATCGAGGCGCCCGGCGCCAGCGACTGCCAGCCCGGCAGCTTGACCGACACCCGGTTGTAGTTGCCCTTCAGACCGCCCACGTTGCCCGGGCCCGGGTTGTCCTGCTTGACGACCTGCAGGCCGAAGCCGGACTGGTCCTTGGCGTTGCCCGGGGCCGAGTTGCCGTAGTCGAACTGGAACTCGGTGCCGCCCGGCAGGGTCAGCGTCGAGTTGTTGACGATGTGCAGCTTCGGGTTGATCGGGTAGTTCGAGTCGCCCAGCGCGAAGTTGTTGAACGACACGTCGATCGGCAGGGTCTGCTGCGGCAGCGCGGTCGTCGAACGGATCGCGCCGTACGGGGTCGACGACTTGAACTTGTCGTACATCAGCGTGGTCAGCGTGTTGCCGGGCACGTACTGGCCCTTGCCGCCGTTGGCGGTGGCGTCCCACCGGTAGTCGCCGGCGAGCTCCCAGATCATCGCGCCGCCGGCACCCTGGTTGACGATGTAGTCCGCCTTGGCGCCCACCGACTGTTCGTCCTCGGTGGAGAGGAACACCTTCTTGGTGTCGTTCCACAGCCACGGCGCCACCAGGGTGGAGCTGTAGTTGCGGGTGTAGGTGCCCTGCAGCGCGGTGTCGGACACGCCGTACTTGGCCAGGTAGTCGGGCAGGATGCCCTTCTCCAGGTTCTTGGCGTGCCACATCGGGTTCGACCCGGCCGGGGACTCCTTGCCCGCGTCGTCCTTGTCGTTCCAGATGTTGTCGATGCCGACCGCGCCGTCACCGCAGGCGGTCAGGCCGGAGCCGACCGGGCAGGTGGTCGCCGAGGCGGTGCCCCAGAGGCCGTTGGTGCCGCCCTGGACGTTCTTGAAACCACGGGTGTAGTACGGCAGGCCGACGTTGATCCGGCCGCCGGGCATCGAGCCGCGGAAGTAGTGGTACGACCAGTCCGCGTTCAGGTAGCCGATACCGCCGTACTGCGCGGTGCCGTAGACGTTGGCGGCGGCCAGCTCGCCGTCCTTGCCGTCGTCGAACAGCGAGGCGTTCGGGCCGACGTACTTGTTCCAGGCGCCGTGCAGGTCGTACGACATGATGTTGACGTAGTCCAGGTACTTGGCCACCTGGAAGGTCTCCATGCCGCGCAGCAGGTAACCGGAGGACGGGGCCGCGACCGACAGCAGGTAGTGCTTGCCGTCGGCGGCGCCGGCCTTGTCCAGGCTCTCGCGCAGGGTCTTCATCAGCGCCGCGTAGCCCTTGGCCAGCGAACCGCGCTTGGCGTTGGCGAGCTGCCAGTCCAGCGGGTTGCCGGCGTCCTTCATCGAGGTCGGGTACTCGTAGTCGATGTCGACGCCGTTGAAACCGTACTTGCGGATGAAGTCGACCGAGGAGGCGGCGAAGGTGTCGATGCCGGCCTGGTTGACGCTGCCGTCCGCGTTGACGGTCATCGAGTAGAAGCCGCCGGAGTTCACGCGCTTGCCGTCGTCCCCGAAGTAGCCGCCGGTCTCGGTCCAACCACCCACCGAGATCAGGGTCTTGACGTTCGGGTACTGCTTCTTGTACTTCGTCAGCAGATTGAAGTGCCCCTTGTACGGCAGGCTCGGGTCCAGCTCGGCACCGGGGACGCCGGGGAAGGAGATCCCGGTGGCCTCGTTGGTCGGGCCGTCGGTGCCGACCGAGAGCTTGTTGTCGCCGCCGACGTGGCCGAAGGCGTAGTTGAGGTGGCTGACCTTGTCCCAGGGGACGTCGCTCACCAGGTACGGGGCGTCGCCGTTCTTGCCGGTGCGCCAGCCGGTGAAGTACCCGATGATGCGGCGCTGGTGGTCGGCGCCCATCTTCTCGCGCCCGCTGGTGTCGTAGACGGAGCAGTACGGAACGTCCACCCCGGGCGTCTGGTACAGGCCGTCCGGCCGACAGGCCGCGTTGTCGACCGCCGCCGACGCCTGCGAGGGCGCCGCACCCAGCGTCGCCATCAGCAGCCCGGCCAACGAGGCCGCCGCCAGCGAGGCCACACCGGCCCGAGCCGCCGGACTCTTCCGGCGGTGGGCAGCGGTGGGACGCCGCTCCGCCGTGTTTCGGATCAACACTCGGTCCTCCAGGAGAGAGTGTCGGCGCGTGCCTGTGGGGGAGCACGCACGTGGGGGATTGCAATTGGCGCAGAAGCTATGTGGTCTGAACCACATAGGTCAATAGGTCTGTACCAATTGGTAATCAACGACCAAACATCACAGGTCGGAGCCCCACGACAATCAGTCAGCCGATGGCCGAAACCCACCCCACCCGCAACCGAACCCGCCGCCGACCGACGGGACGACCTCCGACCGCTCCGCTCCGCCTGCCGCTCCGTCACGGACGGACACTGCGAGGGAACGGGAACAGGCGCACGTCGCCGCACTGAATCGCGGTGTTCCCACCAAGGGCGAAGCCCTAGACTGAAGGCCATGCGGCCTTGGCGTAACAGGCAGCCGCGCGGGTTTTAGGTGCCCGTGGGAGAAATCCCGTGAGGGTTCGAGTCCCTCAGGCCGCACTAGCCTTGAAATCGAAGGCCCGCCCCGAGAAGCTCTCGGGGCGGGCCTTCGACGTTCAGCGGACGGGGCGTCAGCCGACGAGGTCCTTCACCACCGGGGCGAGGGCGCGGAAGGCCTGGCCGCGGTGGCTGATGGCGTTCTTCTCCTCCGCCGTGAGCTCCGCGCAGGTGCGGGTCTCGCCGAGGGGCTGGAGGATCGGGTCGTAGCCGAAGCCGCCGTCGCCGGCGGGGGCGGTGCGCAGGGTGCCGAGGAGGCGGCCCTCGACGACGCGCTCGGTGCCGTCGGGGAGGGCGAGGGCGGCGGCGCAGAAGAAGTGGGCGCCGCGGTGCGGCTCGGCGATGTCGGAGAGCTGGGCGAGCAGCAGGTCGAGGTTGGCGCGGTCGTCGCCGTGCTTGCCGGACCAACGGGCGGAGAAGATGCCGGGCGCGCCGTTCAGCACGTCCACGCAGAGGCCGGAGTCGTCGGCGACGGCGGGCAGGCCGGTGGCGCGGGCCAGGGCGTGGGCCTTCAGCAGGGCGTTCTCGGCGAAGGTGACGCCGGTCTCGGGGACGTCCGGGATCTCCGGGTAGGCGTCGGCGCCGACGAGTTCGACGTCCAGGCCGGCGTCCGCCAGGATGGCGCGGAGCTCGGTGACCTTGTGCTGGTTGCGGGTGGCGAGGATCAGGCGGGTGGACATATCGCCCACCCTACCGAGTGGCCGGGGACGGTCAGCCGGTGCAGACCGAGGTGAGGTTGCCCGCCGCGTCGCCGAGCGGCTTGAGGTCGGGGACCTCGTTCCTGTCGGCCGCCCGCTGCACGTTCTCGACCTGCTTCTGCAGGTCGGTCACGGCCTTGGCGACGTCGGTGTTCTTGGAGTTCTTCCCGACCTGGTCGAGGTCGTTCTTGAGCTTCTGCAGGGCCCGGCCGGCGGCCGCCGAGTCGTTGCTGGCGTTGTCGTAGGCCTGGGTGACGTCGGCGATGTCACCGGTGATCTTCACCGCGGTGTTGCCGCAGTCGAGCGCCTTCTGGGCGGCGGAGCAGCTCACCATGCTGAGCGGGAGGATCGCGATGAGGCCGGCCACGGCGAGGGCGGTGGGGCGGGCGATGCTCGACGGCATCCGATCCTCCTGTGGGGCGCGGGTTCCATGGGGTGGGACGCGCGCCGGGAGGTGCGCGGTTCCCGCAGCGGGAGTGCTGCGGGAACCGTACGGTCTCCGGGCCCGGCCTGTACAGCAGGCGGATCGTTCGGCGGGCCGTTCGCTCCGCGGGCCCGAACGGCCGTCCGGGCCCGGGGGCTGACCGTGCGTCCGATCCGGTCGACGGCTTCGGGGCCCGCGCCGGTTCAGCCCTCCAGGGCCTTGCGCTGGATCTCGTCCAGTTCGGCGCAGCCGAGGCTGCCGAGGTCGAGCAGCCGGTCGAGCAGCTCGCGGTCGAACGGGGCGCCCTCGGCGGTGCCCTGGACCTCGACGAAGCGGCCGTCGGAGGTGCAGACGATGTTCATGTCGGTCTCGGCGCGCACGTCCTCCTCGTACTGGAGGTCGAGCATCGGGACGCCGTCGATGATGCCGACGCTGACGGCGCTGACGCCGCCGGTGATCGGCTGGCCCTTGGCGCGCAGCAGCTTCTTGTCGCGGGCCCAGGCGACGGCGTCGACCAGGGCGATGTAGGCGCCGGTGATGGCGGCGGTGCGGGTGCCGCCGTCGGCCTGGAGGACGTCGCAGTCGAGGACGATGGTGTTCTCGGCGAGCGCGCGGTGGTCCACGACGGCGCGCAGCGAGCGGCCGATGAGCCGGCTGATCTCGTGGGTGCGGCCGCCGATGCGGCCCTTGACGGCCTCGCGGTCGCCGCGGGTGTTGGTGGCGCGCGGGAGCATGGAGTACTCGGCGGTGACCCAGCCCTCGCCGCTGCCCTTGCGCCAGCGGGGCACGCCCTCGGTGACGCTGGCGGTGCACAGCACCTTGGTGTCGCCGTAGGAGATGAGGACGGAGCCTTCGGCGTGCTTGCTCCAGCCCCGTTCGATGGTGATCGGGCGGAGCTGTTCGGGGGTGCGGCCGTCGATGCGTGACATAGGAACTGAGCGTAGTCGCTCCGGAGCCCCGGTCCCGATGCGTCGCCGCGCCCGGTCCCGATGCGTCGCCGCGCCGGGCCCCGCCGGGTCCCGGGTCGGCTCCGGATGCGCCGCGGCCCGCCGTCCCCCTGAGCGGGTCGGCGGGCCGGGCGGGCTGAACCCGGGTGGTTCAGCTCACATCATGTCCTCGATGTCGGCGGCGATCGGGTCGGCGTCGGTGCCGATGACGACCTGGATCGCGGTGCCCATCTTCACGACGCCGTGGGCGCCGGCGGCCTTGAGGGCGGCCTCGTCGACCAGGGAGGCGTCCTTGACCTCGGTGCGCAGGCGGGTGATGCAGCCCTCGACCTCTTCGATGTTGTCGATGCCGCCCAGACCGGCGACGATCTTCTCAGCCTTGCTGGCCATCTGGTTTCTCCCTCTGTCTCGGCCCTTCGGCGGCTCTGCCGGGTGCCGTCCTGCGTTGGTGCTGGGGTGTCCCTCGACCGTCGGGTGGTGAGGTCCGTGCCGGTGGCTGACGCGGGTTCGGCTGCGGTCGGCCGGCGAGCAGCGCGACCAGCATCACCCGTGCCGGTCCGGTCCGCCACGTTAGTCCACTTTTGGCCCATCTCGGCGGGCAGGGTCCCGATCGCCGCCCGAGGATGACGATCAGCGGGGCCGGTGCCCTCGGAGTACGGCCCGCGTCCAAGTGGTCTACACCAATATATGTGTACTCCGAGGAACGCGGGAACGGCCCCGGGTGTTCCCGACCCCTGCCCGAGGGTCCCGCGGGGGCCCTGCGGTCGGCAACTGCTCCCGGAGGGCGAAGGATGAGTTCGGCAGGCGCCACGGCCCCGCAGACCACCTGGTGGCACACCTTCTACGGCGGCCTCCAGAAGATGGGACGCTCCCTGCAGCTGCCGGTCGCGGTGCTCCCGGCCGCCGGCATCCTCAACCGGCTCGGCCAGCCCGACGTCTTCGGCAAGGACGGGCTGGGCTGGGACGACGTCGCCAGGGTGTTCGCCGCTGCGGGCGGCGCGCTGCTCGACTCCTCCTTCGGCCTGCCGATGCTGTTCTGCGTCGGCGTCGCGATCGGCATGGCGAAGAAGGCGGACGGCTCGACGGCGCTGGCCGCCGTGGTCGGCTTCCTGGTCTACTTCCGGGTCCTGCACGCCTTCCCGGAGAAGTGCCCGGCGGGGACGACGCTGATCCCGGACGCCTGGTCCGGCCAGTGCGTGAGCTACTCGTCGGCGAGGATCGCCGCGGCGACGTACCAGAACCCGGGCGTGCTGGGCGGCATCCTGATCGGCCTGATGACGGCCTGGCTGTGGGTCCGGTTCCACCGCACCAGGCTGGTGGACTGGCTCGGCTTCTTCAACGGCCGCCGCCTGGTACCGATGATCACCGCCCTGGTGGGCCTGGCCACCGCCGTGGTGGCGCTCTGGATCTGGCCGCCGATCGGCCGCGGCCTGAACGACTTCTCGCAGACCCTCGCCGACCTGGGCGCGGGCGGCGCCGGCATCTTCGGCCTGTTCAACCGCGCACTGCTGCTGATCGGCATGCACCAGCTGCTGAACACCTTCGTCTGGTTCCAGTTCGGGGAGTTCGTCAAGCCGGACGGCACGATCGTGCACGGCGACATCCCGCGCTTCCTGGCGGGCGACCCGACGGCCGGCCAGTTCCAGTCCGGCTTCTTCCCGATCATGATGTTCGCGCTGCCCGCCGCCGCGCTCGCGATCGCCCACTCGGCGAAGCCGCACCGGCGCAAGGAGATCTACGGCCTGATGCTCTCGGTCGGCCTGACCTCCTTCGTGACGGGTGTCACCGAGCCGGTCGAGTACTCCTTCGCCTACATCGCCCCGGCCCTGTACGCCGTGCACGCGGTGCTGACCGGCGCGTCGATGGCGGCGACCTGGGGACTCGGGGTGCACGACGGGTTCAGCTTCTCGGCCGGCCTGATCGACTACGTCATCAACTGGGGGCTGGCCACCAAGCCGTGGCTGATCATCCCGATCGGGCTCTGCTTCGCCGCCGTGTACTACGCGCTCTTCCGGTTCATCATCCTCAAATTCGACCTGAAAACTCCCGGCCGGGAGGACGAGGCGGAGGTCGAGGACGTCACCAAGGCCTGAAACCGGGCGGCGCCCGGGTTATCCCCGCATTGGCCTCCGGATCACCGGTCCGGGGGCCTTCGGCATTTCCCGAAAGGGCCGGGCCGGTGGCGGACGTCCCGGGCCCGGCCCAGGCCGGACGCCCCGTCAGACACGCCGTGCTTTTGTTGCGCGATTATCCAAAATCGATTTTGTTGCGCCGTCGGCCAAAGTCCCAATCGCGACCGACACCAAGATCGCCATTCGGTAAGTAGGTTTCGATTTCATAGCGCTTCCCGGCGACAGCGCTTTCCGGGGTTCCTCGACTTCCCCGCCCGTGCTACAAAACTGGTCTACACCACGTGTGGTGTAGACCAGTTTGCGGTTGGCCCCCTGTGCCTCCCCCGACCGACCGCCATGCCGTTAGGAACCCACCCCCATGAGTCAGTCTGAGCAGGCACCGGCGCCCGCTAAGGCTCCGGCCTCGCCAAGCCCCGCCAAGCAGTTCGGCCAGAACCTCCTCCAGGGTCTGCAGAAGATCGGCCGCAGCCTCCAGCTGCCCATCGCGGTGCTCCCCGCCGCCGGTCTGCTGATGCGTCTCGGCCAGGACGACGTGTTCGGCAAGGACGGTCTCGGCTGGGACAAGGTCGCCGCGGTGTTCAACACCGCCGGCTCCTCGGTCTTCGACGCTCTCCCGATGCTCTTCGCGGTGGGCATCGCGATCGGCTACGCGAAGAAGGCCGACGGCTCCACCGCTCTGGCCGCGCTGGTCGGCTTCCTGGTCTACAAGAACGTGCTCACCGCGTTCCCGATCACCGAGTACAAGATCCTCCCCGGCAAGGACGAGCCTGCCACCTACCAGAACCCGGGTGTGCTCGGCGGCATCGTGATCGGCCTGCTGGCCGCGGTGCTGTGGCAGAAGTACCACCGCACCAGGCTGGTCGACTGGCTCGGCTTCTTCAACGGCCGCCGCCTGGTCCCGATCATCATGGCCTTCGTCGGCACCGCCGTCGGCGTCTTCTTCGGTCTGGCCTGGGGCCCGATCGGCGACGCCATCAAGAGCCTGAACGACACCCTGATCGGCGCCGGCGCGTTCGGTGCGGGCGCGTTCGGCCTGGTCAACCGCGGTCTGCTGCCGGTCGGCATGCACCAGTTCGTGAACTCCTACGCCTGGTTCCAGACCGGTGACTTCACCAAGCCCGACGGCACCGTCGTGCACGGCGACCTGACCCGCTTCTTCGCCGGCGACCCGACCGCCGGACAGTTCATGTCGGGCTTCTACCCGATCATGATGTTCGCGCTGCCCGCCGCCGCGCTGGCCATCGCCCACGCCGCCAAGCCGCACCGCCGCAAGGCCGTCACCGGCATGATGGTCTCGCTGGCCCTGACCTCCTTCGTGACCGGTGTCACCGAGCCGATCGAGTTCGCCTTCGTCTTCATCGCCCCGGTCCTGTACGTCATCCACGCGCTGCTCACCGCCGTCTCGATGACCGTCACCTGGGCGCTCGGCGTACACGACGGCTTCACCTTCTCCGGTGGCCTGATCGACTACCTGCTGGCCTGGAACAAGGCCACCGACCCGTGGATGATCATCCCGCTCGGCCTGGTCTTCGCCGCGATCTACTACTTCCTGTTCCGCTTCGCGATCGCCAAGTTCGACCTCAAGACCCCCGGTCGCGAGGACGACGACGAGATCGAGGACGTCACCAAGGCCTGAGGCCCGACGCCCGAAGCCCGCGTCACCGCACGCCTCGAAGGCCCCGCCCCGCCGCTGCTCCCCGGCGACCGGGCGGGGCCTTCGGCGTACCCGGGCCCGCCCCGCGCGTCCCCGGGCCCGCCGATCGGCCGTGTCCACGAACGCCGTGCCACTGTGTCCACGAACGCCGTGCCACCGTGTCCACGGACGGAAACGGCGGTTGACGAATCGCCGGAGGCCCTGGTCAACTGAAGCGGTGAACGCCTCGTGCCCGCTGGTCACCCGCAGCCACATCGACTTCGGTCGCGTGTGGTCCGCGGCGTGTCGCGGCTGAGCTGACCGTTCCCCCGCCGCCGCCCGGCTGACGACCCGCCCGGCGCCGGTCCTTCCCTCCCCCGCCCGTACGGGCTCCGCCCGCGGGCCGCCACCGCGCTCCCGCGCGCCCCGCGCACCCGTGCCCCGGCACGGGCCGCTCCGGTGCGCGCACGCGTCCGCACGAGGAAGTCAGGCTCACCATGCCCCGCCAGTTGCACCTGTCCGCCGCCCTCGACAGCCCCGGCCGCTTCGACGCCGGGCACTACGCCTACCTCGCCCGCCTCGCCGAGCGGGCCACCCTGGACTTCGTCACCCTCGACGACTCCTTCGCCGCCGCGCCGAGCCGCCCCGACGCGCTCGCCGCCCTCGCCCGGATCGCCCCGCTGACCGGCCGGGTCGGCCTGGTGCCGACCGTCACCACCACCCACACCGAGCCCTTCCACACCTCGATCTCGGTCAACACCCTGGACTGGGCGAGCGAGGGCCGGGCCGGCTGGCTGGTCGGCGTCTCCACGACCGAGGCCGAGGCGCGGGCCTTCGGCCGCCGACCGGTCGCCGCCGAGGACGAGCTGTGGGCCGAGGCCGCCGACGCCGTCGAGGTGGCCGCCCGGCTCTGGGACAGCTGGGAGGACGACGCGGAGATCCGCGACACCGCCACCGGGCGGTTCATCGACCGCGACAAGGTGCACTACATCGACTTCGCGGGCCCGCGCTTCTCGGTCCGCGGCCCGTCCATCACCCCGCGCCCGCCCCAGGGCCGCCCGGTGGTCGCGGTGCCCGTCTCCGCCGCCGACCTCGCGCCGGACGCCTCCCCGGGCGGGCGCGCCCGGGTCGCCGCCGCGGTCCGGCACGCCGACGTCGTACTGCTCGACGCCCCCGACCGCGCCGCCCGGCTGACCGCCGCCACCGAACTGCGGCTGCGGGCCGGCGAGGGCCTGCGCATCCTCGCCCGGCTCGACGCCGACCTCTCCGCCCTGCCCGACCGCGCCGCCGACGATCGGCTGCTCGCCGAGCTCACCGCGACCGGCACCGGCGTCGACGGCTTCCACCTCTCCCCCGCCGACCCTCCGCGCGACCTGGCCGCGCTGGCCGACCGGATCGCCCCCGCGCTGCGCGCCGCCGGACTGCTGCGCGCCGAGTACACCGGCCGCACCCTGCGCGACCACCTCGGCCTGGCCCGCCCGGCCAGCCGCTACGCCGCCCGCCCGGCCGACGCCCCCACCGCTTCCCCCGCCGCTTCTCCCGCCCTCGCCGAGGTGACCCGATGACGGACCGACCGCTCAAGCAGATCCACCTCGCCGCACACTTCCCCGGCGTCAACAACACCACGGTGTGGAGCGACCCGGCCTCCGGCAGCCACATCGAGTTCTCCTCCTTCCGCCACCTCGCGCAGACCGCCGAGCGCGGGAAGTTCGACTTCTTCTTCCTCGCCGAGGGCCTGCGGCTGCGCGAGTCCAAGGGCCGCATCCACGACCTGGACGTGGTCGGCCGCCCCGAGTCGATCACCGTGCTGAACGCGCTGGCCGCCGTCACCGAACGGCTCGGCCTGGCCGCCACCGTCAACGCGACCTTCAACGAGCCGTACGAACTCGCCCGCCGCTTCGCCTCGCTGGACCACCTCTCCGGCGGCCGCGCGGCCTGGAACGTGGTCACCTCCTCGGACGCCTTCACCGGGGAGAACTTCCGCCGCGGCGGCTACCTGGACCGCGCCGACCGCTACACCCGGGCCGCCGAATCCGTCCAGCTGGCACGGGAGTTCTGGGACGCCGGGGAGGAGACCGTCCGGCACTCGGGGCCGCAGTTCGAGGTCGAGGGCCGACTCTCGCTGCCACGGCCGCCGCAGGGCCACCCGGTGGTGATCCAGGCCGGGGACTCCGACGAGGGGCGGGAGTTCGCCGCCGCCACCGCCGACGTGGTGTTCTCCCGGCACTCCACCCTCGCCGACGGCCAGGCCTTCCACACCGACGTCAAGCGCCGGCTCGGCGCGTACGGGCGCAAGCCGGACGAGCTGAAGATCATGCCCGCGGCCACCTTCGCCCTCGGCGACACCGACGCCGAGGCGGCCGAGCGGGCCCACGAAATCCGCCGGGCCCAGGTCGGCGCGCAGACCACGATCGCCTTCCTGGAACAGGTCTGGGGCATCGACCTGTCCGACCACGACCCGGACGGACCGCTGCCCACCGTCGACCCCGACCCGGACAGCGACCTGGTCCAGGGCAGGGTCCGGCACGTCGACCCGGTGGCCGTCGCCGAACGGTGGCGGGCGGTGGCCGCGGAGAAGAGGCTGACCAGCCGCGAGCTGGTGATCGAGCTGACCGGCCGACAGTCCTTCATCGGCTCGCCGGCAACCGTCGCCGCGCAGATCGACCACTTCGTGCAGAACGACGCGGCCGACGGCTTCATCCTCGTCCCGCACCTCACCCCGGGCGGCCTGGACGAGTTCGTCGACCGGGTGGTGCCGCTGCTCCAGGAGCGCGGGGTGTTCCGCACCGACTACACCGGCTCCACCCTGCGGGAGCACCTCGGACTGCCGGTGCCCGGGCGGCGCTGAACGGGCACGGCCCGCCCGGGTGCTCCGGGCGGGCCGTGAACGGAGGGACGGTCAGCCGGCGCTCCCGCCCACATCGGTCAGCGGATCCCGGCGGGCTGCTCCGTGCCCGGCGCGGCGCCGCCCACGAAGACGCCGACCGCGGAGACGTCGACCGCGGAGATGCCGTGCGGCCAAGACATGCGGGGGGCACGGAGGTTGCAGGTGGTTCCCGGGTTTCTTCCGGGAACCCGCGGACCGGACGCCGAGCACGCCCACCGGCACCGCGCCGAGTTGCTCAGACCTCGTACACCGCGCCGGCCCGGGCGACCTCGACCGGCCCGGGGTAGGCGGCCGCGGCGGCCCGCCGGTTGTGCTCGGCGTCGGTCCACGGCGGGATGTGGGTGAGGACGAGCCGGCGGGCCCGGGCCGCGGCGGCGTGCTCGCCCGCCTCACGGCCGTTGAGGTGGACGGCCTGGTAGGTGTCGCGCCCGTCGATGTACGCGGCCTCGCAGAGGAAGAGGTCGGTGTCGCGGGCGAGTTCGACGAGTTCGGGGCTCTCGCCGGTGTCCCCGCTGTAGACCAGCGAGCGGCCGTCGTGCTCCAGCCGGAACGCGAAGGCGTCGACGGGGTGGTTGACCTGGGCGACGGTGACCCGGAACGGGCCGAGTTCGAAGCTGCCGGGGGTGAGGGTGCGGAACTCGAACACCTCCTTCATCCCGGGGTTCTCCGGCATGTCGTAGGCGCGGGCGAGCCGCTCGGCGGTGCCGGCCGGGCCGTACACGGGCAGCAGTTCGGGGCAGCCCTCGGCACGGTAGTTGCGGGCCACCCAGTACGCGCACAGGTCGACGCAGTGGTCGGCGTGCAGGTGGCTGAGCAGGACGGCGTCGACGTCGTAGAGGCCGACGTGCTTCTGGAGGGCGCCGAGGGCCCCGTTGCCGAGGTCGAGGACGACACGGTAGCCCTCGGCCTCGACCAGGTAGCTGGAGCAGGGCGAGTCGGCGGACGGGAAGCTCCCCGAGCACCCCACCACGGTCAGTTTCATCCGAGCCCCTCCGCCCCGACACGTCCTGGCTGCTGCTGGAAAACGGCATCACCGTCCTCCATGGAAAACAGCATGGAAAACGGCAGGCCGGGGCCGGTGGACCGGCCGGTAGCACTGCGTTGGTGTGTCGAGGGTAAGGGCGGAGCGGCACTTTGCCCCCGTCCCCGTGCCGGGCTGTGGGCGGAATCACCAGAACGCCCGGGGCGGGAGCGGGGCCGGTTGACGGGCCGGGGATCAGCGCCGCCGGGGCCGGTTGCGGGCCCAGGTGCGGATGGTGAACGGGTACCAGCGGGGGTGGCCGCTGCCGTCGATCACGTCCGGATCGGGCAGCAGCCGGTGCCGGCGGTAGCTGCGGACGGTCTCGCGCCGGACGTTGATGTGGCGGGCGATCTCGGCGTAGGACCACAGCTCGGGGCCACGGGTCACGGGGGCACCTCCGGGGGGACGGGGGCGGACGTTCGTGACGCAGCCTGGCCGGACCGGGCGGAACTCCGGGCGCAGAACGGGCATTGTGGCAGTTCCGTGACGAACCGGGAGCAGTGCGCGGACAAATGGGCGGACGAACGTCCGGCGGCCGACCGCCGGACCGTCACGGACCGCGCGGTGGTGGCGTGCGCCCCCGGCCCGGTACGGTTCGCCGCATGAACGGCATGACCGCTGCCTGGCTCGTCCTGTCGCTGCTCGGTGTCGCGCTGCTGGCCGCCGCCGCGGCGGCGCTGGTGCGGCGCGCCCGTCCGGCCCCGCGCCCGTCCGGGCCGGCCGGTCCGCAGCCGCGTCCGCGGACGGGGGCCGGCCCGCAGCCGCAGGAGATCTGGTGGGCGCAGGTGCCGTTCGAGGACGGCCCCGGCTCCAAGGACCGCCCGTGCCTGGTGCTGCGGGTGCGCGGCCGGACCGCCACCGTCGCGAAGATCACCAGCAAGCACCACGCCGAGCGCCCGGGCGTGCTGGCGCTGCCGCCCGGTTCGGTGGGCGACCGGCAGGGCCGGACCAGCTGGCTGGAGACCGACGAGCTGCGCGAAGTGCCGCTGTCGGCGTTCCGCCGCCGGGCCGGCGCGGTGGACCGGCAGGTCTGGACCCGTACCCAGCGGGCCCTTCAGAGCCGCTGAGGCCGAGGCCTCAGGCCCAGAGCTGGCCCTGCAGCGCCTCGACCGCGGCCTCGGTGGACTCGGCGGTGTAGATGCCGGTGGACAGGTACTTCCAGCCGCCGTCGGCGACCACGAAGACGATGTCCGCGCGCTCCCCCGCGGCGGCCGCCTTGCGGCCGACGCCGATCGCCGCGTGCAGGATGGCGCCGGTCGAGACGCCCGCGAAGATGCCCTCCTGCTGGAGGAGTTCGCGGGTGCGGCGGACGGCGTCCGCGGAGCCGACGGAGAAGCGGGTGGTGAGCACCTCGGCGTCGTACAGCTCGGGGACGAAGCCCTCGTCCAGGTTGCGCAGCCCGTACACCAGGTCGTCGTAGCGCGGCTCGGCGGCGACGATCTTCACGCCGGGGACCTTCTCGCGCAGGTAGCGGCCGACGCCCATGAGGGTGCCGGTGGTGCCGAGGCCGGCCACGAAGTGGGTGACGGTCGGCAGGTCGGCGAGGATCTCGGGGCCGGTGCCGGTGTAGTGGGCGCCCGCGTTGTCGGGGTTGCCGTACTGGTAGAGCATGACCCAGTCGGGGTGCTCGGCGGCGGTCTCCTTGGCGATCCGGACGGCGGTGTTGGAGCCGCCGGCGGCCGGGGAGGAGATGATCTCGGCGCCCCACATGCGGAGCAGCTCGCGCCGTTCCTCGCTGGTGTTCTCGGGCATCACGCAGACCATCCGGTAGCCCTTGAGCTTGGCGGCCATGGCCAGCGAGATGCCGGTGTTGCCGCTGGTGGGCTCCAGGATGGTGCAGCCGGGGGTGAGCCGGCCGTCGGCCTCGGCGCGCTCGATCATGTGCAGGGCCGGGCGGTCCTTGATCGAGCCGGTGGGGTTGCGGTCCTCCAGCTTGGCCCAGAGGCTCACCAGGCCCTCGTCGTTGCCGGGGACGGCGGCGGACAGCCGCGGCAGGCGGACCAGCGGGGTGTTGCCGACGGCTTCGAGCGGACTGTCGTAACGCAAGGGGGGCCTCCGGCCAAGGCGGTGAGGGTGGCGGGGGTGGGTGCCCCCCCCCGGCGGGGGGCCCGGGGGGGGGGGCGGGCGCCCCCCGCCCCCGCGGGGCGGGGGGGGGGGCGGTGGCCCGCGGCGGGGGCGGGGGCGGGGGGCGCCCCGCCGGGGCTGGCGGCCGGGGGGGGTGTGGCCGCGGGCTTCGCGGGGGGGGGGGGGGCGCCGGGGGGCCCCCCGCCCCGGGGGGGGGGGGGGGGGGGGGGGGCCCCCCCCCCGCGGCGGGGGAACCGGGTGGTCTAGCGGGCGCCGCCGGCCACGGCGGGCAGGATGGTGACGCTGTCGCCGTCGGCGAGGGCGGTGGAGATGCCCTCCAGGAAGCGGACGTCCTCGTCGTTCAGGTAGACGTTGACGAAGCGGCGCAGCTCGCCGCCCTCGACCAGGCGGGCGGCGATGCCCGGGTGGCGGGCGTCGAGGTCGGCGAAGAGTTCCCCGAGGTTGCTGCCGTTGCCCTCGACGGCCTTGGCGCCGTCGGTGTAGGTGCGGAGGATGGTCGGGATGCGGACCTCGATGGCCATGAGTGCGCTCCTGTGCGGGTCGTGGAGTGGGTGGGCCGCTGCGGACGCGGCAGGGCGGAGGGGTGCCCGGGGCTCGGCGTCGCCGGTGGGCGGCGGGCCCGGGTGAGGTGAAGCGGCTCTCAGCGCGAGCGCGCGGGCGTGCCGGGACAGATCGCACCGGCGTGCCGGCACAGGTCGATGTGCAGGCGCGCCACGAGGCGGGTGCCCGGGGCCTGAGTGCTCACATCGACGGAACGCATGGACTCATCGTATAGATTCCCGGGTCCGCTCCGACATGCCCGTCTCGGGATCCGGATGTTCCCGTTCCCAGGGCTGAGACGACGGCGGCCCGCCGCCCCTCGGGAGGGGTCGGCGGGCCGGGTCCGCGGGCGGGCCGGTCAGGCCGGGTGGGCCTCGACGACCTGAACGTCTTCCTCTGTGATCTCGCCGTCCACGATGCGGAACGAGCGGAACTGGTAGGGGTCGTCCTCGCCGTTGCCCTCGGCGGTGGAGACCAGGACGTAGTGGGCGAACGGTTCGGAGGCGTAGCTCACGTCGGTGCGCGAGGGGTAGGCCTCGGTGGCGGTGTGCGAGTGGTAGACGATCACCGGCTCCTCGTCGCGGTCGTCCATCTCGCGGTAGAGCTTGAGCAGGTCGCCCGAGTCGAACTCGTAGAAGGTGGGCGAGCGGGCGGCGTTGAGCATCGGGACGAACCGCTCGGGTCGGCCGCTGCCGGCCGGTCCGGCGACCACGCCGCAGGCCTCGTCCGGGTGGTCGGCGCGGGCGTGGGCCACGATCCGGTCGCGGAGTTCTCGGGTGATGGTCAGCATGCGGCTCAGGATAGCCACGCCCCGGCGGATGGCCGCCGGGGCGTCCGGGGCGCGGTCAGTGGGTGTCCACGTTCCCGTCGCGGGCGTCCGCGGCGGCGCCGGCGGCGGGCTCCGGGTCCTGGGCGCCGCCGCGCAGGGCCCGCGGGTCGCGGCGCTTGAGCACCTGGTAGCCGACCACCAGCAGCAGGGCCCAGCCCGGGAAGACGAACAGCGAGATCCGGTTGTCCCGGTCCAGGCCGATCAGCACCACGACCAGGGCGAGGAAGGCGAGCGCGGCCCCGCTGACCCAGGCGCCGCCGGGCGCCTTGAAGGTGGGCGGCGGCAGGTGGCCGGCCTGCCAGGCCCGCCGGTAGCGGATCTGGGAGATCAGGATCATCGCCCAGGTCCACAGGCCGCAGACCGTGGCGACCGAGGTGATGTACTCGAACGCCCGCGCCGGGACGAGGTAGTTGAGGACCACGCCGACGCCCATCAGCAGGCTGGAGACGGTGATCGCGAAGGCCGGGGTGCGGCGGGAGTTGAGCCTGGTGAGGCGCCCCGGGGCCTGGCCGCTCAGCGCGAGGTCGCGCAGCATGCGGCCGGTGGAGTACATCCCGGAGTTGCAGGAGGAGAGCGCCGCGGTGAGCACCACGAAGTTGATGATGCCGGCCGCCGCCGGGATGCCGATCTTGCCGAAGGCGGCGACGAACGGGCTGACGCCGGGCTGGAATTCGGTCCACGGCACGAGCGAGAGGATGACCACCAGGGCGCCGATGTAGAACAGCATGATCCGCCAGGGCAGCGTGTTGATGGCGCGCGGCAGGGTCTTCTCGGGGTTCTCGCTCTCGCCCGCGGTGACGCCGACGAGTTCGACGCCCAGGTAGGCGAACATGACGATCTGGAGGGTCATCACGGTGGAGCCGATGCCCTGCGGGAAGAAGCCGCCGTCCTGCCAGAGGTGGCCGAGTGACGCGGTGTCACCGGCCTTACTGAAGCCGAGGGTCAGCACCCCGACGCCGATCAGGATCATGCCGATGATGGCGGTGACCTTGACCATGGAGAACCAGAACTCGATCTCGCCGAACAGCTTCACCGAGATCAGGTTGGCCGCGTAGAGCACGACCAGGAAGGTCAGCGCGCTGATCCACTGCGGTATGTCGGGCGCCCAGAAGCGGACGTAGACGGCGGCGGCGGTGGTCTCCGCCATGCCGGTGACGACCCAGAACAGCCAGTACGTCCAGCCGGTCACGTAGCCGGCGAAGGGGCCGAGGAACTCCCGGGCGTACTCGGCGAAGCTGCCGGAAACCGGGCGGTAGGTGAGCAGTTCGCCGAGCGCCCGCATGATCACGAAGATCACCAGGCCGGCGACGGCGTAGGAGAGGATCAGGCTCGGGCCGGAGCGGGAGATCGCGGTGCCCGCGCCGAGGAACAGGCCGGTGCCGATGGCTCCGCCGATCGCGATCATCTGGATCTGGCGGCTGCCGAGCCCGCGCTCGTAGCCCTCCGCATCCGGTGGATTGTCGACCATTTCGTCGTACAACTTCTCGGCCACTGTGCACCGTCCTGGTCGGTCTCGGGGGTGGAGAAGTCGTACCACGCGGGGTTCGGATAGCGGTGTCCATCTGAGCGTTATTTGAGCATGACCTGGTATGGTTTGCCCGATTTTCATAAGAAATGCCCCGGCCGATCGTCCATACTCTGGACAAAACGGCCGGGGCTTGCCCGGAATCGGGCAGGATCACTCCCCCAAGGGGGTCAGCCCGCGCGGAATCAGTCCGCCATGGCCTCCAGCAGCGACTCCTGCAGGGCGCCCAGCCACAGGTACGCCATCACCAGCGGCTTGCGCTCGTCACCGTCCGGCAGCTCGTAGAGGCCGTCCTCGTCGTCCTCGGTGACCTCCAGCCGGACGCCGACGGCCAGCCGCAGGTCGTTCAACGCGCCCAGCCAGCGCAGGCAGTCGGGCACGGCCAGCTTGAGCACCCCGCCGCCGTCGCCGAGGCCGTCCAGCGCCCGGACGACGAACAGCGCGTCGTCCCGCTTGCGGGCCCGCAGGTCCAGCTCGGTGAAGCGGCGGAACTCCCCGGACGCGACCTTCGCCTCCTCGTCGCTCGGCTTCTCCGGGTCGCCGTAGGCGTCCGGGAAGAGCCGGGCCAGCACCGGGTCGGCGGGCGCCTCGGTCGGCCCCTCGGCGAACAGCGCGGCCAGCGGGTCGTCGCCGCCCCCGCCCGGGCCGGGGCCGATCAGCTCCAGCAACTGCACTTCCAGCGAGCGCAGGATGGAGGCCTCCCACTCGTCCAGCGCGATCGCCGCGCCGCCACCGCCGGTGCTCTCGAACAACCCAGCCATCTGTATCGGTCAGCCCGTCTTCGTCGTCTTCGGTCGTACGGCCGGCGGCCCGGCACCGATCGGGTCGGTACCGGCCGCCCGTGCCCGGTCGCGCCGGCGTCCGTTCCGCCGGCGCCGGTCGGCCCGGCGTCAGTCGTGCTGCAGCGTCGCCCAGAGGCCGTAGCCGTGCATCGCCTGGACGTCGCGCTCCATCTCCTCGCGGGAGCCGCTGGAGACCACCGCCCGACCCTTGGTGTGGACGTCCATCATCAGCTTCCTGGCCTTGTCCTTCGGGTAGCCGAAGTAGGCCTGGAAGACGTACTGGACATAGCTCATCAGGTTGACCGGGTCGTTGTGCACGATGGTCACCCAGGGCGTGTCCGGCTCGGTCACCGGTACCCCTTCGACCTCCGGGCGCTCGATCTCCACGGGCGCGACGCTCACGCCGGATCCTCCTCGCTGCACAGTCGTCCGTAACCCCTCACGCCCCATGCTGCCATCCGGGCGACACCCGGGCGATTCCGGCCCGGCATGCTCCGCGAGAAATCGTCACTCTGACGCTAAGTGGTAGTAGCATCATCCGTATGGACGCCACTTCAGTGCGCGCGGCCGGCTCGACCGCGCTGCTCACCGACCGCTACGAGCTCACCATGCTGCAGGCCGCCCTGCGCAGCGGGGCCGCGCACCGCCGCTCCGTGTTCGAGGTGTTCACCCGCCGCCTGCCGAGCGGTCGCCGCTACGGCGTCATGGCCGGCACCGGCCGGGTGCTGGACGCCGTCGAGAACTTCCGCTTCACCACCCCCCAGCTGGACTGGCTGGCCGGCCAGGACGTGGTCGACGAGGACACCCTGCGCTTCCTCGCCGACTACCGCTTCCGCGGCGACGTCCACGGCTACCCCGAGGGCGAGGTCTACTTCCCCGGCTCGCCGCTGCTCACCGTCGAGGGCAGCTTCGCCGAGGCCGTGATCCTGGAGACGGTGATCCTCTCGATCCTCAACCACGACTCGGCCATCGCCGCGGCCGCCTCCCGGATGACCGCCGCCGCCGGCGGCCGCCCGGTGATCGAGATGGGCGCCCGCCGGGCCCACGAGCACGCCGCCGTCTCCGCCGCCCGGGCCGCCTACGTGGCCGGCTTCGCCGCCACCTCCGACCTGGAGGCCGGCTTCACCCACGGCATCCCGACCACCGGCACCGCCGCCCACGCCTTCACCCTGGTGCACGACAGCGAGCGGGACGCCTTCAAGGCGCAGATCGCGTCCATGGGTCGCGGCACCACGCTGCTGGTCGACACCTTCGACCTGCGCGAGGCCGTGCGCACCGCGGTCGAGGTGGCCGGCCCCGAACTGGGCGCCGTCCGGATCGACTCCGGCGACCTCACCCTGCTGGCCCACCGGGTCCGCCGCCAGCTGGACGACCTCGGCGCCGACCGGACCAGGATCATCGTCACCTCGGACCTGGACGAGTACGCGATCGCCGCCCTGGCCGCCGCCCCGGTGGACGGCTACGGCGTCGGCACCAGCCTGGTCACCGGCAGCGGGCACCCGACCTGCGCGATGGTCTACAAGCTCGTCGCCCGCGCCGAGACCGACGGCGGGCCGCTGGTGCCGGTGGCCAAGCGCGCGGCCGGCGGCAAGACCAGCATCGGCGGCCGCAAGTGGGCCGCCCGCCGGCCCGACGCCGACGGCGCGGCCGAGGCCGAGGTGGTCGGCACCGGGCCCGTCCCGGAGGAGCTGCGGCCGCACCTGGTGCAGGTGCCGCTGGTGCTGGCCGGCGAGACCGTCGGGCGGGAGCCGCTGAGCGCCGCCCGCGACCGGCACGTGCGCGCCCGCGCCGCGCTGCCGCTGTCGGCCACCCAGCTGTCCAAGGGCGACCCGGTGCTGCCGACCGAACTGGTGCTGCCCGCCGGGCCGGCCCGCTGAGCCGAGCCCGGGGCCGGTCCGGCGTTCCGGCCCCGGGCGCCGGACCCGCCCCGGGGCTTCCGCCCCCGCGCGCCACTCCCTAGAGTCAGCCGTAGAGTTCCCCGAGTTCCCCCGGAGCTCCCCGAGGACCCCCCGCGCCCGGCACGGCCGGGCCGCGCACTCCCGAGGGCTCCCCCACCGGGGCGCCGCCTCCCGCGGGCCCCCGAGATCCGAGGTTGCGAGCCATGTACCGGGCACTGATCGTCGTCGACGTGCAGAACGACTTCTGCGAGGGCGGCAGCCTGGCCGTCGCCGGCGGCGCCGAGGTGGCCGCCGCCATCACCGACCTGATCGCCGAGTCCTCCCCCGGCTACCGGCACATCCTCGCCACCCGCGACCACCACATCGACCCGGGCGCCCACTTCTCCGCCGAGCCGGACTACGTCGACAGCTGGCCGCCGCACTGCGTGGCCGGCACCGAGGGCGTGGGCTTCCACCCCAACTTCGCACCCGCCGTCATCTCCGGCGCGGTCGAGGCGGTCTTCGACAAGGGCGCCCACTCGGCGGCGTACAGCGGCTTCGAGGGGCTGGACGAGAACAACCGCGGTCCGGTGGAGTGGCTGCGCGAGCGGCAGGTCAACCGGGTCGACGTGGTCGGCATCGCCACCGACCACTGCGTCCGGGCGACCGCGCTGGACGCCGCCCGGGCGGGCTTCACCACCCGCGTGCTGCTGGACCTCACCGCCGGGGTCGCCCCGGAGACCACCGCCGCCGCGCTGGCGGAGCTGCGGGCGGCCGGGGTCGAGCTGGTCGGCGAACCGGTGGTGCGTCCGTAGCGGCTCCGGTGGACGCGGGCGCGGTGCCCGCGGAGCCGCCGTCCGCTCAGACCACCAGCAGCTCCACCACGTCCGTCCCGCCGGCCCGGTACGCCTCGCGCAGTTCGCCGCCGACCGCGTCCGGGTCGGCGGCCAGCCGCGCCCCGCAGACGTACACCACCCGGACGCCCAGGTACTCCATCCGCTGCCGGCCGCCGCGCACCCAGGCGGCCTCGCCCTCGCTCACGCAGCGCAGCTCCGGGTCCACCTCCACCGCGACGCCCCGCTCCGGCCAGTAGAGGTCCGGGACGGCGATGTAGGTGCCGCCGCCCATCCGCAGCTCCGGGGCGTTCAGCGGGGCGGGCAGCCGCCACTCATCCACCAGCCGGCCCAGCCGCTCCAGCACCACGTCCCGTTCGGCGGCGAGGAGTTCGTCCAGCGCGGCCCGCACCCGGGGCTCGCGGGTCAACCCGGAGTCGGCCAGCTCGGTCACCAACTCCTGTACCGTGCAACGGTTCCCGGGCCCGGCGACGGCCTCCCGCAGCACCGCGCGCACCGGCGCCGGGCCACCCGGCTCCGCCGTCCACTCGACCAGCGCGTCGGCGACCGCCCTGGCCACCGGCGCACAGGCCAGGCCGTGCACCGAGCGGGCCACCAACTCCCTTTCGGTGCGCCGGATCCGCACCCCGCCGACGTCCTTCAGCCGGCGCTGCCGGGGCACCAGGACGTCCACCCCGGTCACCGCGGGCAGCCGGGGCACGACGGTGAAGCCGTACAGCGCCAGCGCGGCCGCGCCGGTGATCACCGCGCCCTCCCCGCGGCCCTCCTGGCGCCCGTTCTGCGCGGCGTACAGCAGCGCGGCCCACATCCGCTGCTCGGGGGTGGGCTCGGCGGCCTGCAGCAGGTAGACCCTGGGCAGCATCCGCTGCCAGGGACCGCCCCGGCGGCAGTGCTCGGTGATGATCCGGGCCGGCACGCCCCGGGCGCGCAACTGACTCGCGGTGACGACGTTCTGCTGACGCTTCGCCAGGTCCTCCAGGGACGGCGGCGGGGACGGAATCCGGTAGCTCATGCCGACACCATCCCCAACCGCCAGGACCCGCGACCGGGACCCTGACGCACTGTTACTCAACCGTCGCGAAACCGGGATCAGCCCGCACTAAAGTCCTCATACCCTCACTCATTTGGAGTAATTGACGCTCATCAGGTTGTCATATGTGATCGAAAACGATCGCCGACCTGGTCGCCTGACCCAGAGTGACCAAGGGCATACGGCGAGGGACCCCCAAGGCGTCAATCCCGCCCCGGGGATTGCCTAGGCTTACGTCATGTCACGTGACGAGACCGCCGGCCTCCGCGCGGCCCAGCTCCGCCTCGGCCGCCTGCCCGGATACGTCCGCCGCCCGGACCCCGCCCGCCGCAGCGGCGAGAAGGGCCATACGTACAAGAAGGGCTGGGAGGTCCGCTTCACCGCCCGCAGTGAGGCCGAGATAGCAGAGATCCGCGACCTCGTGGTCGCCGCCGGGTTCGCCCCGGCCAGGCCCTTCTTCAAGGGCCACCAACTCATCCAACCCGTCTACGGCATGGCGGCCGTGCAGGCCTACCTGGCCGCTAGACAGGCAGCCGAGGAACACGCCGCCCGGGCCGCGCTCGGCCGCCGACGACGGGCGGCGGGACGGCCCGCCGGAACCCTCGCGGCCGGCGGCCTCACCCCCGGAACGCTGACCGGCGGCGGGCACGCCCCCGGGGGGCACGCCGCGGGTGGACACGCCCCGGGCACTCACGCCTCAGGCACTCATGGCGCGGGCACTCATGGCGCGGGTGGGCACTCCTCGGGTGCGGCGCACCGGCGCGAACGCGAGGAGGCCGCCGCCGGGGCGGCCGCGGCGGCTGCGGCCGCTGCCGCCACGGCGGCACAGGCGGCCCGACGGCGGGCCGTCGAAGCCTTCCCGACCCAGGTCGAACGGGACAGCGCCGCCGACCGGATCTCCCCCACGGAGGCCCGGACCACCTCCTGACGGGCAGTCGATCCGCCCGCCCCACCGCCCCGGCCGGTCCCGTCCAGACCGCCGGGGCGCGGTCGATGGGCGCGGCGAGCCCCGGCCCGCCGCCTCCGTGCCCGCCGTCCCGCGCACGCCGGCCCCGATGGGCGCCGTCCCCCGTGCACGCCGTCCCCAGTGGGCGCCGTCCCCCGTGCGGTCGTCACCGCGGTGACGACCATGCCCCCGTCCGTGGTGATCTTCACGACGATCTCCGTGCTGATCGCGAGCGCGGTTGTGCGGGTGGTTGTGCGCGCACAGGTTCGCGCCCTGGGCGTGGACGCCAGCCTCCCCAGGCCCTACGGTGGCACATCAACTGCCTTGCAGCCATCGCCGTCCACACCCTCTGACCAGCCGCGACACGCTCGCACCTACGAGTCCCACGCCACTGCGCAGCCCTGCCCCGCCGGCCCTCGCCGGCCCCCCGCCCGGCCGTCCCGCCGCCTCGTCGCACCCGTTTCTCCACCGGAACCGGCCTGGCGGCGGCGGGTTCCGGGCATTCCATCGGATTGGTCACCCAGCGCACCGAGGGCCTACCGTAGAGTGAGCACAGATGATCGACCGTCAGAAACCCATCTCCCTTTTCGAGAAGCCGAGATGACCAACCGTCACGAGAGTCCCGCCGAGCCGCCCCCGGGGCCCGGCGAGCCGGCGGACGTACCACTGGAGTTCACCGCTTTCTGCGAACTCCACCGCCCCCGGTACCTCAGCTACGCGCACGTGTGGCTGACCGAGCACAGCGCCGCGACCGCCGCCGTCCAGCAGGCCTTCGCGGAAATCGCGGTGCTCTGGCGGGAGTTGATGGGCAGCTCCAACCCGACCGCGCACGCCTGGGATATCCTGCGCGGCACCGTCGCCGAACACAGCCGCCGGATGCCCGCCGACCGGGACCGCCACCCGGCCGACGACGACCTGGCGATCCTGCACTACGTCGTCGGCCTCGCCGCCCCCGAGATCGCCGACGTCATCGGCACCGACGCCGCCAGCGTGGCCGGGCGGCTGCGCCGCACCATGCTGCGCGAGGCCTCCGGCTGGTGACGCCGCGCCCCGGCCGCCGGCCGCGGCCCTTCCGCCAACCCCCCGCCCGGTCTCAGACCCGCTCGCCCGTCACGTCGAACAGGTGGTGCACCGGGTCGTGGATCAGGTACCGGGAGAACGACTCGACCGTGAACCGCGCCCCGTCGCTGCGGTTCCCGGTCCGCTCCCACTGCGTAGCGGCCACCCGCTCGAAGGCCGCGGCGAGCGTCTCCGCGGCCCGCGCCAACTCCCCGGCCACCACCCGCGGATCCTGCTCCCCGTAGCGCTCGGCGACGGCCGTCCCGTCCTGGTCCCAGTTGGGGAACAGCGGGTCGTCCCGGTCCAGCATCAGACCCAGCCGGACGTCGAACAGCCGGAAGACGTCCCGGACGTGGCACGCGTACTCCAGCGCCGACCACACCCCCGGCGCCGGCCGCCGGCGCAGCCCCTCCCCGTCCCCCGCCAGCACCGCCAGCCAGCCCTCCGCGTTGGCCCGGACCATCCCGGCGACGCCCTCCCGCACCACCCGCGGGGTGTCCAACCCGCAGTCGGGGCAGGGACGTTCCAGCACCCAGGTCCAGTCCTTGGTGTCCGGGACGATCCCCGCGTCGACGGTGGCCCCCGGCGTGCTCTCAGAAGTACTCATGGGCCCAGCATCCCCGCCACCGGAGGGCCCCACCAGCGGCATTGACGCCAGCCGTCGCCGAATTACTGCCACCCCGGCGCCCCACCCGGCGACTCGCCCGACACGCGCCCCCATCCCCACGCGCACTCCAGGACAAATACGTGGACGAACCGGAACCCGACCACCCATCCTGGGCACCATGACCGCCGATCTCGCCGCCCTCGCCGTCAAACCCACCCTGCACGGCCCCACCATCCGACTCGTCCCCCTCGACGAACGGCACACCGACCCGATGTGGGAACTCTGCGCCGACGAGGAGACCAACCGGCTCACCGGCACCCGCACCGCCTTCACCCGCGACCGGATCCACCACTGGTGCACCACCCGCGCCGAACAACCCGACCGCCTCGACCTCGCCGTCGAAGACCCCACCACCGGCCGCTTCCTCGGCGAAACCGCCCTCACCGACGTCGACCCCGACAACTCCTCCGCCAGCTACCGGATCGCCCTCACCCCGGACGCCACCGGCCGCGGCATCGGCACCGAAACCACCCTCCTGGTCCTGCGCCACGCCTTCGAGACCATCCGCCTCCACCGCGTCCACCTCGAAGTCTTCGAGTACAACGAACGCGCCGCCCACGCCTACCGCAAGTCCGGCTTCACCCTCGAAGGCCGCTCCCGCCAAGCCCACCACTGGGACGACCGCTACTGGGACGTCCTCCAGATGGCCGCCCTACGCACCGAATGGCTCGCCACTCACTGACCCCGCCGCCGCCCCCGCACCACGAGCACCACGACGAGCCCGACCACCAGCGCCAGACCACCCGCCGCCACCCCCACGACGGCCCCCATCCCGTTCCCGCTGCTACCCCCGCCCTCAGCCCCGGGAGCAACAGCCTCCTCCGACACCCCATCCGTCGGATCATCCGCCGGCGGCGCCCCCTGCGACTCCTTCCGCCCCACCAACGGATTCTCCCGAGGCCCGTCGTCCACCCCAGGATTCGCCTCCAGCGCCTTCCCCGGCGCCAGCACCCCGTACCCGTACCGGTCACTCGGCACCGCAGACCCGTCAGCCGGAGGAGTGGCCGTCTTGATCAGTCGATTGACCACCTGCCCGGCCGACAGGTTCGGGTACTTCGCCCTGATCAACGCCGCGGTGGCGGACACGTAGGCGGTGGCGTCCGACGTGCCGTTGCCGACGCCGTAGCCTGCCGAGGACTTCGCACTCGCCCGGTAGATCTCCGCTCCGGGAGCTGCCAACGTGGTCTCCGGTCCGTACGTCGACTTCTCCCACAGGTGTCCTTGCCGGTCCACCGCGCCGACCGCCACCACTCCTGGGAAGGCGGCCGGGTACTCGACGGGTGCAGCCTGTTGGCCGCTGTTCCCGCTGGACCCGACGAGGACCACATCGTGGTCGACGGCGTACTTGACCGCCGCTCGGGTCTCCTGATCGGTACCTGAGTAGCCGCCGATCGACATATTGATCACCTTGGCGCCGTGGTCGACCGCGAACCGGATCCCCTTCGCCAGGCCGCTCTGCGCCACGGCATCGTTGGGATTCCAGCTCACCCTCACGGGAAGGATCTTTGCCGCTGGGGCGAGGCCCATGATTCCGGCGTTTTCCCCGTGCCCGTGACCTGCGATGAGGCTGGCCATCCCGGTGCCGTGGCCGTCCTTGTCGACTGTGCCGTCACCACCCTCGCCAGTGAAGTCGGCGCCGGAGAGGACCTGGCCGACCAGGTCCTGATGGTCCTTCATCACACCGCTGTCGACGACGGCAACCGTGACACCACTGCCCCGCGACACCGGCCAGAGCGCACTGTCGGCTCGATAGCCAGTCAGCACCCATTGGGCGTCACGAGTACCGTCCGCGCAGGCCTGCCCCGTCCCGATCGCAGCGACCAGGCCGCCAACCGTCAGCGCAGTCACTCCACGCCGAAGCCGCCAGTCTCCCAAGGCTGGTCACCCCACTCAGCACAGCGGTGGCGCCCGTGGTCCATGAACCACCGGGGCCCCAATCGAATCACCTGGGTCTCCACAAGAACCAAGGTCATTTCACCACGTTCGAATTGGCGGGCTTGCCCGACTCCCAGGTCTCCTCGTCCTCCACGAGGTAATCCGGTCGACTCCTGGCCTTCTCCTTTTCCTTGGCACGCCCATGAGCCCCTCCGAACGGGACCGCGGAACCCGCGGATGCTCCGGAGGGAATCGCCGACTCCGTGCGGAGACGGTTGCGCTGACCCAGGCCGGAGCCGCCTTCGGTGAAAGCCCTCTTGCTGCCAGGCGCCGCCTCACCCGAAGGCGCCTTGCCTCCGGATGCCGCTCTCCCGCTGTCGCCGACCACGGTGCCGCCGGTTCGGCCCGCTCCGGGGCCGAACTGGCCGGGGCTGCCCCCGTGAATACCCGCAGCACCCCGTGCCGCACCGCCACGAGCGTCACCCAGCCGTCCTCCCTGATCGTTCCAACTGGTAGTCCCCCGCTCAACGAGCGTCTGGTTCTCACGTCCACCGGTGAACGGGCCACGCACCGTCTCCCCCTTGCCGGGCCCGATCCAAGTGGGCCCGGTTCCGGTCTGCGGTCCGGCCGCAGCGGGGGTAGGCGTACCTGCGACGCCACCCGGTTGCGGCCCGGCCGCTGTCGGCTTCGCAACCGCGGTCACGCCGTCAACACCCGTGCCCGCACCGTAGCTGGCCCCTTCGGGCTTCGTCGGAGCCTTGGCCGTTCCGCCT
This sequence comes from Kitasatospora sp. NPDC048298, assembly GCF_043201465.1. Lineage (NCBI taxonomy): Bacteria > Bacillati > Actinomycetota > Actinomycetes > Kitasatosporales > Streptomycetaceae > Kitasatospora > Kitasatospora sp. NPDC048298. Next base: position 52,089 of record NZ_JBICYZ010000029.1, read on the forward strand.
TTGATCCCGGGTTCTGAGGAAATCGGCGTGCTTCCTGATACTGCCGACCGCTTGGGAGCGACGCCACCGCTACTCCCACTGCGGTTCCGGGGAACCGGTGGAGCCTCCGCGGACTTCTCGAAGGGCCCTCCGACCGCGCGCAGGTTTCCGGCACCCATTCCGGTCATCACACCGCCCGCCGCAACGAACGCACTCTGATCACTGGCCGTCTGGTCGGTGAAGTCGTCCCGTCCCCCGGGATTCACCGGCGGCCTCTTCGGGTCGTACGGCGGTGGGGGCTTCAGGGCCGGGGTGGCGATGCGGTAGTGCATGGCGAGGGTCTGCATGATGGCGGCCGCTTCGGCCTTCTTGCGGTCGGCGAGGGGGATGTGTTCGTCGTCGTCGCCGAAGAGGGCGTCGCCGACGGTGTCCTTGACCTTGTCCCAGTTGCCGGGTTCCTCGGGCATGTCGCGTTTGGCCTTGGCCATGGCCTCGGAGGCGTTGTGGAGGATGTTGGCCGCGTCGTTGGCGTAGGCGGCGGCGTTGTTGATGCTGGCGGCCAGGGTGAGCATGCGGGTGTGGAAGGCGTCGCTGGTGGTGCCTTCCCAGGAGGTGGCGGCTTCGGTGCTGGCTTTGGTGAGGGTCTGGCGGATCTGTTTGAGGGTGTCGGCGGCCTTGCGCCAGGGGTCGCCGGCGGCCATCACCGCGCCGGGGTCGAGGGCCTGTGCCATCGTGCGGAGTTGGGCGTGGCTGTACTTGGTGAAGTCGGTGTAGACCACGGGCGGTCGGCCTCCGTTCGGTCCGGGCGGGCGCGGGTCAGACGGTGGCGTTGCCGCGGGTGGACGGGGTGCGGTTCTGCTGGGCCGCGGCCTGGCTGCTCGCGGAGGGGTGGGCGACGGACCAGCCGTCGTCGCCGACCTTGAGCTTGGTGGCGGCGTGCCGGTCCTGCTCCTCGTAGTTGACGGCGGTGAGGTCGGCCTTCTGCTGGGCCTCGTCCACGGCGTCCTGGAGCTGGTTGAGGACGTCGCGCAGCGCGTCCCGCATGGTGCCGTAGCGGCCGTGGATCTCGGTGGCCTCGGCGAAGGTCCCGAAGGCGTTCTTGCCGATGGCGCTGCGGCCGTGCGTGTCGGTGCCGTCGGCGTGCTTCTGGAAGTCGGCGAGGAGGAGCCGTACTTGGCCGGCGAAGGTGCGAAGCTGTTCGACTTCGATGCGGTAGCCCTGTCCGGCTCCGCCGGTGGAGCCGGTACCGGTGGTCCCTGTTCCCATTTCGGCGCCCCCCGTGCGTCCGTCCCTGGCGGTCGGGGCCGGGCCCCGGTGTCTCATGTCTAACACACCGGGTCCGAATCCGGCCCGGGGCTTGGTCAGTTCGCGTTCGTCCCCGTCTGTTGGGCGTCGGCGAGGGCGCGGCGGCAGAGGGAGTCGGCGTGCCGGGTGGTCTCGGGGAGGCGGTAGTGGCGGGCGAGGTCGAGGGTGGTGCGGACGGCGGTGTCGAGGCCGGTCCGGTGGCCGACGGAGACGAAGACGGGTTTCACGCCGGTCCTGGTGCGCACCGCGCGGCCGACCTCCTCGCCGGTGGCGGGGTCGGTGAGGGGCGTCCAGGAGCCGCGGGCCGCTTCGGGTGTGTGGTGGTCGAAGGTGAAGGGGGTCTTGGCGACGCCGAGGGTGCGCAGTCCGGTGAGGATGCCGAGGTGGCTGGCGAGGCCGAGGCGGCGGGGGTGGGCGAGGCCGTAGCCGTCGCAGACGACGGTGTCGGGGGCGTGGGTGAGTGCGGCCAGGGCGTCGAGGACGGCGGGGAGTTCGCGGAAGGCGAGCAGTCCGGGGACGTACGGGAAGGCGATCCGGCCGACGGCGGTGGCCTGTTCGACCACCTCCAGGGTGTCCTGGTCGAGGAGGACGGCGGCGGCGGCGACGAGGTCGCGGTCGTCGTCGTAGGCGACGTCGACGCCGGCGATGAGCGTGCCGGGGGCGGCGGGGTCGTGGCCCGGGTCGTCGTGGGCCTGGACGAGCGGGCGCAGCCGCTCCTGTTCGGCGAGTGCCTCGGCCTCGGTAGTGGGCCAGTCGGCGGGGATGGGCATGGTCGGTTCCCCCGGGTGGTGGTGGCGTGTGCGGTGACGCGTGGTGTCGACGGGTTTCGGTTCACCGTACCGACCGGGTCGGACGACCCCGGGGTGAGCCCGTGCGCCCCCTGTGCCCCCGCGTTCGGGGACTAGCCTGGACGTACCCGTCTCCCCGTGGGGTTGGACCACGGGATCCGGCACCATTCCCGCCCGTTCCCCCCGACGTGCGAAGGACCCCCCGCCATGCCGCGCCCCTCCGTCGCCCAGGCCTGCCTCGGCTCGTTCACCGTCGTCGCCTCCACGGTGGCACTGCTGGCCGTCTCGGGCGCCTCGGGCGTCCTGGCGGTCGCGGTGCTGGTGGGGTTCGCGCTGGCGCTCGGCACCGTGGTGACGGTGCTTTCGATGTCGGCCGCCGCGGCCAGGTCGGCCGCCGGGACGGCTGCTCCCGCGGATCCGGCCGGTGCGGCCGGCCGCACCGCGGCCGCCGCCGGGCACGCGTACGCCCGGCAGCGCTGATCGGCCGCCGGGCGCGGGCGTGTCCTGCCGCTCCGCTCAGACTTCCGTGGTGACCACCACGGTCTTCGCGGCCTTGTCGTGCAGGCACTGCCGGTAGGGCTTGTCGAAGACGCCGAAGAATCCGTCGACGATCCACCAGAGCGCGGCGCAGCAGATGACGGCCGGGAGGATGAAGACGGCGGCGCGGGTCCAGGCGGCGGACGGGGTGGGTTTGTTCCCGTCGACGAGCATGGCGACGCGGATCTTCATCGCCTTCTTGCCGAGGGTCTGGCCGTCCCGGCTGAGCATCAGGGCCTCGTAGACGAGGTAGATGGCGCAGCCGAGCCAGAACGCCTCGGTGGAGCCGTTGCGTGTGCTGAGGTCGACGAAGGGCCCCACGACGATGACTGCGATGACCTGCACCAGGATGTAGTCGATCAGCCGGGCGAGGATCCGTTTGGGCCAGGTGCCGAGCGGCGGCATACCGGGGACGGGGCCGGCGCCGGGTGTGCCGTACGCGCCGGGTCCGTAGCCGGTGCCGTGGCCGGGCGGCGGCTGGTCGTACGGGGGTTGGCCGTAGGGGGACTGCCCGTAGGGGTCCTGACCGGGCGTCGGTTCGCCGTACGGGCTGCCGCCGTAGGTTCCCCGGTAGGCGCCGGGGCCGCCGGACTGGTCACCGGACTCGCCGCCGGACTGGCCGTTGGACGGGGTCGGGCCCGACGGCTCGCCTTCCGGCGTGCCGCCGCCCGGCTGCGGGGGCTGCTTGTCGAAGGAGGGCTTGCCGCCCCCCTCCGGCTGGGAGCCTGAGGGGTCGTGGGTGCTCATGTCCCCGAGTAGAACATCACGAATTCTCGATATTCGGGACATTCTGTCCGTTTTGCACTGGCCCCTGGCTGCCCTCAGCCGCGCACCACCCGGGTACGGGCCGCGCGGTCCTGCCAGCCCCGCCGGGCCGTACGGTCGAACACCGGCCAGACCAGTCCGAGCAGCAGCACTGTGCCCAACTGCCGCACGACCCACCGGAGCAGCGAGCGGCCGAGGCTCAGCCTCGCCGCCCGGGCGGCCGGCGCGGCGGCGTCCACCACGCGGATCCGGGTCAGTCGTTTGCCGAAGGTCTGGCCGGTGCGGGCGACCGGCAGCACCTCGTAGAGCAGGCTGACGAACAGCAGGATGCCGAGCAGCACGGCGACCTTGCCCAGCACCACGTCGTCCACCAGCCAGACCTGGACCTGGCGCCGGGCGAGGACGCTGGCCATCCGGGCCTGGTCGACCTTCCGCTGGAGGTGGTCGGTCACCGAGCGGCCGAGCGGGATCCCGGCGGCGACCGCGACCACCAGCAGGACGGCGGTGTCCACCGCCCGCGCCGCCAGTCGGCGGCCGAGGCCGGCCGGCTCGGCGACCCGGGCGTTCCTGCCGGCCCGACCTGTCCGACCTGTCCGACCGGTCCGGCCGGTCCGGCCGGCCCGAGCGCTGCCGGCGGCCCCGGCGGCCCGCGCGGCCCCGGAGGACGCGGTAACGGTGGCGGCGGAGGCCGAGGCGGACGGGCGGGGCTGGACGGCGGTCTCGCGGAGCGTCCGCACGGCGGGCAGCGGAGTGACGGGCGCCGTCGCCGCGACCGCCGCCGTGGCCATGGACTTCGAGGCGGCCGCGACCGCGGTCGCGGTCGGCCCCGGTCCCGGGCCCGGAGGGGCGGCCGCCACCGCCTCTTCGCCGATCACCGGCACCGACCCCGAGGCCAGGACGGCCGGCACGGGCACCTCCCGCACCGCGACCGCCACGACGGGAGCGCCGGCGGCGGCCAGTTCCGCGGCAGCCGGAGTGCGCTCGGGCTCCGCGCGCCCCTGCTCCACATCGAGTGCCTCCGGAAGCACCCCCCAGGAGACCCAACGCGGTGCGTCGCCCGTGTCCATCAGGCCCCGCTGCGCCCGCGGATCGGCCTGCCAGCCGGATTCCCCGACACCCTGGAACGGGGCCGGGGAAGGGAAAGGGGAAGGGGAAGGCGACGGGGACAGGGGCGGGGCCGAGAAAGCGGCCGAAGCCTGGACCGGGACGGCCCCGGGCGGCTCGGCGCCGGCGAAGCCCGACGGCACCCCCGCGGACGGCACCCCCACGGCCGATACCCCCACGGCCGGCATCCCCGCCGAAACTCCCGGCGACGCCCCCGGTCCGTCGACCGTCCGGAACACCGGCCCGCCGATCACCTCCGCCACCCGGGGCCCGAGCACGAAGGACGCCCCACCCGAGGTCTGGTCGAAGTACACCGGCCCGGTGTCGCCCCCACCCGCCGGCAGCCCGGCCCGCATCTCCGCCACCGACCCCGAGGCCACCGCCTCCGAGGCCACCGCCTCCGAGGCCATCGACCCCGAGGCCATCGATCCCGAGACCGCCAGTCCCGGGACCACCGGTTCCACGACCACCGGTTCCGGCACCCCGACCGCCCCCGGCAGCGCGGCCTCCGGCACCACCGGCGGCGGCACCACCCGCGCCGCCGCACCGCCCGGGGCGGGCCGCCGGGTCACGTACCGGGGCGGCTCCAGCACCTCTCCCCCGGCGGGCGCGGGCCGGCTGGTGCCGGGCACCCACGCCGCGCCGCCCCAGTACCGGACGTAGCCGGGGATGGACGGGTCGGGGTAGTAACCGGGCTCGGGCGCGACGGCCGGGTCGCCGTCGGCGGCGAAGGGGCGGTCCGTCATGGGGGTCTTCTTTCCTGGCAGGTCCTGACGAGGAGGGTGCGGGCCGACCGGGCCCGACCACCGCAGGCGCGTCCACCCGCGCGCACGACCCGGCGCGCTCCCGGCGGTCGGCGCGCGTGGGGGCACCGCCGGTGGGCGGAAAGTCGCCGGGCAGTCACAAAGGGTAGTACCTCATCGGAGCCGTGACGGAAAGTTCGCGATTCGCCGGACAGCGGAGGGCTGCTCAAGGTAGAGAACCAGGCGCACGGCGACTGCCCGCACGCCGTGTCATCCGCTGTTCACCACCCCTCACCGGACTTCCCGAAGAAATCCCGGAAACGTGTGTAAGAGCCGGTGCGGACCGCCCTCTCAAAGGTCACAGGGGCCCGAAGCCGGGCACAACCCGAAGACAGAGAGGAAGACGATCATGGAGCGTCCCGTCAGCGTCGTCGAGCACGAGCTGGAGCTCAACCTGGTGCTCTCGCCGGAGCACAGCGTCCCCGTCCCGGCCCGGCTTTCCTACGGCAGCCACGACCCGTACGCGGTGTACATGACCTTCCACCTGGACACCGGTTCCCCGGTCACCTGGGTGTTCGCCCGCGAGCTGCTCGTCGAGGGCACCTTCCGCCCGTGCGGCCAGGGCGACGTGCGGATCTGGCCGACCCGTTCGGGTCGGCGCAGCGTGCTCTGCCTGGCGCTGAGCTCGCCCGCCGGGGACGCGCTGCTGGAGGCCCCGCTGCCGGTCGTCGCGGCCTGGCTGGAGCGGGCGCACCGGCTCGTCCCGCCGGGCAGCGAGCTGGCCGCGCTGGACATGGACGGCTCGCTCGCCGAGCTGCTCGCCTAGGCGTGCGCCGCAGCGTGCAGTGGCACGTACGGCAACACGAGCACGAGCCCGGGCGCGAGCGCGAGAACGAGCGGCGGGCTCGGCGGAAAAACCGGAAGGACCGGAACGACCGGAACGACCGGAAGAAGCAGGATCCAGAGAAGCAGGAGCGGCGCCCCCGCCGGCTCAGCGGGCCGCGGGGGCCTGCTGACGACCGCGGGCGGCGTCCGGGCCGCCGGCGTCCCGCTGTCCGGGCAGCCGCACCAGCGGCGCGCCGGCCGAGAGCCGTCGGGCCCTTATCCGGACGGCGGCGGCGAGCAGGAAGCAGAGTCCGACCCACGGATAGACCGAGGTCGGCAGCTGGCGCCAGAGCGGCATGTCGAGGACGGCCAGGCCGACCGGCTTCGCGGCCCACATCGCGAAGGACAGGAAGGCGACCAGCGTGGCCCAGAAGACGGCCCGCCAGCGCAGCCGACGGACGCCGACCGGGCGGGCGTGCTCGACCGAGGCCTCGGCGGCGAGCAGGACGAGCATCGGCACGCACCAGACCCAGTGGTGGGTCCAGCTGATCGGCGAGATCAGCACGGCGGTGACGGCGGCGCAGCAGACGCCCCAGGCCTCGGACCGGGGCAGCCAGCGGCCGCTGCGCGCGGCCCAGGCGGCGACGCCGAGACCGGCCAGCGCGACCATGCCGGCTCCGACGGTGGCGACGGTGCCGGGGTCGGCCGAGTGCAGCAGGCGGGCGAAGGCGCCGCGCATCGACTGGTTGTCGACGATCCAGGTCTTGCCGACCCGGGAGGAGTCGTAGAGGTACTTGGTCCAGAAGCCCCAGGTGGCGTCGGGCAGGACGAGGGCGCCGAGCAGGAAGGTGCCGAGGAAGGTGAGGCCGGCCACGAAGGCGGCCCGGATCCGGCCAGTGATCAGCAGGTAGACCGCGAACAGGCCGGGGGTGAGCTTGATGCCGGCGGCGATGCCGATCGCCACGCCCTTGCTGCGCCGCCCGTCCGCACGGGTGAGGTCCCAGAGGATCAGGCAGGCCAGCGCGAGGTTGATCTGGCCGTAGCGGAGCGTGGTGAAGACCGGTTCGAGCCAGACCCCGAGGCCGGTCACCAGGATCACGCCGATCGGCCGCAGCTCGCGGCGCGGCCAGCCGACCAGCTTGAACGACAGGTGGGTCAGCAGGGCGAGCAGCCCGAGGTTGCCGAGAGTGATCGCCACCCGGAGGAAGGGGACCGGGAACCAGGTGGTCGGGACGAACAGCATCGCCGCGAACGGCGGGTACGTCGCGGGCAGGTTCCACTCGGTGACGCGCAGCGCGTACAGGTCGGTGCCGTCGGCCACGGCGGCGCCCTCGGCCCGGTAGACGATCATGTCCACCATCGAGGTGTGGACGAAGTGCCGGACCACCGCGTACACCAGCAGGGACAGCAGCGCCACGGCGGAGGCGGCCAGCAGCGGGCGGCGGGGGGCCTCGCGCAGCGCCCGGACGGGGGCACCGAGGGCCCGGCGCAGCCGGTCCGACAGTGGGGCGGGCGAGGGGTCGGGTGCGGTCCGCACCGGGCTGCGCTCGTCTTGCACCGCTGTCACTGTCCACTCCGTCCACGGCTCGGCCAACCAGCGACGATACCGGATGCCGCCCGACTGGGATCGGACACGATCAACTACGCAGCGTGACGCGTCGGCTCTGACCGGCCCCGGCGCCGACCCGGGGGAAGGGCACACCGGTCGCCGTGGGGGTGACGGTCGGGGTGCGGGTCGGCGCCGGGGTGGTCGGGTGACCGGCACGACCGACGCTAGCCGCGGCCCGGGGCCGTGACCGCCGGGCTGAGCGAGGGGTAGAACTCCCTTAGGTCGCCGTTAAGGATGAGCCCGTACGAGAAGGACCCGCCCGACGCGCCCAGCCGCCCGGGCCGCTCCCAGCCGCCCCACCGCCCGGGCCGCTCAAGCCACCGCCGTCGCCGCGCCCTGCCGTCACTTCTGGAACAGCGCGCCCCGGGTCCGCCGCCGTCCGCCCCGCGCGGGCGGCGCCTCCTGCGGCCCGGTGCGCAGCCGCAGCCGGGTCTCGGCGCCGCCGAGCACCGCGGAGCGGCCGAGCACGACGTCCCCGCCGGTGGACTCGGCGAGCTTGCGGACGATGTCGAGGCCGAGGCCGGTGGAGCCCTCGCCGCCGTGTCCCTCGCCGCGTCTGAGGGCGGTGGCCGGGTCGCTGTACCCCGGTCCGGCGTCGCCGACCAGGACGATCACCGAGCAGCCGGTGGCCAGCACGTCGACCGAGAAGGCGGTGCCGACGGCGGTGTGCCGGAAGACGTTGCCGAGCAGCGCGTCGACGGCGGCCGCCAGGTCCCCGCGTTGGACGGGCACCGGCGCCGCCTGCTCCGCGCCGGCCAGCTGCCAGCGGCGCCCCTCGTCCTCGGCCAGCGCCGACCAGAAGGCGACCCGCTCCCGGATCACCTCGGCGGCGTCGCAGCCGACCGCGACGGCGGGCGCGTCCTCGGGGGCGCGGCGGGCCGAGCGGATGATCTGGTCGACCTCGCGCTCCAGTTGGGCGACCGCGTGCCGGGTGGCGTCGGCCGCGTCGCCCTCGCCGAGCGAGGCCGCGTTGAGCCGCAGCACGGTCAGCGGGGTGCGCAGCCGGTGCGACAGGTCGGCGGCCAGTTCCCGTTCCGCGGCGAGGAGTTGGACCACCCGGTCGGCCATGGTGTTGAACGCCTGGCCGGCCTCGCGCAGTTCCTCGGGGCTGCCCTCGACCTGCTTGCCCTCCACCGGGACCCGCACCGAGAGGTTCCCGGCGCCGAGCGAGCGGGCGGCGGCGGCGAGCTTGCGCGCGGAGGCGACGATGCGGCTGCCCATCCGGTCGGCGACCAGCACGGAGATGGCGACCAGGCCGAGCGCCACGGCGGAGAGCACCTGCCAGGCCGTGGCGACGCCCCTGGTGAGGTCGCTCTCGGCCACGAACACCTCGACCACCGCGGTCCGCCCGGTGTCCACCGCGACCGGCTGGAGCAGGGCGTACCCGCCGGCCACCTGCACGGTGAAGGAGCGGCCCTGCCCGCCGGCCGTGGCCACGTCGGCCGCCGCGGCGCGCCCCTCCCCCAGCATCGGCCCCCCGGGCCCGCCGACCGCGGCGGCCGCCACACCGGGACCGCTCGCACCAGGACTCCCCGCGCCCGGACCCGCAGCGGGACCACCCACGCCGGCACCACCCACCCCGGCGCCCCCGGCACCGCCGTCGTGGAGCGCGTCGCCGCCCCCCGCCCCGGCGGGCTGCCCGGCCGCCGGGAGGTGGACCGCCATCCGCCCCTGCCCGCCGGCGTCCGTGCTGGCCAGGGCCCGGGTGATCGCGTCCTCGTCGGTGGTGATCGCCAGCGCCGGTCCGAGCGCCGCGGCCTGCCGCTCGGCGGCGGTGAACGCCCGGTCCCGCGCGGTCTGTTGGACCATCATCCCGAGCGGGATCAGGAAGGCCAGCGCGACCATGGTGGTGCCGGCCACGGCGGCCTTGATCAGGGCCCAGCGCAGCGAGCGCCCGAACCGCCTCATGTCCGGTGCTCCGCCAGGCCCCCGGCGGCCTCCAGCCGGACCCCGACGCCCCGGACGGTGTGCAGGTAGCGGGGGTTGGAGGCGGTCTCGCCGAGTTTGCGGCGCAGCCAGGAGAGGTGGACGTCGATGGTCTGGTCGCCGCCGTAGGTCTGCTGCCAGACCTCGGCGAGGATCTCCTTGCGGGGCACCACCACGCCGGGCCGGGCGGCCAGGAAGGCCAGCAGGTCGAACTCACGGCGGGTCAGGTCGAGCGGCCGTCCGTCCAGCGCGGCCTCCCGCCGCTGGAGGTCGATGGCCAGTCCGCCGACCCGCAGCACCTGGGCGACGGGCGCGGCGCCGCCGCCGAACCGGCGCAGCACGGCGGTCATCCGGGCGCTGAGGTGCTCCCCGGAGAAAGGTTTCACCAAGTAGTCGTCGGCGCCGTCGTTGAGCAGCCGGATGATCTCGGCCTCGTCGTCCCGGGCGGTGGAGACGATCACCGGCACGTTGGTCAGGCCCCGGATCATCTTGAGTGCCTCGCTGCCGTCCAGGTCGGGCAGGCCGAGGTCGAGGATCACCAGGTCGCAGCCGACCTGGGCGACCTCCCGCAGCGCCTCCAGAGCCGTGCCCACGCTGCGGACCGCGTGACCGGTGTCGGTCAGGTGGCGGATGAGGGCGGAACGTACGAAGGGGTCGTCCTCGACCACGAGCACTGTTGCCATGGGCCTGCACGGTACGCCATCGCCGGTGAGTGGTCTGTACCTCGGGGGTGGGTCCGGACATTGTGCAACTGCCCTGCTGAATACCGGGGGTGCCGGTCTCCTTCCGAATGGAAATACGGCAGGATGTGCGGACGATGCGGAACGGACTGGTACAGCTCGGCGCCTGGGCGGCGGCCACCGGGGCGGCGGTGGCGCTGTCCTGGCTCGGTGTGCACGCGGTGCTGACCGGCGCCGCGTTCGAGCAGCCCACGGCGCTGCCGCTGCCCTCCCCGAAGGCCGACGGCACGCCGCACCCGGCGCCCGCCACCCCGGACCCGCCGCACTCCGCCGCACAGTCGACGCCCCCTTCCCCGGCGGCCTCACCGACCACCGCCGCCACCACCGCCACTTCCACCGCCGCCACCACCCCGCACGGCCCGGCTCCCGCCACCACCACGGCGTCACCGACCCGCCGGCCCGCCCCCACCGCCACCACGACGTCCACGGTGAAGAGCTATCCGATCCCGGGCGGCAAGGTCGCGCTGGACCTGAAGCCGGACCGGGCCACCCTGGTCTCCGCCACCCCGGACCCGGGCTGGCAGATGCTGGTGTGGACGGACGGCCAGTGGCTGCGGGTCGACTTCGTCCGGGACACCGAGACCAACTCGGTCATCGCCTCCTGGAACGGCCACCCGCCGATCGTGGAGACGGTGATCCGCTGAGGCCCGCCTCTCGACGGTCCCGTCAGGCGTCAGGTCGTCAGAAGCCCTCGCACGGTACGTACCCCGGCAGGTACGGCCCCGCGTACCCCGCCCGGTCCACCAGCGTGTGCCTGGTCCCGCCCGGCACCGCGATGGTGGCCAGCACCACCGCGCCGTAGTCGTCCCGCGCCTCGTACGGCTCGGCCAGCGACAGCGCGCCCCGGTCCACCGCGTAGTCGTACGCGTAGTAGACGTCCGGCACGCTCACCGAGAGGTCCAGCACCCCGTCCCCGTGGCGGTCCAGATGCTCGGTCAGCTCCCGGCCGCGCCGGCCGGTGCTCCGCACCGGGGAGGTGAGCACGATCCGCGTCCCCGGTGCGGCGAGGACGTACGAGAGCGTCTCCGGCTCGCCGGTCTCCGGCCCGGCGTACGCGGTGCAGCGCAGCCCGAGCGCGGCGCAGTAGCGGCGGGCCGCCCGCTCGGCGTCGGCGACCGCGAAGACCACCGCGTCCGCACGGCCCATCGGCAGCGGCCCCGCCTCCGCCGGGTCCGCTGCGAGGCCTGCCCCGAACGGTGCGAGGCCTGCCCCGAACAGGGCTGGTTCGGCGGCGGTGTCGGTCATGATGACTGCCCTCCCGGTTGGCGTACGGACCATCCTGGCCGCCCCGGCACCCGGGGGTGGGGCCCTGGGCGCGGGGGTGTGGCTGGAGGGTGGCGCCGGGCCGACCTGCGCGCAACTGTTCCGTTTCCTCCTGGTCAAGCTGTGCTCCGGAGCGGGAGAATCGGCCGCGCAGCTGTACAGAATGCCCACCCCAGGACGGTGCCGCGAATGCCCCCCGCCCACTCCCCGAACTCCCCGGGTTCCCCCGGCGCAGCCAACTCCTCCGCCCCGCAAGGGGCTTCCGCCGCCCCGCCGGTCAGCACCAACGACGCCATCGACCCGCTGGACGGCCGGCTGATCCGGCTGCTCGCCGAGGAGCCCCGGATCGGGGTGCTGGAGTGCTCGCGCCGGCTGCAGGTCGCCCGGGGAACCGTGCAGGCCCGGTTGGACCGGCTCCAGGCCAAGGGCGTGATCGGCGGCTTCGGCCCGGAGGTGGACCCGGCGGCGATCGGCTACCCGGTGACGGCCTTCGCCACCCTGGAGATCTCCCAGGGCCAGGGCGCGGACGTGCGGGCGCACCTGGCGAGCGTGCCGGAGGTGCTGGAGCTGCACACCATCACCGGGATCGGGGACATGCTGGTGCGGATCGTGGCCCGGTCCAACGCCGATCTGCAGCGGGTGATCGACCGGGTGCTGGGCTTCGACGGGATCGTCCGCTCGTCCACCGCGATCGTGCTGGAGAACCCGGTTCCGTACCGGATCCTGCCGTTGGTGGACCAGGCCGCCGCCGAGTAGGAGGGGAGACACGGCCCGACGCGCCGATTTGGCACATCCGTGAGGCGTCGGTGGCCGCAAGATTTATATATGAACGTTCTACTAACTCTCGCGCCGCCCTCCGGTCCGCTGAAACGCGTGCCGACCGAGCCCTCCCCCGGGTCGGCCCCCGCATGACGAACGCGGTCGCGGCCGACGGAACCGCCCCCACCCTCATCGCCTCCGCCCAGCGCGCCCTGCGCCTGCTGCAGGCGGCCGCCGGCTACCCCAAGGGCGCCACCGCCAAGCAGCTCGCCCGGGACACCGGCCTGGCCCTGGGCACCACGTACCACCTGCTGCGCACCCTGGTGCACGACCACTACCTGGAACGCCACAGCGGCCTCTACCTGACCGGCCCCGCGGTCGCCGGGCTGATCCGGTACGACGGTCCGGCGACGGGCCGGGCCCGGCTCAAGGCGCTGCTGGGCATGCTCGCCGACGAGCTGTCCGCCGCCGTCTACTTCACCTGGTACCGGCACGGCGAGGTGGAGCTGGTCGAAGCCGCCGAGGCCCCCGGCGCGCCGCTGATCGACCGGGCCGGCTTCCGGGCCGCCGCGCACGCCACCGCGGCCGGCAAGACCGTGCTGGCCCTGATGACCGCCGAGGAGCGCCGGGACCACCTGGCCCGCTACCCGATGGTGCCGTTCACCCCGTACACCCTGCGGGACCCGGCGTGCCTGCCGCTGCTGCCGCGCCAGGGCCCGCGCCGGGTCGTCCCGATCACCCAGTTCCAGGAGTACGAGATCGGCTCGGCCGGTGCGGCGGTGCCGATCGTCGCGGGCAACGGCATCGGCGCGATCTCGGTGTCCCTGCCGATGGCCCAGGCCCACCGGCTGGCCGGGATCGCCGCCCAGCTGCACACCCGGCTGGGCGACGACTTCGCCTCGGTGGCCTTCGGGATCTGACCGCGCCGGGGCCGGTCAGCCCCGGCGCCCCAGCGGGAACGCCGGCCGTGGGGGACGGTCAGCAGGACGGGACGGTGCCGCCGCTCCTCAGCGCCTGGAGGGCGGAGACCGACTCCGCGAGGTTGCCGACCGGCACCAGGCGCAGCGACGCCGGGGTGTTCACCTTGGCGTCCGTGCACTCGTCCTTGGGCAGCAGGAACACCGTCGCGCCGTCCCGGGCGGCCGCCTGCGTCTTCAGGGGGACGCCGCCGACCGGGCCGACGGTGCCGTCCTTGTCGATGGTGCCGGTGCCGGCGATGGTGCGCCCGCCGGTGAGGTCGCCGCCCTTGCCGTCGCCGGCCAGCTTGTCGACGATGCCCAGCGCCAGCATCTGGCCGGCGCTGGGGCCGCCGACCGCCCCCAGGTCGATCTTGACCTTCACCTGGTCCGGCGACAGGTGGAGGTAGTCCAGCGCGGCCGCGGTGGCGGCGTCCTGCGACTCGGCCATCTGCTGGGCGGTCGCCTCGTCGGCCTTCGCCGGGTTGCTCTCCGGGTAGACCGTCTCGGTCGGGCGGACCGCCTCCTTCGGGTCGAACCACGCCTGCAGCGAGCGCCAGAAGGTGTTCTTCTGCCCCGGGTTGGTCGCCGTGATGGTGACCATCCGCAGCTCGCCCTCGGTGGTGCGCAGCGGCGCCCCGGTGATGGTGAGGACCGGCTTGTTCTCGTACGTGCCCAGGGTGTCCGCGGTCAGGCCCGGCCAGGTGACGGTGTACGGCAGCGGCACGAAGGCGGCCACGCCGAACAGCGCGGCGACCAGCACCCCGCAGAGCGTGAGCGCGCGGGTCCGCGGGGAGGTGAGGGCCTTGGTGAGCTTGGTCTCGGACACAAGGGGAATCCAAACACACCCGACGACCCGCGCGGGTGCTACCTCAGGGCGTCGGCCACCTCGGTCGCCGCCTCCACCACCCGGGGGCCGACCCGCTCGGGCACCATGCCGTTCAGCATCACCACGCCGACGCTGCCCTCGATGCCGCTGAGTCCGACCAGTGCGGCGGCCGCCCCGCTCGCCCCGGACTGCTCCTCCGCACGGGTGATGACGAAGCCCTGTTCGGGCCTGCGCTGGCTGGGGAAGGTGCGCGCCTCCAGGATCGCCCGGCCGGCCGCGCTCTCGGTGAGCGGGTGGCGCAGGCCGGTCCGGTAGGCGACGTGGAAGTCGGTCCAGCTGGGCTCGACCACGGCGACGGCCAGCGCCTCGTTGCCGTCCACCAGGGTCAGGTGGGCGGTGGCGCCGAGGTCCTCGGCCAGGCTGCGCAGGGCCGGGAGGGCGGCCTCGCGCAGCAGCGGGTGCACCCGGTGCGCGAGGCGCAGCACGCCGAGGCCCACCCGGGCGCGCCCGCCGATGTCCCGTCGGACCAGTCCGTGCTGCTCCAGGGTGGCCAGCAGCCGGTAGACCACCGTCCGGTTGACGGCCAGCCGGGCGGCCAGCTCGGTCACGGTGAGTCCGCGCTCGGAGTCGGCGAGGAGCTTGAGGACCCGAACGCCGCGGTCCAGGGTCTGGGAGGTCTCGGCAGTCACGACGGGCAATCCTTTCCGCGGCGCTCGCGGGGCGGGCGGCGCCGTTCCAAGGTCGGTGTCGCGCGCAGGTGGGGGTGGCCGCGCTCGGTCCGCACGGCGTCGTCCTTGACGCGTGCGGCCCTGCGACGCCGTCCCGCGGGGGTTGCCCGACGGAAGAGCGTGGGGGAAAGGTAGTGAAGGAAATGACGCGGCGGAAGTGGTTGTCCAAAATTCGGGCGTGATCGACTTCAACACCGCCTCGAATTCGGGACGAACCCCCGCGATTCGCCGGGTGCGCCGGGCCGCGGCCGCGCCCCCGGTCCGGTGACCGGACGCGCCGGAGCGAGCGCCCCGGAGCGGACACGGCGGAGCGGGCGCGGCGGACGGAGCCGCGCCCGCTTCCGGCTCCGCTACCTGGCCCACTCCCGGATCTTCGCGATCCGCGCCTTGAGCTGGTTCGCGGTGGCCTGCGCGGTGAGCGGCCCGCCGCACTGGCGGCGCAGCTCGTTGTGGATGGTGCCGTGCGGCTGGTCGGTGCGGTGGTGCCAGGCGGCGACCAGCGCGTTCAGCTCCTTGCGCAGCTCCCGCAGCTCCTGGTGGGTGACCACCGGCCGCTCCTCGGCCGGCAGCTCCAGCAGGTCGGCCTCCTCGGCGGGCTTGGCCTTGCTGCGCTGGATCTGCCGGTGCTGGCGCTTCTGCAGCAGCATCTGCACCTGGTCCGGTTCCAGCAGGCCCGGGATGCCGAGGTAGTCCTCCTCCTCCTCGCTCCCCGGGTGGGCCTGCATGCCGAACTCCATGGCGTTGTACAGCACCCGGTCGAAGACCGCGTCGGAGCCCAGCGCCTCGTACGAGAACTCCTCGCCGCCGGCGCCGTCCGGCCCGTCGTTGGCCCGCTCGGCCTCGGCGAGCAGCCGGTCCTCCTCGTCGAAGAGGCCCTCGCCCTCCTTCTTCGGCCGGTCGAGCACGTGGTCGCGCTGGAGCTCCATCTCGTTGGCGAAGCCCAGCAGCAGCGGGATGGTCGGCAGGAACACCGAGGCGGTCTCGCCGCGCTTGCGGGCGCGCACGAAGCGGCCGACGGCCTGGGCGAAGAACAGCGGGGTGGAGATCGAGGTCGCGTACACGCCCACGCACAGCCGGGGCACGTCGACGCCCTCGGACACCATGCGGACCGCGACCATCCAGCGCGAGGTCCCCGCCGCGTAGTCGGAGATCCGCTTGGACGCCTCGGTCTCGTCCGAGAGCACCAGGGTGACCTTCTCGCCGCTGATCTCGCGCAGCATCTTGGCGTACGCCCGGGCGACGTTCTGGTCGGTGGCGATGACCAGCCCGCCGGCGTCCGGGATCGCCTTGCGGACCTCGGTGAGGCGCCGGTCGGCGGCCTGGAGCACCGCCGGGATCCACTCGCCCTGCGGGGACAGCGCGGTGCGCCAGGCCTGGGCGATCAGGTCCTTGGTCATCGGCTCGCCGAGCCGGGCCTCCAGCTCGTCGCCGGACTTGGTGCGCCAGCGCATGTTGCCGCTGTAGCTGAGGAAGATCACCGGGCGGACGACGTGGTCGGCCAGCGCGTGCCCGTAGCCGTAGGTGTAGTCGGCGACGGACTTGCGGATGCCGTCGCCGCCCGCCTCGTACGCCACGAACGGGATCGGGTTGGTGTCCGAGCGGAACGGCGTACCGGTCAGCGCCAGTCGGCGGGTGGCCGGTTCGAAGGCCTCGAAGCAGGCCTCGCCCCAGGACTTGGAGTCACCGGCGTGGTGGATCTCGTCCATGATCACGAGGGTCTTGCGGGCCTCGGTCCGGTTGCGGTGCAGCATCGGGTTCACCCCGACGCCCGCGTAGGTGACCACGATGCCGTGGTAGTCCCGGGACAGCGGCCCGGAGGAGTACGCCGGGTCCAGCCGGATGCCTATCCGTGCGGCGGCCTCGGCCCACTGCTTCTTCAGGTGCTCGGTCGGCGCGACGACGGTCACCTGCTGCACCAGGTGGTTGTGCAGCAGGTACGAGGCCAGGGTGAGCGCGAAGGTGGTCTTGCCTGCGCCCGGGGTGGCGACCGCGAGGAAGTCACGCGGCTGCGTCTCGATGTACTTGTCCAGCGCGCCCTGCTGCCAGGCCCGCAGCTTGCCCGCGGTGCCCCAGGGGGCGCGGCCGGGGAAGGCCGGGGAGAGGTGGTGCGAGCCAGCGGGCGCGGCATGGCCGACGGATCGGACGGGGGCCTGCGACTCCGGTACGTCGGAGAACAGCGGCATCGAGGAGGCGGCGGCAGTACTCACGGTCTCCGAGGGGGATCATCGCAGGTCAGAGGCGGTTTTGCGGCCTCGCCCCGCGGTCGGGCGGCGATCGGACAACCCGCCCAGCGTACCGGCCCGGCGCCGTTCGAGCCTCCAGGCGAGGCTCCACGGCGGGCCCGCGCGGCCGGAAATCGATGTGACCCGGATCACATCGAATACTCCGTGAAACCCGGTAAGCACCAGGCGCCCCGTGACTCTCACCAGGGTGAGGCCGCACCAACCCCACCTGCCGAAGCGCGGCCTCGCACCGAACCGAAGGGATCCCCCCCGTGCGCACCGTCGAAGAGACCGTCCAGGCCCGCCTGATCCTCTCCGCCCACCGCTCCGTCCGGCTGCGGGTGGTGCTCTCCTACCTGCCGGAGGACCCGCTGGCCGTCCGGATGGCCTTCCCCTCCGAGTTCTCGCTGGACGACCCCGCCGAACGCCGGGACTCCGAGGACATCGTCTGGATCTTCGCGCGCCAGCTGCTGTCGGCCGGCATCGAGCTGCCGGCCGGCGTCGGCGACGTCCACGTCCGGCCCGCGGTCGGCCGGCGCACCATGGTCGAGCTGCGGGCCCCCGAGGGCACCGCGCTGCTCCGCTTCGACACCGCCGACCTGCGCCGCTTCCTGTGGCGCAGCCGGCTGCTCGTCCCCGAGGGCGAGGAGCACCTGCACCTGGACGCCGACCGCGCGCTCGCCCAGCTGCTCGGCTGACGGGCGGCCCGGCGCCACGGCCGGGGCAGCGGCGCACGGTCTCCCGGGTCCGGGGCCCGGGGACTGTGACCTCCGCTCAGCCCGAGAGCCTGCGCATCAGCCGCACGCCCTGGGCCGCCGTCAGGTGCGGCAGGTACGCCTTGCCGATCGCCCTGGTGATGCCCGGCAGCGCGGCCGGGTCGGGGTACGCCATGTACATCGGCCGGTACTCCGGCTGGAACTTCGCCTTGAACGCCAGCAGCGAGCGGAAGCCGTACACCGGCTCCAGCACCCTGCCCATCCAGTCCAGCATCCGCTGCAGCCCGGTGGGCTCCTCGTCCTGCCCGGTGCGGGCCAGCGGCGCGCCCGACAGCGAAAGGAAGCGCGCGCCCTCCTCCTTGAACCCGAGCGCGGCCGAGGCGATCAGGAACTCGCTGACCCCGCGGAAGCCGTCCGAGCGCCGGCGCATGAAGTCCAGCGTCCAGCCGACCGGAACGCCGTCCTCGTACACCGGCATCCAGCTGGTCAGCCCGTGCACCACCCGCTGCTCGTCCACCGCGACCAGCACCCGCACGTCCGGGTCGTCCAGCTCCGCCAGCCCGCCGAGCGTGAAGCCCATCTCCGGCAGGCCCTTCTCGGAGACCCACTCCTCGGAGATCGCCCGGATCTGCTCCCGCAGCGCGAGCGGCGCCTCGTGGTACGCCCACCACTCCGCTGAGATGCCCTGCTTGCCGGCCTTGTTGAGGGCGGTGCGGATGTCCTGCCACTTGCGGCCGGTGAAGGCCAGCTCGGGCAGCGGCACCACGGTGTCCTCGGCGACCTGCACCGAGCGCCAGCCGAGCTGCGCGGCGGCGGCCCTGGTGTCGCCGCAGACGCTGTAGAAGCACGGCGTCCAGCCGCGCGCGTCGCAGTACCGGGCGAAGCCGGCCACCGCCCGGGCCCGGTCCTCCGGGGCACCGAACGGGTCGCCGGTGGTCAGCGCGACGGTGCCCACCACCCGGTAGGCGACGGCCGCCCGGCCGCCCTCGTCGAACCAGTAGTGGTTGCCGTCCCAGGTGGCGATGAACGAGAGCGTCCCGCCGCCGTGCTCGGCCAGCAGCGCCCGCGCCCGGCCGGCCGCCGCCGCGTCGGTGTGCAGCACCGGACGGCGGAACACCGACAGCAGCACGGCCAGCGCGACCACCCAGAACACCAGCCCGCAGTACGTCTCCAGCAGGCGCGCCACCGGCCCGACCGCGATCGGGTAGTCCGGCAGCAGGTCGTTGTACGCGGGCGGCAGGAACTGGGCCGGCAGCCCGGCCACCAGCCTGCGGGCGGTCGCCCCCGGCTCGAACTCCCCGGCGACCAGCCGCCCGATCCCCACGTAGGCGGTCGCGGAGGCGAACGCCGCGCCGCCGAGCACCAGGGCAAGCCGGCGCACCGAGCGGCCGGACAGCCGCAGCGGGAACCGCTTGCGGGTGGCGACCAGCAGGACGGTGGTCAGCAGCGGCAGCAGCAGCGCCTCGACGAAGTACTGCACCACGTCCCGGCTGACCGGCCCGGCGTCCAGGTACAGCCAGCACAGCAGCGCCGCCCAGAGCAGCTCGGTGGCCACGGTGACCAGCCAGGCGAACCGCAGCCCCCGGCGCAGCCCCTCGGCGAGCACCAGCAGCAGCGCCGGGAACAGCGCGGCCATCATCCGGCCCGGGGTGTCGAAGATCCGGACGACGGCGTGCGCCCGGGCGCAGTCGTGCGCCGACAGCGCGCAGAAGTCGGCCACCTCGTCCGGGCTGAGCCGGTGCGAGAAGTACAGCTCGGAGAAGGTGTTGAAGGGCCCGCTGGCGTTGTCGTACAGCGAGGCGAGCAGCGGCCCGAAGGCGGCGGCGACCAGGCAGAGCGCGACCAGCACCCGGGTCTCGGAGTGCGAGGAGCGGTGGGTGCGCAGGTGCGGGCGGCCCCGGCTGACCAGGGCGCCCAGGGCGAGCCCGGCCAGCGCGCCGGCGCACCGCTGGACGCTCTGCAGGTGGCCCACGTACAGCGTCATCACCAGCGGGACGAGCAGCACCAGCAGGTGCAGCCGGCGGCGCCAGAGCACGGTGAGCCGGTACCCGAGCACCCCGGCCAGCGCGAACGCGCCGACGCCCGGGCCGACCGAGATCTGGTCGGCCACCGAGGCGGTCCACTGCTCCCCCGCCGAGGAGCCGAAGGCGACCAGGGCGGTGCCCAGCAGGGTGCCGACGACCTGCCCGCCGACCAGCACCGCGAGGGTGCGCGGCCGCCCGAGCCGGTGCTCGGCTGCCGGGCCGACCAGGAGCAGCAGCAGGCTGGTGAACACGTACGAGCCGGTGCCCGAGCACCAGAGCATCGAGGTGACCGGCGCCCACCAGTGGCCCTCGGCCAGCGTGGACAGCCCGATCCCGGCCCGCTCGAGCAGCCGGTCGGACGGGCCGTGGCCCAGGCTGCCGGTGGCCGCGCCGAGCAGCCAGAGCCCGGCCAGCAGGGTCAGGGTCAGCGGCGCCGAGCGCAGCCGGGAGCCGAGCGCCCCGGCCGCCCGCCGGAGCTTCTGCGGGCCCGGTTCCGGCGTCCGGGTGACCGGGGCCCGGTCGGCGCCCCGTTCGGCGGCGCGCTCCGGCTCCGGCCCGGGCCCGCGGTGCTCGCCGACGGCGGCCAGCGCGGTCGCCCCGGTCACCGGGTCAGCCCGGTCTGTTGGGCGAGCCACGGCAGCTGCTGGCCGATGCCGGGCCGGAAGACGACCCATCCGTGGCCGCCCGGCATCAGATCGAACTTGGCCTTCATTCCGGCCGCCTGAGCGGCGTGGTAGACCTTCTCCATCTGTGGTCTGAACTCCTCGTCGGTCTCGCCGACGACCAACGCGACGTTGGTGTCCGGGAACTTCTTGCGGGCCATCACCTGGAGCGGATCGACCTCGTCGAACTTCTTCTCGTCACCACCGAACGCGGCCTTGACAGTCTGTTCCCGGCTGCCCAGGGTCGGTTCCTCCTGCCCGGACATGTCGAGGACGGTGCCGTAGACGTCGGGCGCGTTGACGCCGAGCTGGAGCGCGCAGGTGCCGCCCATCGAGGCGCCCCCGATCGCCCAGGCGGTGCGGCCGGTGGCGGCCTGGAGGTTCTGGTGGACCCACTCGGGGACGTCCACCGCGAGGTAGGTCTGGGCCTTGGCGATCTTGGAGTCGAGGCAGAGCGTGTTGGCCCAGGTCGAGCCGAGCTGATCGGGCATCACCACGATCGGCGCGAGGCCGCCGTGTTCCGCGGCGTAGGCGTCGAGCGTCTCGTTGATCTGGGCGGACAGCACCCAGTCCCCCGGGATGCCGGGCTGACCGGTGATCATCACGACCACCGGCAGCAGCGGCCGCGGGGTGGCCTGGTAGGCGGGCGGGAGGTAGACGTACGCGTCGCGGGCCTGGAAGCCCGACCTGGTGCCGGGGATCGGCACCACCGAGACGGTGCCCTTCGCGGGCAGGTCCGCCGGCGGCTTCCAGACCTCCTCCAGCGACTTGCCCGGCGGGGCGGTCACGGTCTGGCCCGCCTTGGTGGCGACCAGCCCGTCGGTCTTGGTCAGCCACGGCGCCAGCATCACGCGCCCGCTCGGGAACTGGCCGAAGCCGATGTTGACCTCGGAGGAGGACATCAGCAGCACCAGGCCGCTGAGGGCCAGCGCGCCGCCCCGGCGGCGCCAGGTGAGCCGCCGCATCCGGTAACCGGCCAGGCAGAGCCCGAGCAGGGCGACGGCTATCCACCAGGTGACGTACCGGGGCGTGCCCTCCGGGAAGGGGTGCCACCAGCCGTCGACCACGGCGTCCAGCAGCCAGCTGAGCGCCGCGGCGGTGACCAGCGCGGCGGGCAGGCGGACCCGCCACCAGCTCCGGCCGCGGCCGACGGCGAGCGCGAACAGCGCCGCCCAGCCGGCCGTCAGCACGGCGTGCGGGATCAGGCCCTCGGTGAGGGGCCAGTCGATCGGATTCCAGCGGGAGGCAAGGGTCAACGTGCTCATGCGGCTCGGCCCGGCGGGGTGGTGTCGGCCAGGAAGCCGTAGGCGACGACGTTGCCGTCGTAGCCGTGCTCCTCGCTGTACGAGCCGCCGCAGGTGATCACCCGCAGCTGCGCGTCAGTGGCCTGACGGTAGACCCGATCGTCCGGGAAGTCCTTTCGGTCGTGCACTTCGATGGCGTAGAGCTGGTAGACGGCGGTGGCGCCGTCCGCCCGGGCGATCTCGATCCGGTCCCCCCGACGGAGCGCGCCCAGATGATAGAAGACCGCGGGGCCGGCCTTGTTGTCGACGTGCCCCGCGAGGATCGCGGTGCCGCGCTGGCCGGGGCTGGCCCCGCCGCGGTACCACCCCGCCAGGTTCCGGTCCCCCTCGGGAGGGGTCTGGAGGTGGCCGTCGGCGTCCAGTCCGAGCGCCGTGACCGGGGCGTCCAACCGCACCGCGGGGATGCGGATCCGGGTCGGCGCGGACGGGCCCAGCGGCGGGACGATCGAGACCGGCGCGATCCCGGCCCGGGCCTGGCCGGCCCCCGGCGCGGGCGGCAGCGACGGGCTTCCGTCGTGCAGCAGCCAGGCACCGAGCACCAGCGCGGCACCCGCCGCCAGGGTGCCCGGCCAGGGCCCCCCGCTCTGCTGGACGCCCACGGGCGCTCCCCTCTGCCGACGGAACCCCACTTCCTGGGAGTTTCCTGGGAACAATTCAACCGGAACGGACTGTATGGCACGTCCATACGACGGTCGTACCGGCACCCGCCGATCGGCAGGGTTGATCGCCCTTTCCCTGCGCCCCGTGGGCATCCGGTAGCGGAGTGCGACGAACACCTTCCACACACGATCCCCCCGGGAACACACCCGACACGAGCTACCGACGGTTCAACGGACCCGATCGGTTGCGTCGTTCGAGCGATCGCTCACGACCGCCCGCTGCGCCTCTCCGAACGGCCCCGCCCTCGTGCCATGCTGACCCGGTTACGGTTCCCCACCCGTGTGTCCGACGGGACCGCGCACTCCAGCCCACCGCCCACCACCGCCCAACGAACGGAGTGACCATGGACGCCCTCTCCCGCCGCACCCTGCTGGCGGCCGGCGCCGCCACCGCCGCCGCCCTGGCGGCCGGCTGCGGCAGCAATCACGCCACCGGCGGAGAGCGGGCGACCGACGCCGCCGTCCCGGCCACCGGCGCGGCCGACGAGCAGGGCGCCGCTCCCGTCCCGGCCCCGGCGCCGGCCCCCGAGCAGCGGACCGTCGTGATCGGCGACGGCTCCACCTCGGACACCGGCGCCCAGCCGCACCAGCCCGTCGCCGAACGGCTGGAGCCCGGCCGGCGGCCACCGCAGTTCGTGGTCTTCTCCTGGGACGGCGCCGGCGAGCTCGACAACGGCCTGTTCGCCCGCTTCCGCCGGCTGGCCCAGGAGCACGACGCGAAGATGACCTTCTTCCTCAGCGGCCTCTACCTGCTGCCCGAGTCCAAGAAGGAGCTCTACCGCCCGCCGCAGCACAAGGCCGGCGCCTCCGACATCGGCTACCTGAGCGACCAGCACATCCGCGACACCCTGGAGAACGTGCACGCGGCCTGGCTGGAGGGCCACGAGATCGGGACCCACTTCAACGGCCACTTCTGCGGCTCCACCGGCGTCGGCAAGTGGTCCCCGGAGGAGTGGGACAGCGAGATCCAGCAGGCGATGGACTTCGTGATGAACTGGCGCACCAACACCGGCTTCACCGACCTGCCGGCGCTGCCCTTCGACTACCGCAAGGAGCTGATCGGCAGCCGCACCCCCTGCCTGGAGGGCCAGCGAAACCTGCTGCCCACCGCGGTCGGGCGCGGCTGGCGCTACGACAGCAGCGGCAACGGCACCCAGGTGTGGCCGCAGAAGATCCAGGGCGGCGCGCTGTGGGACCTCCCGCTGCAGTCCATCCCGTTCCCCGGGCACACCTTCCAGGTGCTCTCGATGGACTACAACATCATGTACAACCAGTGCGGCCCCAACACCAAGGCCGACCCGGCGCTCCACCCCGGCTTCCAGACCCAGGCCCGCGACGCCTACATGATGGGCTTCGACCGCACCTACAACGGGAACCGGGCGCCGTACGTCATCGGCAACCACTTCGAGGAGTGGAACGGCGGCATCTACATGAACGCCGTCGAGGAGGTCCTCGGGGCCATCGCGAGCAAGCCCGAGGTCCGGCTGGTCTCCTTCCGGCAGCTGGTCGACTGGCTGGACGCCCAGGACCCGGCGGTGCTGCGCAAGCTCCAGACCCTCGCCCCGGGCCAGGCCCCGGCCGGCGGCTGGGAGGCCTTCCTCGGCGCCCCGGCGGGGGCCGGAGCCCCCGCCGCCGGCTGACCGTCAGGCCTTCGTCCGCACCCGGCCGGAGAGCAGCGCGCCGACCAGCGCCACCCCGGCCATCGACAGCAGGATCACCGCGAAGGCGCCGGGCGAGCCGGCCGCCCCGCCGTCCTCGTGGGCGGCGGCGAGCGAGCCGCCGCCCAGCGCCGCGAACATCACTCCGGCGAGGCCGGTCAGCAGCACGTTGCCCAGCGCGTCGCTCACCTGAAGGGCCGCCGAGTTGGCCCCGGCGTCCTCCGGCGTGGAGAGCTTCATCATCAGCACGCTGACGCTCGCGACCGCCATCCCCATCCCGACGCCGCCGACGCCCCAGGCCGCCGCGGCGGCCCAGGCCGGCACCGCCGGGAACAGCACCAGCGCGGCACCCGAGATGGCCACCGCCGTCAGCACGAAGCCGCCCCGGATCATCACCGCGCGGTAGCGCTCCGCCCCGGGCCGGCCCTGGAGCCAGGAGCCGAGCGCCCAGGTGAGGCCGCCGCTGGTCAGGGTCAGGCCGGCCAGCGTCGGCGAGAGCCCGCGCTGGGTGGTCATCATCAGCGGGATGAACGCCTCGGCCGCGAAGAACGCCCCCGCGGCCACCCCGCGCAGCAGGATCACGGCCGGCAGCCCGCGACCGGCCCGCAGGGTCCGCGCCGGCAGCAGTCCCAGGACGGCCGGCACGAGCAGCGCCGCCCCGGCGATCCCTGGGGCCAGGCCGATCAGGTCGCGCCGCTGGCCCGCGTACTGCAGCAGGCCGGCGCCGACCGCCGCCATCGCGGCCAGCAGGGTGCGACGGCGGTCGAAGGCCGCGCCCCTGACCACCGGGTGCTCCTGCTCCGAGCGGGCCAGCGCCGGGCCCATCACAGCCAGCGGCAGGAGGATCAGCACCGGCACGGCCAGGAACACCCAGCGCCAGCCCAGGTGCTGGGTGACGGCCCCGGAGACCAGCGGGCCGACGATCGAGGGCAGCACCCAGGCCGAGGAGAAGGCCGCGAACACCGCGGGCCGCAGCCGCTCCGGGTAGGCCCGGCCGACCACCACGTACAGGGCGACGATCACCAGCCCGCCGCCCAGGCCCTGGACGGCCCGCCCGGCCACGAACACCCACATCCCGGGTGCCGTCCCGGCCACCACCAGTCCGACGCCGAACACCGCGATGCCGCTGAACAGCGGCCGCAGCGGGCCGCTCCGGTCGCACCACTGGCCGGAGACGACCAGGGCGAACAGGGTGGTGGTGAAGTAGCCGGAGAAGGCGAAGGCGTACAGCCCGAGCCCGTGCAGCTCACGGGCCGCGGTCGGCATCGCGGTGTTGACGGCCGTCGCCTCGAAGGCGATCACCAGGACCACCGAGACGATCCCCAGCGTCAGCGCGCGGTAGCGGCCGCCGAGGACCCCGCCACCGGGGTCGTCGTCGAGGGGTATCGGTACGGGGTCGACCGAGGTGGGGGAGGCAGTGGTCATACGTATCATCGTAAGTGGCGTCTGCCTCGATGACCCCTGACCCCGGTCGGGGAACGACTCGGTCCCGAGGCCTAGGACGGGCTCAGTGGAGCACCTTCAGGCCCACCACGCCGGAGACGATCAGCAGCAGGCAGGCGATCCGGGCCACCGTCGCCGGGTCCCCCAGGACGGCCATGCCGTAGGCCGCGGTGCCGACCGCGCCGATGCCGACCCAGACCGCGTAGCCGGTGCCGATCGGAATGGTGCGCATCGCGTACGCCAGGCCGCCCATGCTGACCAGCAGAGCGACGCCGAAGACGACGCTGGGAACGGGACGGGTGAAGCCCTTGGACGACTCCAGGGCGACCGCCCACACGGTCTCCAGGAAACCCGAGACGATCAGAACGAGCCAGGCCATGACGGTGATGCCTCCGCAGTCCACAGCGGCCGGATTGCCGCTGAACTGCGCCGTCTTGTCGTCACCGGGTACGACGCGCTCGTCCGGGGTGGCGGGAATGCCGCCACCGGTCTCCGACGGTAGCACACACTGCCATACAGAATTTACAAAGGAGCATTGACCCCGCTCCCCCGGATCGGCCACCATGAATTCACTGGCCGTGTGCCCGAGTGGCTTAGGGAACCGTCTGCAAAGCGGTACACGCGGGTTCGATTCCCGCCATGGCCTCCCCGGAAAAAGGAATTGCCGGTCGACTCCGAAAAGTCGGCCGGCAATTCCTTTTCGCCGTTCCCGGCATTTCCCGGGAAATCCGGTCAGGCCGTGACGGCGTCCTCCGCCCGGATCGGCAGCCGGCCGACCGGCAGGCCGGTGGCGGCGCGCACGGCCGCGGCGACGGCCGCCGGGGCGACCACCGCGGGGACGGCGCCGACCGCCTTGGCGCCGAACGGGGCCACCACGTCGCGCTCCTCCAGCAGCGCGGCGATCCGCACCTCCGGGGTGTCCAGCGCGGTGGGCAGCCGGTAGCCGGTGAGCGAGGGGTTCTGCAGCACCCCGCCCTCCGTCCGCAGGTCCTCCAGCAGCGCCAGGCCCACGCCCTGGGCCACCCCCGCCTCGATCCGGTCCTCGATCTGGCGCGGGTTCAGCGCCCGGCCCACGTCCTGGGCGACCGTCATCTCGACCACCCGCACGGCGCCCAGCTCGATGTCCACGTCCACCACGGCGCGCATCGCGCAGAACGAGATGGAGACGAAGGCGTCGCCCTGCCCGGCCTCGTCCAGCGGCTCGGTGGGGTGCGGGCGGCACTGCGCGGTGGCCCACAGCTCCTTGCCCTCCAGCGCCTCGGCGACCGGCATGCCGAGCACCCCGTCGTACGAGGTGATCTTGCCGTCGGCGATCTGGAGCAGCTCCACCGACATCCCGAAGTTCGCCGCGATCGGCTGCAGCAGCTGGTGGCGGACCATCAGCGCGGCCCGCTCGACGGCGCCGCCCGAGACCCAGGTGTGCCGGCCGCGGGCGGACGGCCCGGCGATCGACTGGTCGCTGTCGGCCGGCGCGATGTAGACCTCGCTGACACCCAGTACGGTCTGCACGATCTGCCGGGCCAGCGTGGCGAAGCCCTGCCCGGCGTCGACCGCCGCGCAGATCACGGTGGCGTGGTCGCCGCTGACCCGCACGGTCGCGGTGGAGACCTCGTCCTCGCCCTCGGCGCCCAGCATGTGCACCATGCCGACGGCGTAGCCGATGCCGCGCCGCACCGCCGCCGGGTCGCCCGCGCCGCCGGGCCCGCCGGGCAGCAGCCACTCGGCGTCCGGGTCGTCCACCGGCAGGGCCGGCAGCGGCTCGGCCGCCACCGCGTCCAGCAGGGCGAGCACCGGCGCCGGGCAGGTGACGGCCTGTCCGGTGGGCAGCGGGTCGCCGGTGGACATCGCGTTGCGGCGGCGGATCTCCACCGGGTCCACGCCGATCCGGGCGGCCAGCTGGTCCAGCTGCGACTCGTACGCGAAGCAGGCCTGCAGGGCGCCCTCACCGCGCATCCGGCCGGCCGGCGGGTTGTTGGTGCGCACCGCCCAGGCGTCCACGAAGACGTTCGGGCAGACGTACGGGCCGGCCGAGAAGGCCGTCGCGGCGGCCAGCGCCTCGGCGGAGACGTCCGCGTAGGCGCCGCCGTCCAGCAGGATCTGCGCCTCGACCTTCACCAGCGTGCCCTCGGCGTCGGCGTGGTGGCGGTAGCGCAGGAGCGCGGGGTGGCGCGAGGCGTGGGTGTGGAAGGACTCCTCGCGGGTGAGCGTCATCTTCACCGGACGGCCGGTGCGCAGCGCCAGCAGGGCCAGGGTGACCTGGAACGAGAGGTCCTCGCGGTCGGTGGTGGCGCCGGGCACGCCGGTGACCACCAGCCGGACCCGGTCCGGCTCCAGACCGAGGCAGGCGGCGGTGCGGTCGCGGTCGCCGTGCGGGTCGGTGGAGGACAGGTGCAGCTCCACGCCGCCGTCCGGGCGCGGCACGGCCAGCCCGGCCTCTGCGCCGAGCGGGGCCGGGTCCTGCCGGCCGACCTGGTAGAGGCCCTCGACGACGATCTCGCCGACCGCGTCCGGGTCCCCGGTGCGCAGCGGCAGGTGGCGGAACAGGTTGCCGTCCGGGTGCAGCGGCGGCGCGGTGAAGGCCTGCTCCGGATCGGTGACGGCCTCCAGCGGCTCGTAGTCGACCGCGATCAGACCGACCGCCAGCCGGGCGGTGTCCGGGTGGTCGGCGGCGACCGCGGCGATCGGCTCGCCGTGGTGGCGCACCACGCCGGCGGCCAGCACCGGCCGGTCGGCGACGATCGGCCCGGCCGGGGCGCCGTCGGGGGTGCCGTCCGGGCCGGGTGGCAGGTCGGCGGCGGTGACCACGGCGTGCACCCCGGGCAGCGCCAGCGCGGCCGAGGTGTCGATGCCGCGGATCCGGGCGTGCGGGTGCGGCGAGCGCAGCACCGCGCCCCACAGCAGCCCCTCGGCCCACAGGTCGGCCGCGTACGGGTAGATGCCGAGCGCCTTGGGCAGCGCGTCGCTGCGCAGCGGGGAGCTGCCCAGGCCGATCGGCTCCGGTGCGCCGCCCTCGCCGCCGTCCTGCTGGAGTGCTGCGCCGATGTCGGTAGGCGACGTCATGATGCGTGGTCGTCCTCGGGGAGCCGGATGCCGTGGGCGGGGGTGGCGCCGTACGGGACTCCGGCCGGGGCGCCGCCCTCGGCCGGGGCACCGTGCGGGTGCGGGGCGGCGTACGGGGTGCCGTGCGGCGGCGTGCCGTCGTAGACGGCGCCGGGCAGCGGGGTTCCGTGCGCGGGGGTGGACTCGTAGACCGGGGCGTCGTACCCGGTGTCGTAGCCGCTCTGCTGCTGGTGGCCGTCCGGGAAGGGCAGGTGGGTGCCGTGCGCGGGGGTGGCCTGGTACGGCTGCTCGGGGTAGCCCTGGGGCGGGTAGTACACCTGATCGTCGACGGCCTGGGCGGGGATGCCGTCCCGGATCGGGGCCAGCACGGTGGTGTCGTACACGCCGCTGTCGTACCCGCCCTGGGGGTCGCCGTAGGGCAGCCCGGCCGGGGCCTGGTCGAGGGGGTGCTGCTCGACGGCGGGGTGCTGCCCGACGAGGTGCTGCTCCACGGGGTGGGCGACCGGGTGGGGCTGCTCGACGGGCTGCTGGGGAACGGCCTGCTGGGGGACGTGCTCGATCCAGGCCTCGGCGTCGGCGTAGACCGGCGGCTCGACGGCGTGCCCGGGTTCGACGGGCGCCTCCGCTGACGGCTCGGCGACCGGCTCGACCGGCGCCTCGGCGGCGGTCTCGACCGCCTCCCCGGCCTCCTCGGTGTCCAGCGCGCGGGCGTCCGCGACGGTCTGGACGGCGGCCAGCACGCCCCGGTAGCCGGTGCAGCGGCAGAGGTTGCCGCACAGCGCCTGGCGGGCCTCCACCTCGGTGGGCCGGTGGTTGCGCTGGAGCAGGTCGTGCACCGCCATCGCCATGCCCGGGGTGCAGTAGCCGCACTGGACGGCGCCGGAGGCGGCCAGCGCCTGCTGGACGTCGCTCGCGCCGCCGGCGGCCGACAGGCCCTCGACGGTGTTGATCTCGCTGTCGGCGGCCAGTGCCGCGGGCACCAGGCAGCCGGCCACCAGCTGGCCGTCCACCTGCACCGAGCAGGCCCCGCACTCGCCCTGCTCGCAGCCGTCCTTGGCGCCGGCCAGGCCGAGCCGCTCGCGCAGCACGTAGAGCAGGCTCTCGCCGATCCAGGCGTCGGTGACGGGCCGTTCGAAACCGTTGACCCGCAGCGTGTACGAGGCGCACGGGCGCAGCTCGCGGCTGACCTGCGGGGAGAGGCCGAGCGGGTCGGCGTCGAGGGTCTCGATGGGGTCTGTGGTCACTTCAGCGCCCTTCCCAGTGCCCGTCGGGCCAGCACCGATACGGTACGCCGCAGCCGAACGGCGGCCGCGGTCGGCCCCTCGGTCACGGCCTCCCAGGCGCCCTCGGCGCCGTAGTTGTCGGGGACGCAGGCACCGGCCACGTACTCGCCGAAGGCGGCGGTCGCGGCCGGGTCGATCTCCCGGCTGCCGTCCCAGTCGATGCAGCCGGCCACCCAGGCCTCGGCCTCGAGCGGGCGCAGCGGCACCGGCGCGACGGCCCCGACGGCGCAGCGCACCGAGCGCCGGGCCGGGTCGAGGACGAGGGCGACGGAGGCGGTGGCGCGGGCCGGGCCGCTGCGGCCGGTGGCCTTGAGGAAGACCTGCGGGGCGTGCAGCAGCGGGACGCGCACCCAGGTGAGCAGTTCGCCGGGGCGCACCGGGTCGAGTCCGGTGAGCAGGTGACTGACCGGCACCTCGCGGGTGCCCCCGGCCCGGGCCAGGGTGACGCTGGCCTCCAGCGCGGTGAGCACCGGGAGGGTGTCGCCCGCGGCGGCGGCGGTGACGATGTTCCCGCCGAGGGTGCCGACGTTGCGGACCTGCGGCGGGCCGGCCGTGCGGGCCGCGTCGGCGAGCGCGGGGATGAGCGCGGCGAAGTCGGGGCGGTCCATCCGGGCGTGGGTGAGTCCGGCGCCGAGGACGGCGGTGCCGCCGTCCTCGTAGCGCCAGCCGCGCAGTTCGGTGATCCGGCCGAGGCCGACCAGGGCGGCGGGGCGCAGTCGGCCGGCGTTGACGGCCTCCATCAGGTCGGTGGCTCCGGCCACCGGTACCGCGGCCGGGGCGGCGGCCAGCGCGTCGACGGCCTCGTCGAGGGAGGCCGGCAGCATGATCGTCCGGTTCACCTGGGTCCCACCGTGCTCCACTTGCTCATCGATCGCCTGCCGCCCGCCGGCCTTCGGCCGTGCCGTCCTGCGTCAGCAGCCCGGCCTGGCCCGTAGGGTACGGGCGATCGGGCCGGGTTGGGCAACTCTGGCACACAATGCTCGATGATCATCTCGGGACCGGTGAACGGGACTGCCCGATTGGGACTGATACCGGGCGGTATCTGCCCCGACCCGCTCCGGGCCAGGGCAGATGTTCATCAGTTCTTGACGTCGGATGACCGCTCAGAAGTTCCCGATGAGTAGGACTAGCGCACCGGCGGGGGGCCCTCGATCGGCCGGCCGGCCACTCCGGGCCAGCGCTGCCAGGGGTGCGGCCCGTCCGCCGGGCGGTACTCGACGCCGAGCGCGTCCAACACCTTCAGGTGGGCCGTCAACCGCTGCTCGAAACCGGCGTAGTCCCGCTCGGCCGGCGCGGCGGGCAGCTCGGACCAGGCGACCTCGGCGAAGGCGACCAGCCGGGGGAAGGCCCGGTAGTCGATGTCCCTGGCGCTGTCCATGAACTCGCTCCACAGGTTGGCCTGGGTGCCGATCACGTGCCGGGCGGCGGCCTCGTCCAGCTGCGCGGGGACCGGCTCGAACCGGTAGACGTCCTCCAGCGTGCGCACGAAGCCGACCGGGATCGGCTCGTCCGGTCCGTCCGCCTGCCGGTGGTCGAAGTAGACGTGCTGCTCGGGGCACATCACCACGTCGTGCCCGGCCTTCGCGGCGGCGATCCCGCCGCCGAAGCCGCGCCAGGAGGAGACGGCGGCGCCCGGGGCGAGCCCGCCCTCCAGGATCTCGTCCCAGCCGATCAGCCGGCGGCCGCGCTCGGCCAGCCAGCGGTCGAAGTGCCGGATGAGGTGGCTCTGCAGCTCGTCCTCGTTGGCCAGGCCCAGCTCGCGGATCCGGGCCTGCGCGGCGGCGCTGTCCTTCCACTGCTCCTTGGGGCACTCGTCGCCGCCGAGGTGGACGAACTCGGACGGGAAGAGCTCCAGGACCTCCTCCAGCACGCCCTCGAAGAAGCGCAGGGTCTCCTCCGAGGCGTTGAGCACGTTGTGACTCACCCCCCAGTCGGTCCAGACCCCGAGCGCGGCGGTGTCCACCACGTCGGTGTTGCCCAGCTCGGGGTAGGCGGCGACGGCGGCCTGGGTGTGGCCGGGCAGGTCGATCTCCGGGACGACGGTGACCCCGCGGGCGGCCGCGTAGGCGACGATCTCGCGCAGGTCGTCCTGGGTGTAGTAGCCGCCGTGCGGGCGGTCGTCGCGGCGCTGCCCGGCCCGGTAGCCGACCATCGAGCGGTCCCGCCAGGCACCGCGCTCGGTCAGCCTCGGGTAGCGCTTGATCTCGACCCGCCACCCCTGGTCGTCGGTCAGGTGCAGGTGCAGCACGTTCAGCTTGTGCGCGGCCAGCAGGTCGACGAAGCGCAGCACGTCCGACTTGGGCAGGAAGTGCCGGGCGACGTCGAGCAGCGCGCCGCGCCAGCCGAACCGGGGGGCGTCCTCGATGTCGGCGCCGGGCAGCACCCAGCCCTCGCGGCGCAGCGGCGACCGCCGGTAGGCGTCCGGCCCGAGCAGCTGCCGCAGGGTCTGCGCGCCCCACAGGGCGCCCGCCGGCCCTCCCGCGGCGAGCAGGGCGTGGCCGGGGCGCACCGTGAGCCGGTACGCCTCGGCGGCGAGCGTCGCGTCCTGGACCAGCTCGATGCCCGCGCCCGGCCGGCCCGGGCCGAGCGGCAGCCCGGTGGCGGCGGACAGGGCGGCCCGCAGCCAGCGCTCGGCGTCGGCCAGCGCGGGGGGTGCGGTCAGCGTCGTGGTGGCGTCGAGCGGATAGTCCTCGTCCGGGCGGCGGGCGGCACTCGAAGGTGCGGGAATGAGGTCCATTCCGACATCCTGCCCACGCCCGGAACGATTGGCATAGACCACCCAGGAAACCGGGTGCTATGCAAAACGGCGTCGCGCGGAGCGCCGCGGACTACTTGCCGTCGCCGTCGCCGCCCTGCGGCTTGCCGATGCCGTCGTAGATCTCCTTGCACATCGGGCAGACCGGGTACTTCTTCGGGTCGCGACCGGGCACCCACACCTTGCCGCAGAGCGCCACCACGGGAGACCCGGAGAGCGCGCTCTCCATGATCTTGTCCTTCTGGACGTAGTGCGCGAAGCGCTCGTGGTCGCCGTCCCCGTTGGACACCTGCGGGACGGGCTCGACCAGGGTGCCGGTGCCGAGGCCGCGCTCGGGCTCAAGAGTGCTCATGGGTGCCAAGTCTATGGGCGCCTCCGGAAACCCGGCCAGTGTCACCGCACCGGGCCGGTCGGCTCAGTTCATCGTCGGGTCGTCCGGGTAGGTCGCCAGCAGGGCGAGCGGGCCTCTCTGGCGGCGCAGCACCGAGCGCCACAGCCGCTCCGGCTCGGGGCTGGAGACGTCCCCGGGCTCGCAGTCCACCAGGTACCAGGCGCCGCTCTCCAGCTCCGCCTCCAGCTGCCCCGGCGACCAGCCGGCGTACCCGGCGAAGATCCGCAGGCTGCCCAGCTCGCCGGCCAGCACCTCGGGCGGCGCCTCCAGGTCCACCAGGCCGATCGCGCCGTGCACCCGGCGCCAGCCGAGCGGCTCGCCGGTGCCGGGCTCCCCCGGGGCCACCGCGAGGCCGAGCGCCGAGTCCAGCGCCACCGGGCCGCCCTGGAACACCACGGCGGGCTGTCCGACGAGTCTGTTCCAGCCGTCCAGCACGCTTCCCACCTCGACCGGTGTCGGCCGGTTGAGGACCACGCCGAGCGCCCCCTCGACGTCGTGGTCGAGGAGCAGCACCACCGCCCGCGCGAAGTTCGGGTCGGTGAGCAGGGGCGTCGCGACGAGCAGACTGCCGGTGTGGGACCGGCCTCCGTGCGATTGGGCCGCCGTCATGCCCACATGATCCCGCAGAACGGCACCGCTCGGACACCGCAACGCCCGGAAACCGGCCACCGCGACGAACACCCGTACGGCCGTACCGGGGGGCGGGCGCGGGCCCGGAGAGAGCACCATCACGGGAGAGGCTCACGGGAACCATCGGCGCGCCTACTACCATCTACGTCTGGTGGACGCCCTTCACGGTGCCGACTCGGTTTCGCCGGGGGTCCGAACGTGCCCGTACGACCGGTCCACCACCGGCTCTCTCCCGGAGCCCCTTTCCCCACCCCTCTGGCACCCCGGATTGCGAGAACGATGACCGACGACGTCCTGCTGGTCCATGGCGGAAACCCGCTCGAAGGCGAGATCCGCGTCCGCGGTGCGAAGAACCTGGTGCCCAAGGCCATGGTCGCCGCCCTCCTCGGGCAGGGCCCCAGCAGACTGCGCAACGTCCCGGACATCCGCGACGTCAAGGTGGTCCGCGGCCTGCTGCAGCTGCACGGCGTGACCGTGCGCACCGGTGACGAGGACGGCGAGCTGATCCTCGACCCCTCGCACGTCGAGAGCGCCAATGTCGCCGACATCGACGCACACGCCGGCTCCTCGCGGATCCCGATCCTGTTCTGCGGCCCGCTGCTGCACCGCCTCGGCCACGCCTTCATCCCCGGCCTGGGCGGCTGCGACATCGGCGGCCGCCCCGTCGACTTCCACTTCGAGGTGCTGCGCCAGTTCGGCGCCACCATCGAGAAGCACCCGCAGGGCACCTACCTGGTCGCCCCGCAGCGGCTGCGCGGCACCAAGATCGAGCTGCCGTACCCCTCGGTCGGCGCGACCGAGCAGGTGCTGCTCACCGCCGTCCTCGCCGAGGGCGTCACCGAGCTGCGCAACGCGGCCATCGAGCCGGAGATCGTCGACCTGATCTGCGTGCTGCAGAAGATGGGTGCGATCATCACGCTGGGCACCGACCGGACGATCCTGATCACCGGCGTGGACGAGCTGAACGGCTACAACCACCGCGCGCTGCCGGACCGCCTGGAGGCGGCCTCCTGGGCCTGCGCGGCGCTGGCCACCAAGGGCGACATCTACGTCCGCGGTGCCCGCCAGCTGGAGATGATGACCTTCCTGAACACCTTCCGGAAGGTCGGCGGCGCCTTCGAGGTGGACGACGAGGGCATCCGCTTCTGGCACCCGGGCGGCGAGCTCAAGGCCATCGCCCTGGAGACCGACGTGCACCCGGGCTTCCAGACCGACTGGCAGCAGCCGCTGGTGGTCGCGCTGACCCAGGCCACCGGCCTGTCGATCATCCACGAGACGGTGTACGAGTCGCGGCTCGGCTTCACCGGCGCGCTGAACCAGATGGGCGCGCACATCCAGCTCTACCGCGAGTGCCTGGGCGCCACCCCGTGCCGCTTCGGCGCCCGCAACTTCCTGCACTCCGCGGTCGTCTCCGGCCCGTCCAAGCTGATCGGCTCCGAGCTGGTCATCCCGGACCTGCGCGGCGGCTTCTCGTACCTGATCGCGGCGCTGGCGGCCGAGGGCACCTCGACCGTGCACGGCATCGACCTGATCAACCGCGGCTACGAGAACTTCATGGACAAGCTGCGGGACCTCGGCGCCCACGTCGAGCTGCCCAGCGAGCAGCTGGTCGAGGCCTGACGGTCCGGACACGACGGCGAGAGGCCGGGCTCCCCAGCGGGGAGCCCGGCCTCTCGGGCGTTCAAGGGGTGGCTCAGGCAGCGCCCTTGGCGGCTTCCTTCAGCTTGGAGCCGGCGCTCACCTTGGCGCTGTAGCCCGCGGCGATCTGGATCGGCTCGCCGGTCTGCGGGTTGCGGGCGGTGCGGGCAGCGCGGTGGGTGCGCTCGAAGGTCAGGAAACCGGGGATGGTGACCTTCTCGTCGCCCTTGGCGACGACCTCGCCGACGATCTCGGCGAAGGCGGCCAGAACGGCGTCGGCGTCCTTGCGGGTCACCTCGGCGCGCTCGGACAGCGCGGCCACCAGCTCACTGCGGTTCATGTGTACTCCTGTGGTCTGTTCGCTTGCGGTGCGCGGGGGCCCATCGGTGCTCCCACCGGGGGGCACCCGGATGGGCCGCAGGTCCGCACACTGTGCTCATGCAGGCAATGCGTGGTCGCAGGCCGGGTCCGCACCCGATGCCGCGCGCCGGAGCCGTCGAAGGCCCGCCCGCCCGCCTGGATACGAATCCTGCCCCGACCGGCCCCGAGAAAGCCAATCGGGCCCCGGCCCAGCCACCCGAACATCGCCCGCCCGTTGGAGGTGTGACGCTCCGTCGGCTCCGGCGGACCGGGCGCGGGCGGCGGTCGGGAGGACGCGCCGGAAGACCAGGGGGACGTTCCGTACTTGTCGGACACGCCTGCCCCGTGCAGGGCTACGGTACGCCCTACGACTGACAAGCCCAAACACGCCCCTCGCCCTTGTGTCGCAAGGGTTCGGGGCGGGCTGGACAGGCATGCTCACTATTCGTACATTTGAGCGATCTACGGCACGTCGCCCGATCCGGCCGTCAGAGCTTGACGGTGGGGAACGCGGAGGTGTCGAGGGTGCCGACGATGCCGGGGGTCGGACGGGCCGGCGCCGGGGCCTCCTGGGCCCCCGCGAGGGCCGCCTCGCGCACCGCGGAGGCGACGGTCTTGGCCACGTCCTTGTGGAACACGCTCGGGATGATGTAGTTGGCGTTCAGCTCGTCGGCGGCCACGGTGGTGGCCAGCGCCCGGGCGGCGGCGATCATCATCTCGGTGTTGACGGTGCGGCTCTGGGCGTCCAGCAGGCCGCGGAAGACGCCCGGGAAGACCAGCACGTTGTTGATCTGGTTCGGGAAGTCGCTGCGGCCGGTGGCGACCACGGCGGCGGTCTGCCGGGCGATGGCCGGATCGACCTCCGGGTCCGGGTTGGCCAGCGCGAAGACGATCGCGTCCTCGGCCATGGTGGCCAGGTCGTCGCCGTCCAGGACGTTCGGGGCCGAGACGCCGATGAAGACGTCGGCGCCCGCCACGGCCTCCTTGAGGGTGCCGGTGCGGCCCGAGCGGTTGGTGTGCTCGGCGATCCAGCGCAGGCTCTCGGTGAGGTCCTCGCGGCCCAGGTGGACCACGCCGTGCACGTCCGCCACGGTGGCGTGCTCGACGCCGGCCGCCATCAGCAGCTTGAGGATCGCGGTGCCGGCGGCGCCGGCGCCGGACATCACCACGCGGATGTCGCTGATCTCCTTGCCGACCACCTTCAGCGCGTTGGTGAGGGCGGCCAGCACCACGATCGCGGTGCCGTGCTGGTCGTCGTGGAAGACCGGGATGTCCAGGGCCTCGCGCAGCCGGGCCTCGATCTCGAAGCAGCGCGGCGCGGAGATGTCCTCCAGGTTGATCCCCGCGAAGCCCGGGGCGATCGCCTTGACGATGGCGACGATCTCGTCGGTGTCCTGGGTGTCCAGGCAGATCGGCCAGGCGTCGATCCCGGCGAAGCGCTTGAACAGGGCCGCCTTGCCCTCCATGACCGGCAGTGCGGCCGCCGGGCCGATGTTGCCCAGGCCCAGCACCGCCGAGCCGTCGGTGACCACGGCGACGCTGTTGCGCTTGATGGTCAGGCGGCGGGCGTCCTCGGGGTTCTCCGCGATCGCCATGCAGACGCGGGCGACACCCGGGGTGTAGATCATGCTGAGGTCGTCACGGTTGCGGATCGGCAGCTTGGAGGACATCTCGATCTTGCCGCCGAGGTGCATCAGGAAGGTACGGTCCGAGACCTTGCCGATCGACACGCCGTCGATCGCGCGCAGCTTCTCGACGATCTCCTCGCCGTGCGCGACCGAGGAGGCCGCCACCGTGACGTCGATCCGCAGCGCCTCCAGGCCGGAGGCGGTGACGTCGAGACCGGTCACCGAGCCGCCGGAGGACTCCACGGCCGTGGTGATCGCACTGACGGCGTTGCCCCGGGCCGGGACCTCCAGCCGTACCGTGATCGAGTTGGAGACACTGGGCACCGTCGCCATCGACGCTTCCTTCTTCCGTCTGTCCCGCAGGCTCAACATTTTGTTGAAGGCATCGCCTACGCATGCTAGACCTCGATCGTCGCACCTTCCTGGGGGAAGCCAGAAATAACGTTCATTGAGTGTGCGGATCCGACAATCCCGTCCGGCGCCCTCGGTCTCCCCCGCTCACTCCTTGCCTCTCCCGGCCGATGCGTTACATTGGACAGGCACCGGCTCGATCCAAGCCCCCGGGCCCAACCTTCGTCCCTTCGAGGGACCACTTGCCGCGAGGCGAGCATGGCGGGTCGGTGTACTAAACGTCTGAAGGCCCCTCACCATCCGGTGGGGGGCCTTCTTCCGTGGGCCTCGGGAACCGTCAGCCGTGCAGCAGCGCGGGCACGCCGGCCGCGTCCGGCAGGTCGTCCGGTCCGGAGAGCACGGTCAGCCGCTGGGTCGCGCGGGTCAGCGCCACGTACAGCACCCGCAGGCCGGCCTCCGACTCGCCGGCGATGCCGGTCGGGTCGGCCACCACCGTCGCGTCGTACTCCAGGCCCTTGGCCTCCAGGCTGCCCAGCGCCACCACGCGCTCGCCCAGGCCCTCGGCCCAGCCGGCCGCCTCCTCCCGGCGGTCCATCGGCACCACGATCGCCACGGTGCCGTCCACCTCGGCCAGCAGCCGCTCCAGCTCGGCCCGGGCGGCCTTGCCGAAGGCCTCCGGCGAGAGGTCGGTGGTGGCCGCGAAGCGCGGCTCCACACCGACGTGGCGCACCGCGCTCGGCGACGGGGTGCCCGGCGCGGCCAGCGCCAGCACCTTCGCCGCGACCTCGGCGATCTCGGCCGGGTTGCGGTAGTTCACGGTCAGCGTGAAGCGGCGGCGCGGCTTGCCGGAGAGCACCTCGTCCAGCGCGGCCTGGGCCTCCTGCGGGAACGGCCAGGAGGACTGCGCCGGGTCGCCGACGATCGTCCAGGTGGCCATCCGGGACCGGCGGCCGATCATCCGCCACTGCATCGGGGTGAGGTCCTGCGCCTCGTCCACGATGACGTGCGCGTACTCCTTGCGCTCGACCGGCTGGCGGTCCCGCTGGCGGGTGCTGCGGTCGGCGAAGGTGGTGACCTCCTCCAGGCCGCTCAGCAGGTCCACCGCGTCCACCTCGCGGACCTTCGGGCGGGCCGGCTCGCCGAGCAGCACCTGGAGCTCGTCGACGAGCGCGACGTCGTGCGCGGACAGCGCGCCCTCGCCCCGCGCGGACAGGTGGCGCCAGGAGGCGGCCAGCAGCCTGGCCTCGTCCGGGGTGACGGCGCGGCGGGCGATCCGGTTGATGTGCCGGTGCTGGCGCAGCGTGCCGAGCACCCCGCGCGGGGTCAGCGCCGGCCACCAGGCGGCCAGGAAGTCCAGGAACGACGCCTCGTCCGAGACGTACTCGTCGAAGGACTCCTTCTCCTCCTGGCGCTGCTCCCGGGCGTAGTGGTCGGTGGGCTTCGGCAGGTCCCGGGTGGCCTGCTGCCACAGGGCGTCCAGCAGCAGCCTGCGGGCGCGCGGGCGCAGCAGGTTCAGCGGGGTGCCGCCGGAGCCCACCACGTTGCCGCGCACGGCCTTCAGCCGGGAGGCGTCCAGCTTCAGCACCTCGCCGCGGGCGACGACCTTCAGCTCCTGCGGCGCGCCCAGCTCCAGCGCCGCGCGGGCGGCCCGGCGCAGCAGGTGCACCATCCGGGCCGAGCCCTTGACCCGGGCCGCCTCGGGGGTGTCGTAGGTGCCCGCCTCGATGCCGTCCACCAGCGAGCCGACCGCCCGGACGGCGACCTGGCCCTCCTCGCCCAGCGCGGGCAGCACGCCCTCGGTGTAGGACACCAGCAGCGGGGTCGGCGAGACCACCAGGATGCCCCCGGCGTAGCGGCGGCGGTCCTGGTAGAGCAGGTAGGCGGCGCGGTGCAGGGCGACGGCGGTCTTGCCGGTGCCGGGGCCGCCGGTGACCAGGGTGGCGCCCGCGGCGGCGGCGCGGATCACCTCGTCCTGCTCCCTCTGGATGGAGGAGACGATGTCGCGCATCGAGTGGCTGCGGGCGCGGCCCAGCGAGGCCATCAGCGCGCCGTCGCCGACCACGGCCAGCTCCTCGCCGTCCAGGGTCGGGGTGAGGTCGGGGCGCAGCAGGTCGTCCTCGACGCCGATCACCTTGCGGCCCTTGGAGCGGATCACCCGGCGGCGGATCACCCGGCCCGGCTCGACGGGGGTGGCGCGGTAGAACGGGGCGGCGGCGGGCGCGCGCCAGTCGATCACCAGCGGACCGTACTCGGCGTCCAGCACGCCGAGGCGGCCGATGTGGAGGGTCTCGGCGACGGCCGGGTCGGCCGGGTCGAGCGGGGTGTTCGACGGGATGCCGTGCTCCTCCGGCGCGTCGGCCCGCTGGAGGTCGATCCGGCCGAACAGGAAGTCCTCGAACTCGTTGTTCAGGCGCTGGAGGTGGGCGCCGGCGCGGTAGACCTGGGCGTCGCGTTCGGCGAGCGCGCCGGGGGTGCCGACCTGGACCCGCTTGGCGGCGTCCTCCAGGATGTACTCGGCCTCGGCGAGCTTCTCCTCCAACCGGTGGTAGACGGTGTCGAGGTGCTGCTGCTCACCGGCGATCTCGCGCGTGCGGACGGTCTCGTGATCGGCCGTGGGGGTGGTGTCCGTGTTGCTCTGCATGGCCTCGGTGGTTGCGGCGGAATCCGGCTCCGGAAAACGAGCGGACGGATGATCCTACGCCGCGACCCCCCGGCCGCGCTGCTCCGGAACGTACAAAAATCGAAGGCCGCCCTCCGCTGGAGCGGAGAACGGCCTTCGGTGTGAACATGGGGTGGTGGAGATGCCGGGAATCGAACCCGGGTCCAGTGGAGTTAATTCAGGGCTTCTCCGAGCGCAGTCCGCTGTGCTTTTCTCGGCCCTGGCGGTCACACGGACAAGCCGCCAACAGGCCCAGCTGCTGTTTGATTTCCCATCCGCCCTCGCAGCCCGGGCGGACGGTTGAGTTCCCTAGATTATGCCAGGGTCCGGGTCGGGAACCCCCCGGTCTGACACCCAAGCGCTATCGGTGCTTATTAGGCAGCGAGAGCGAACTGCTGGGAATCGCGCTTAGTGTTGGCGATTATTTTTTTGCGACACGTGGTTAACGAGATCATTGCCGCGTTCCTCGGCTCGCTTCCCCTGTTTCAACATCCCCTGTCGAAACCGATCATCCCCATGTTTTTTTGAGAAACAGCTCGGACGGTGATCGTCCGTGTTGCTTGCGCCATAGTACGCGAGGCGACGGGCGAGGGTCCAGCGGATTAACCCTGGCGTCGGCGTGCCGCCGCCACCGCGCGGGCCGTCTCGCGGGTGTCCTGCTTCTCGCGCAGCGTCTGGCGCTTGTCGTAGAGCTTCTTGCCGACCGCGAGCGCCAGTTCGAGCTTCACCCGGCCGTCCTTGAAGTACAGCGAGAGCGGGACCAGGGTGTGACCCGCGTCGCGGACCTTGGTCTCGATCTTGCGGATCTCCAGCTTGTGCAGCAGCAGCTTGCGCTTGCGCCGGGCCGCGTGGTTGGTCCACGTCCCCTGGGTGTACTCGGGGATGAAGACGTTGTCGATCCACGCCTCGTGGTTCTGGATGTAGGCGTAGCCGTCGACCAGGTTGGCCCGCCCCTCGCGCAGTGACTTGACCTCGGTGCCGGTGAGTACGAGGCCGCACTCGTAGGTGTCGAGGATCGTGTACTCGTGTCGCGCCTTCTTGTTCTGCGCGATCAGCTTCTGTCCGGTTTCCTTTGCCATAGCGCGGCCATTCTCGCACTTCGACGCCGGATCGGGCAGCTGCTTTAGGGCCGGGTGCCGGGCTTCAGGCGCGGGTGCCGAGCCCCGAGAGGACCCGCAGGGCGAGGGTGTCGGCCTCCTCGCCCGATCCCGCCGGGACGTCGGGGGTGAGGCCGGTGCCGTCCAGGGAGCGGCCGGCCGGGGTGTAGTAGCGGCCGACGGTCAGTTCCAGCACGGCGCCGTCGGCGAGCCG
Source organism: Kitasatospora sp. NPDC048298 (assembly GCF_043201465.1). Taxonomy (NCBI): domain Bacteria; kingdom Bacillati; phylum Actinomycetota; class Actinomycetes; order Kitasatosporales; family Streptomycetaceae; genus Kitasatospora; species Kitasatospora sp. NPDC048298. The sequence continues at coordinate 93,699 of NZ_JBICYZ010000029.1, forward strand.
GCTGGGCTGCTGGACGGTGCCCTTGCCGAAGGTCCGCGAGCCCACCACCACGGCGCGGCTGCGGTCCTGGAGGGCGCCGGCCAGCAGTTCGGCGGCGCTCATCGTGCCGCCGTCCACCAGCAGCACCAGCGGGGTGCGCTGGTCGCCGCCGGGCGGGGCGGTCAACTCCCTGGTCCCGCCGCGCTCCTGGTACGAGCCGACCGCTCCGCCGTCCAGGAAGATCCCGGCGGTCTCGGCCGCCTCGTCGACCAACCCGCCGGAGTTGCCGCGCAGATCGAGCACCACGCCGGTGTGCGGGGCGCGCAGGGCGGCGCGCACCTGGTCGGCCACGCCGCTGGTGAAGGCGCGCACGGTCACCCGCAGCACGCCCTTGCCCAGCTGCTCCGCGGTGACCTGCCGGCTGTCCAGCAGCACGCGCCGCAGCCGCAGTTCGCGCTCCTGCCCCTCACCGCGCCGGACGGCCAGGGTGACCTCGGAGCCCGCCCGGCGCTCCTCGCCCTGGCCGCGCAGCCGCGCGACCACCTCGGTGACCGGCAGGTGGTCGGCCTGGTCCCGGCCGATCCGCACGAGCCGGTCGCCGGGGGCGATCCCGGCCGCGGCGGCCGGGCCGCCCGGCGCGACCTGGGAGACCTCGGTGACGCCGTCCTGGCCGCGGCCGACCGAGAGGCCGACGCCCGGGTACCGGCCGTCCAGGCCCTGGCTGAACTCCGCGTACTCCTGGGCGCTGTAGTACGCGCCCCAGCGGTCGCCGCCGGCCGCCAGCAGGTGCTCGGCCTGCTGCTCGGACAGGGCGGCGCCGGCCGGGTCCGCCGGGAGCCCGCCGCCGGCCCGGACGGTGTCGGCGGAGGGGCGGTGCGGCGGGTCGCCCGGGTCGCCCCAGGCCCCGGTGGCCGCGCCGGCCAGCAGCACGGCGCCGAACACCAGGCTGAGCGCGGCCACCTGGCGGGCCCTGCGCGGAGTTTGCAGCATGGCACCGGAGTGTAGACACCGCTCCGCACGGGACGAACCGGAACGAAGGCCCCCGGAACGCCGACGGCCCCGGACGGCGCAGTGCCGTCCGGGGCCGTCGAGGCGGTCCGGGATCAGACCTTGAGGTACTTGCGCAGCGTGAAGAACGCCGCCACACCGGCCATGCCCATACCCACCACGATCAGCAGCGGTATCACCGCGAGCACCGAGCCGAGCCCGATGAAGTGGATGAACTGCACCCGGTCGGCCAGCCAGTTCTGGACGAAGAAGTGCCCGCCGAGCAGCAGCCCGGAGGCCATCACCGCGCCGAGCAGCGCCGAGAAGGCCGCCTCGGCGATGAACGGCATCTGGACGTAGAAGTTCGAGGCACCGACCAGGCGCATGATCCCGGTCTCGCGCCGTCGGCTGTACGCCGACACCCGGACGGTGTTGACGATCAGCAGCAGGGCGACGAACAGCATCAGCACCATGATCACGAAGGCCGCCGTCTGGAGGCCGTTCAGCAGGCCGAACAGGTTCTCCAGGATCTTCCGCTGGTCCTCGACCGACTTGACGCCCGGCTTGCCGGCGAAGGCGCTCTGGATCACGTCGTACTTGGTCGGGTCGTTGAGCTTGACCCGCCAGGACTGCGGCATGGCGTCCGGGCCCAGGACGGAGATGAGCGGATTGTCCGGGTTCATCTCCTTCCAGTGCTTGTACGCCTCGGCCGAGCTCTCGTAGGTCGAGGACTGGACCACCGAGGTCATCTTGTCCAGCTGGTCCTTGATGTCCTGGACCTGCTGGTCGGTGGCCGCGCCCTTGTCGCACTGGGGCGAGTTCCGGGCGTCCGCCTTGGTGCAGAAGTAGATGCTCACCTCGACCTTGTCGTACCAGTACCCCTTCATGGAGTTCACCTGGTCGCGGACCAGGAGCGAGGAACCGGCGAGGGCGAGGGAGAGCGCGACACTGACCACGACCGCGATGGTCATGGTCAGGTTGCGTCGGAGACCCACACCGATCTCCGACAGGACGAACTGGGCACGCATGCGGAAACAACTCCAGGGTCGGTACTGCTCTGGTCTGGCGGGCCGGGCCGACGGCCCTACGGGTCAGCGCCGGTCGGTCAGTGCTGGTACCCGTAGACGCCGCGGGCCTGGTCGCGGACGAGCAGCCCCTTGTCGAGCTCGATGACGCGCTTGCGCATCTGGTCGACGATGGCCTGGTCGTGGGTGGCCATCAGCACCGTGGTGCCGGTGCGGTTGATGCGGTCGAGCAGCTTCATGATGCCGACCGAGTTCTGCGGGTCGAGGTTGCCCGTGGGCTCGTCCGCGATGAGCAGCATCGGGCGGTTCACGAAGGCGCGGGCGATCGCCACACGCTGCTGCTCACCACCGGACAGCTCGCCCGGCATGCGGTCCTCCTTGCCGCCGAGGCCGACCAGCTCCAGCACCTCGGGCACCACCTTGTTGATGGCGCTCTTGGGCTTGCCGATCACCTCGAGGGCGAAGGCGACGTTCTGCGCGACCGTCTTGTTCGGCAGCAGGCGGAAGTCCTGGAAGACGGTGCCCAGCTGGCGGCGCATGTGCGGCACCTTCCAGTTGGACAGCTTGCCGAGGTCCTTGCCCAGGACGTGCACCGCACCGGTGCTGGGGCGCTCCTCGCGCAGGCACAGGCGCAGGAAGGTGGACTTCCCCGAGCCGGACGAGCCGACCAGGAAGACGAACTCACCCTTCTCGATCTCCAGCGAGACGTTGTCCAGGGCGGGACGGTTCTGCTTGGGATAGGTCTTGGAGACGTTGTCGAATCTGATCACGGCTGCATCACGGAGGCCATCCTAGGCGGCGCCAGTCCTCGGTCGGTCCGCCCCGGAGGCCCGGCCCGGGGGCGGGCGAAAGGAGCGCAGAGGGCCGCTCCCGGACTCGGACCATACGCGAATCGGCGACCGGCCCGCAGGGACCGACCGTGACAACGACCCGGCCATGGGAGAGAATGTCCGCTTATGCCCTGAATATCGGAGGGCATCTCACAGCCCGGGAGCCGGAACCGCCGGAACCTGGCAGAGTGGAGGGAGCGACCGTGTCACGGTCGCTCCCCCGTACAGGGCAGCGCATGGAACCAAAGCCCCGTCCGGTGCGTTGGCAATAGCAGCGAGGAGGAGATCGCATGACCTGCGACCATCTGGTGTGCGCCAACTGCAACGGCCGCGTCAGCGACGGGCGTTGCCCGGTGTGCCGGGCGAACCGGGCCCGGCTTCAGGAGCAGCAGAGCCCGTTCGCCGCGCTCTCCCCCGCGATGCTGCTGGCCCTGCTGGCCGGCCTGCTCGCGGTGGCGCTGATCGCCCGGCAGGCACTGGCCTGACCCTTCCGGACACACGGGAAGGCCCCCGACCGCTGCGGTCGGGGGCCTTCTGCGTCGTGCGGTGACTGCGCGGTGACTACTCGGCGCTGGTCTCGCGCTGCTTGCGCCAGCGGATGCCGGCCTCGATGCTGTGCTTGATTTTCATCGAGGCCGCAATCCTCACGCCTCGTTCGAGGTCTCGCGCTGCTTCCTCCAGCGGATTCCGGCCTCGATGAAGCCGTCGATGTCGCCGTCCAGCACGGCCTGCGGGTTGCCGGCCTCGAACGCGGTGCGGACGTCCTTCACCATCTGGTACGGGTGCAGCACGTAGGAGCGCATCTGGTTGCCCCAGGAGCTGCCGCTGTCCTTGAGCGCGTCCATCGCCGCCTTCTCCTCCTGGCGGCGCCGCTCCAGCAGCTTGGCCTGGAGGACGTTCATCGCGGACGCCTTGTTCTGGATCTGCGAGCGCTCGTTCTGGCAGGAGACCACGATGCCGGTCGGGATGTGCGTGATGCGCACCGCCGAGTCGGTGGTGTTGACGCCCTGGCCACCGGGGCCGGAGGCGCGGTAGACGTCCACCCGCAGCTCGCCCTCGTCGATGTCGACGTGGTCGGACTGCTCGACGACCGGGAGGACCTCGACGCCGGCGAAGGAGGTCTGCCGGCGGCCCTGGTTGTCGAACGGGGAGATGCGCACCAGGCGGTGGGTGCCCTGCTCGACCGAGAGGGTGCCGTAGGCGTACGGCGCCTTCACGGTGAAGGTCGCGGACTTGATGCCGGCCTCTTCGGCGTACGAGGTGTCGTACACCTCGGTGGGGTACCCGTGCCGCTCGGCCCAGCGCAGGTACATGCGCATGAGCTGCTCGGCGAAGTCGGCGGCGTCCACGCCACCGGCCTCGGCACGGATGTTGATCAGCGCCTCGCGGGCGTCGTACTCGCCGGACAGGAGGGTGCGGACCTCCAGCTCCTCGACCGCCTTCTGGAGGGCGACGAGTTCGACCTCGGCCTCGGCGCGGGTGTCCGCGTCGTCCTCGGCCTCGGCGAGCTCGAACAGCACGCCCAGGTCGTCGATGCGGCCGCGAAGGCCCTCGACCCGGCGCAGTTCGCCCTGGAGGAAGGAGAGCCGGCTGGTCACCTTCTGCGCGTTCGCGACGTCGTCCCACAGGGTGGGGGCGGCTGCCTCCTCCTCCAGGACCGCGATGTCGGCCCGGATCTTGTCCAGGTCGAGGACGGCCTCGATCGACCCCATGGTCGTATCGAGGTTCTTGAGCTCTTCGGAAGGATCGACGGCTGCCACGCCCCCAGGGTAATGGTTCCGGCAGTGGTCATGACGACACCCCCGGTTTCCCCGGAGTCACGGGCGCGGTCACCGTCACCGTACGGATGCGGCCACGGGCGCGGCCGCGGCCGCGGCTACGGCGCCCGCGGGGCCGTGCCCGACACCGCCGGACGGGTCGGGTGGCCGCCGTCCGGGACGGTGGCCGCGAAGGCCGTCCAGGCCGCGGCGGCGCCCGCCAGCAGCAGCACGGTGGCGATCAGCACGGCCAGCAGCCGGCGGCGGCGCAGCAGGGCCTGGCGGTCCCGGCGGTGGCCCGGGGCGACGCGCTGGGCGCGGGACTCGAGCGCGTACGCGGCCAGCTCGTCGGCGGACGGGCGGCGCAGGCTGGTGTGGGTGTCCCGGGTGGAGTCCGGGGCGGCGCCGGGCACCAACGGGACGGCCGGGCCGCGGCGGCGCTTGTGGGTGCCGGGGGCGGCGTCGATCTCGGCGTAGACGGCCTCGCCGGGGCTCAGCTGCTCCTCGGCGGGGGCACGGCCCTGGCCCGGCACGGCGAGCACCGGCAGGCCGGCCAGCGAGGGCAGCTGCTCGCGCAGCCGGGCGGCCAGCTCGGCTGCGCGCAGCCGGGACGCGGGGGCCTTGGCCAGGCACTCCGAGATGATCCGCCACAGCCCGTCCGGCAGGCCCGGGATCGGCGGGACCTGCTCGGTGACGTGCCGGCGCAGCACCGCGCCGGTGTGGCCGCCGCCGAACGGGGTGAAGCCGGCCAGCAGCTCGTACAGCACGGTGGCGAGGGCGTAGATGTCGACGGCGGCGCGCGGCTCCAGGCCCTCGATGATCTCGGGGGCGAGGTAGTCGGGGGTGCCGATGATCCGGGTGGCCCGGGTGCGGCGCGGGGCGTCGACCAGGCGGGCCACGCCGAAGTCGGTGAGCTTGGCGCGCGGGGCGCCGCCCGGTCCGGGGGCGGCGGCGAGGTCGAGCAGGACGTTCTCCGGCTTGACGTCGCGGTGGACGATGCCGGCGGCGTGCGCGGCGGCCAGGCCGTCGGCGACGTCGGCGATGATCGAGGCGGCGGTCTGCGGCGGCAGCGCGCCGTCCCGTTCCAGCCGGGAACGCAGGTCGGTGCCCTGGACGAGCTCCATCACCAGGGCGAGGTCGCTGCCGTCCACCACCATGTCGCGCACGCCGACCACCCGGGGGTGGTCGAGGCTGGTCAGCGCGGTGCGCTCCTGGACGAAGCGGCCGACCAGCACCTGGTCGGCGGCGAGGTCCTCGCGCAGCAGCTTGACCGCCACCGGGCCGTCGGGCCCCTCGCCGAGCCAGACCGTCCCGGCCGAACCCCGGCCGATCACCTGGTGGACGGTGTACCGGCTGCCGATCTTGCGTGCCAATGCTGCTCCGTGGGCGGCGCGGGAGCGCTCCGGGGGTCCGGCGCGCTCGGTGGGGCGGGACAACAGCGACCAACCTACGCGTCCGGAGGCCCCGCGGGGGCCGCCCGGGGGGCCCTGAGCGGGAGTCCCGGCCGAGAAATCTCGCGAATTGTCGACATAGCGTCAATATTGCCGTCCGGGACGGACCTGGGCCCGGATCGGCTCAGGGCCCGGCCCGGATCCGCGCTCGCGCCGGCCCGGATCCGCGTTCGCGCCGGTCCGGACGGCGCTACTTGCCGAAGAAGCTGTTCACCCAGCCGCTCGCCGAGTCGAACCAGCCCACGACGTTGTCCCAGTACTGCGGCAGCGGCGTGAAGTTCCACAGCGCCACCCCGGCCACGGCCAGCACCAGCAGCACCATCAGGCAGCCCTTGAGGCAGCCGAGCCCCGGGATGTACATCCGGTTGCGGCTGCGCGGGCGCGGCTCGCGGGCCGGCGCGGGCTCGCGGCGGGCCGGTGCCGGCGGCTCCTCGCGGCGCTGCGGCGGGGCCTCCCGGTACTGCGGCGCGGGCGGCTCGGCCCGGCGCGACACCGGGGTGGGCGCGGGCGGCGGCGGGTAGCCGCGCTGCGACTGCCCGTACCCGGCGGGGGCCTGCCGGTAGCCGCCGGGCGGCTGCGGACGGCCGCCCTGGCCGGGCTGGCCGCCGCGCTGACCGCCCTGACCGCCCTGACCCGCCTGGTACGGCGGCGGGGCCACCGGCGGGCGCTGGGCGTAGCCGGGCGGGGGCGGGGACTGGCGGTAGCCGCCGGGCTGCTGCGGCCCGGGGCGGCCGCCCGGGGCGCCCTGGCCGGGGTGGCCGCCCTGCCCGGGGTGCCCGCCCTGCCCGGCCTGGAACGGCGGCGGGGCGACCTGCGGCTGCGGGAGGTCCTCGTAGTCCTCCGGACCGAAGTAGCCGACCTGGGTCTGCTGGTTGCGGTCCCGCGCCGCGCGCAGCTGGGTCTGCCACGGGTGCGGCGCCTCCTCCTGCGGCGGCGTCGCGGGCGGGGGCGGCGGCACGGCGGCGGGCGGCATCACCCGGGTGCGGTCCGGGGCGCCCTGCGGGGGCGCCGGCGGCGGCTGGGTGCCCATCACCCGGGTCGCCGCGGCCGGGTCGTACTGCGGCGGGGTCGACGGCAGCACCTGGGTGTGGTCCTCGGCGCCCGGGGCCGCCGGCGCGGCGGCCATGGCGCCCGGCAGCGTCGCGGGCGGCAGCGGCGATCCGGTGGAGGGGACGGCGGTGGGCTGCGGGTCCGGCAGCAGCAGGGCGCCGACCGCCAGCGCCTCGTCCACCGCCACCGGGGAGGCGTGCACGCCGACGCCGGCCGCGACCACCCGCAGCGCGTGGGCCAGCGAGGTGGCGCCGGGCCGCTGGGCCGGGTCCTTGCGCAGGCAGCGCTCGATCACCGTCCAGAGCGGCTCGGGCATGGTGCTGGGCCGCTGCGGCTCCTGGGCCAGGTGCGCCTGGAGCACGGCGAGCGCGCTGTCGCCCTGGAACGGCTGGCGGCCGGTGACCAGCTCGTACAGCATGATCCCGGCGCCGTACACGTCCACCGCGGAGGTCTGCGGACGGCCCTCGGCGGACTCCGGCGCAACGTAGGCGGGGGTGCCGACGAACTCGTGGGTGCGGGTGACGCCCGGGGAGTCGGCGAGCCTGGCGATGCCGAAGTCGGTCAGCAGCGGGTGCATCCGCTCGGCGCCGTCCACCACGGTGGAGGCGAGCAGCACGTTGGCCGGCTTGAGGTCCCGGTGGACGATCCCGTCCGCGTGGCTGGCCGCCAGCGCGTCCGCGACCTGGGCCATCAGCAGGGCGCCCGCGATCGGGCTGAACGGGCCGTTGGCGCGCAGGTAGCGGGCCAGGTCGGGGCCCTCCACCAGGTCCATCACCAGGGCCAGCAGCTCGCCCTCGACGACCAGGTCGCGGACCCGCACGATGTTGGGGTGGGTCAGCCGCAGCAGCAGCGAGCGCTCGCGCAGGAAGCGCATCACCACGTCCGGGTCGGCGGCCAGCTCCTCGCGCAGCACCTTGATCGCGACCCGCTGCCCGGGCACGCAGCCCTGCACCTGGACGTCCTCGCGCACCACGCCGCGCCAGACGGTCCCGGTCGCACCCCGCCCGAGGGTCTCATCCAGCAGATATTTGCTGCCGACTGGCCGCACCTGTCGCACTCCTTGCCCTGCCGCCCGCGCGGGGCGCTCCTCCGCCGGTGCGGTGAGCCTGCCGGGCCCGTGTCTGCGGCCACTCTAACGGTGTCCGTTCGGGATTTCGGGGTGCTCGACAGGCCATCCGTACGGTCTGGGGAAGGGTTGGGGGAGATCCCCTAGGGAAGGTCCCGGGGCACTCCGCGAGGGGGCGGTCGACCTGACTCCCCGTCGCCCCCGTCACGGCGATGATCGCAAGATCGTCAAATCCGGTACGGTGCGCGGACCGTCCTCGACGGATGGCAGGATGGACACTCGCCACTCGTGTGGCCCAACGGTGCCCACGGCACCGGGCAGCGGTACCAGGCTTCACACCAGCAGAAGGGACCCGCGGGCGAGATGCAGATCCGGCTGACCGTCCTCCGACCGCGCAGCGGCCCGTCCGCCGCCGGCTCCGCCATCCCCTACGTGGACGTGCTGGTCACCGCGCCCGTCGGCACCGCGCTCGGCGCCATCGCGGGCGCGCTCGCCGGCGCCGTGGGCGTGCGCGGGCCCCGGGCCGCCACCCACGTGCACCTGTACGCCGGGGCGCACCGGGTCGACGAGCACACCCTGCTCGGCCACCCCCCGCTGCTCGACGGCGCCGTCCTCAGCCTGAACGAGCCCGACCCGACCGCCGACGACCCCGACGACACCCCCGCCGCCGCCGAGCTGCGCGTGGTCGGCGGCCCCGACGCCGGCGGCGTCCACCGGCTGCACGGCCGGGAGATCCGGGTCGGCCGCTCCACCGAGGCCGACGTCCCGCTCGACGACCCGGACGTCTCCCGGCTGCACCTCTCCCTGCACCTCGGCGAGGACGGCCGGATCTCCGTGCGCGACCTCGGCTCCACCAACGGCACCACCCTGGACGGCCGGCTCGTCCCGCCCGGCCCGCCGGAGGCCGCCGTCCCGCTGGACCCCTGCGCCGTGCTGCGGATCGGCGAGTCCACCCTCCAGGTGACCGCCCCCGACCCGGCCGAGGCCGCCGGAGCCGTCCGCGCCGCCCTCCCCGACGGCCACGGCCACCTCCAGCTCGCCGCCGCCCCCGGCCCGGCCCGGCCCGCGCCGCCCGTGGTCGAGCCGCCCGCCGCCCCCGAACCGGCGCCCGGCCGCAGCCGCGGCCTGTTCTCCCTGCTGCCCGGCCGCGCCGCCGAGCCGCCCGCCCAGGAGAGCGCCGAACGCCACCACGCCGCGGTGCGGCTGCGCCAGACCGCCGCCCAGCGCGAACGCTGGCCCGACCTCGCCACCCTGCTGCTCAACGCCGTCGGCCCCGGCCCCCGGCTCTGGGAGCGCGGCCCCGGCCACCCCGACGCGCTCACCCTGCGCCTCGGCACCGCCGACCGCCCCGGCGGCCCCGGCACCACCCCCGGCACCATGCTCCCCGCCGTCCCCGTCACCCTCGACCTCCAGACCGCCGGCAGCCTCGGCCTCAGCGGCCCGCGCGAACGCCTGGACGCGCTCACCCGCGCCGTCGTCGCCCAGCTCGCCGCGCTGCACCCGCCGACCGGGCTCAGCCTGGTCGTGGTCGACGCCGACCCGGCCCGCACCGCCGAGGAACGCGCCGACACCTGGGCCTGGGCCCTGTGGCTGCCCCACCTGCGCCCGGTCGACGGCCAGGACTGCCGACTGCTGATCGGCCTCGACGACGAGCAGGGCACCGCCCGGCTGACCGAGCTCACCGCCCGGCTCAGCGGCCCCAGCGGCCTCGGCGGCCACCCCGCCACCGTCGTCGTGGTGGACGGCCGCCCGGCCGGCGAGGCCGCCCGACAGGCGCTCGACCTGCTGCTGCGCCAGGGCCCGGCGGTCGGCATCTTCCCGATCTGCCTCGCCGAACAGCCCGAACTGCTCCCCCGCGGCCTCGGCGCCACCGCCCTGATCACCGGCGAGGTCGGCACCCAGCTCTCACTGGACCGCCCGGTCGCCCGCGGCCGGGAGACCCTGCACGAGGTCTCGCTGGACGCCGTCTCGGACGCCTGGGCCGAACGGCTGGCCCGGGTCCTCGCCCCGCTGCGCGAGGCCGCCCCGGCCGTCCGCGGCCCGCTGCCCGACGTCCTGCGGCTGCTCGACCTGCTCCAGCTCGACACCGTCACCCCGGCCAAGCTGTCCGCCCGCTGGGAGGCGCACGCCGGCGGCATCGGCGCCGCCACCGCCCTGCTCGGCACCACCCGGGACGAGCTCTGCACGCTCGACCTGGCCGACCCGGAACTCACCCTCCCCTCCCCCGACCCGGGCGGCCCGCACCTGCTGATCGGTGGCGCCCGCGGCTCCGGCAAGACCGAGTTGCTGCGCACCCTGGTCGCCTCGCTCGCCGTCTCCGAGCGGCCCGAGCGGCTGGCCGTCACCATCATCGAGGGCCGGGCCGTCACGGACGGCCAGGACGGACTGGACGGCTGCACCGAACTGCCGCACGTCACCGGCCGGGTCAACGCCGCCGCCGACCCGCGCGCCGCGCTGCTCGCGGCCGAGGCACTGGAGGACGAACTCGCCCTGCGGGAGCGGCTGTTCGACGGACTGGACTTCGCCTCCTGGCACGCCGCGCGCATCCTGGACGGGCAGAGTCTGGACGGGCAGGAGGCGCCGGCCGTACCGGTGCCCGTCGCCGTGGGCGGCGGAGCGGCCACGAAGCCCCGGATCATCCCGCCGCGCAGCGCCGAGCGCCCCCGCCCGACCGGCCCCGCACCCGCACCCGCCCGGCTGGTCGTCGTGGTCGACGACTACGACGCGCTGCTCTCCCCCACCTCCGCCGCCGGCCGCCCGCTCGCCCGCGCGCTGGCCGCCGTCGCCCGCCGGGGCGGGCCGCTCGGCGTCCACCTCGCCGTCGCCACCGGCCGTCCGGAGGACAGCGCCGGCACCGAGGTGGACGAGGCCGCGCTGCTCCGGATCGCCCTGCGCACCGACGACCCGGCCGACTCCGACCTGCTGATCCACCTCGGCGACGCGGCCGCCCTGCCCGAGGACACCCCCGGCCGCGGCTACCTCCGTCTGCCCGACGGCGGGGTCAGCGCCTTCCAGACCGCCCGGATCAGCGGCCGCATCCCGCGCACCGCCACCCTGCGGCCCACCGTCGTCGCCATAGACCCGCTGCAGCTCGGCGCCCCGCCCGCCCGCCGCCCGGTCCGCGAACTCGGCAACGGCCCCACCGACCTCGCCCTCCTCGCCAGCGCCCTCCAACGCGCCGCCGCCCGCTGACCCGCCCGGCCCCGCGAGCGCCCCTCAGCCCTCGCACATCACAGGGACGGACAAGAACAGGCGGGCCCGTGTCCAGCGACACGGACCCGCCCACACACTGGCTGCCCCACCCCTCCCAGGAACCCCAAGCAACGGCCCCGGCCAAGGTTGGCCGGGGCCGCCGAAACCACAGCCAAGCACCGTTCACGCCGACCCCTAGCCCGTCGCCGCGTCGGCCCGGGCGGAGCGGCGGCGGAACCCCCCGGCCCCCCCCCCTA
>NZ_JBICYZ010000030.1:0-103669 GCF_043201465.1 Kitasatospora sp. NPDC048298
ATCTTAACTCTCTTGTGGTCAGTTTTTTTATGTTCTCGGTGGCGGGCCGCCCCCCCCCGCCGCGGGGGCGCCCCCCCGGGGGGGGGGGGGGCCCCCCCGGCGCTGGGGTCCGGCGTGCGGTCCGGTGTGGACTCAGGGGTCCGGGGGCTCAGGGGCTCGGCACCGGGGGCACGGCGCGGCGCTCGCGCAGCGTCCGGAGCATCCGCCGGGTGGCCTTGGTCGCGACCGGCGGCAGCAGCTCCAGGGCCAGCCGACGCGGGACGGAGCGCTGGACCGGAGCCTTGACCCGGTAGTTGAGGCGCATCACCCGGGCGCCGGCGATGGTGTCCTCGTCGGCGGTGTACCCGTCGGCCTGCCAGTCGCGCTCCCGCAGGACCGCCTGGGCGGCCGCCGCGTCGCCCCAGGTGCCGTAGAACTTCATCGGGGTGAGCAGCACCGGCCGCAGCCCGCCGGTGAAGACCGCCTCCCAGACCGCGGCGGCGACGCCCGGGGTGTGCTCGGAGCGGTAGTCGTCCAGGGCGACCAGGCCGTTCTCGGAGAGCGCGGCGCGGGCCACGGCGATGTCCCCGGCGACGTGCTCGTAGAGGTGGGAGGCGTCGACGTGGACGAAGCGGCAGCTGTTCGCCCGGATCCGGCCGTCGGCCAGTACCGCGGTCGGGGCCTGCACTATCTCGGGCAGCTCGCCGTGGAAGGCGAGGTAGTTGGCCTCGAAGGCGCTGCGGGTGAGGGTCTTTCGGTAGGACATGTCCATCTCGGCGGCGTTCTCGGCGTCGCCGGCCTCGGAGTCGAACAGGTCGCAGACCGTCAGCCGCTCGCCCGGCCGCAGGTGGTCGCCGAGCAGGACGGCGCTGCGGCCGAGGTAGCTGCCGAGTTCCAGGATGTCGCCGGTGACGCCGGCCGAGGTCTGGGCGGACAGCAGGTGGCTGAAGGCGGCTCGGTCGAGGCTGAAGAACCAGCCGGGGATGTCGTCCCGCTTCAGCGGCGCGGAGTGGACTGCGGCCTCGACCGCGGTCTCGGAAGTGGGCACGGCGGCCTCCAGGGGGACGGCGGGGCGCGGTGGCGGGTCACGCCGCGGAGGGGGCGCCGAGGACGTGAGGCGGATCATCATAGCGATGCCGGGGCCGGGGAGAGCCAGGTGTGGAACGGCCCAAATCCGCTTCTTCGCTCTGCTGTTCGGCAGGGACGTGCGCCTTCGTTTCCGCCTTCGGTCCGCCTGTCGGCCTAGCGTTCCGAGGGCTTCGGCTCCGCCGGCGTACCGGGGGTTTCCGAGGGTGCCGCGCCGCCCGGCCGTTCCAGTTCCGCGATGGTCTCGGTCAGCCAGGCCCGCTCGGCGGCCGTGGAGGCCCGGGCGACGAGCAGCATCCCGCGCCGGAAGGGGTTCGGCTCGCGTTCGGCGGTCACCGGCCGGCCCGCCCCGTCGTGGAAGAAGCTGCTCGGTGCGTCCAGGAAGCCCAGTCGGCGGCGGAGGACGGCGGCCTGTCGGGGCGGATCGGCGAGGTGGTGCAGGAAGGCGGTGACGGTGAAGAAGCGGATCTGGTCGGTGATCTCGACCTGCTCCGGATCGGCCAGCCGGCGCAGCAGTTCGGCCCGGCCCTCCGTCGTCAGCTCCAGCGTCTGCCGTGGAACGGCGCCGCTGCCCGGTTCGGTGCGCCGGAGCAGCAGCCCGGCCTTCTCCAGTCGGGCGATGGCGGGGTAGAGCGCGCCGTCGCTGACCGGCCGGACGTGGCCGGTCAGTCCGGTGATCCGGGACTTGAGCTCGTAGCCGTGCAGCGGCTGGTCGTACAGGAAGCCGAGGATCGCGAGCGTCAACACGGCTGGAGCCCTTCGGTCGGAGTGCGCCCTGTGGAGCAGCAATGCTACCTCTTGTCGATGTGCCTCGAAACGATGTATCTCTATTCGAGGCTTTGGTGGCAGGTCGACGCTGAGCCGAGGCCGAGTCGACGCCGACCGAGCCCGAGCAGGAGCGCCACAGCGGAAGGGGGAGGGCCATGCGCGGACAGTCGCGCCGGCTCACGGCACTGGCGGTACCCGTCTACGCGGAGCTGTTGTCCGGGGTGGTCGCCTCGGTGATCGGCACGTTCTGGGTGGCCGGTCTCGGCGGGGCCGCGGTCGCCGCCGTCACCCTGGCCGGCACCGTGGAGAACCTGCTGCTCGGACTGGTGCTGGTGGTCGGCTCCGGCACCAGCGTCCGGCTCTCCCACGCCCTCGGAGCCGGCGACCGGGCCGAGGCCGCCCGTACCGCCCGCGCGGCGGGGTGGCTCTGCGCGGTGGGCAGCGTGGCGCTCGCCGTCCCCGGCTTCCTGCTGCGCGACCGGCTGGCGGGCGCCTTCCTGGACGGCGAGGCCGCCGCGCACGCCGCCGGGTACTTCACCGTCGCGTTCCCGGCGTTCGCGCTCTTCTTCGGCCAACGCGTCGCCGACGAGCTGTTCAAGGGCACCGGCGACACCCGCACCCCGATGCGGATCGCCCTGCTCTCCAACGCCCTGCTGCTCCTCCTCGACCCGCTGCTCATCCTGGGCCCGGGGCCGCTGCCCGCCCTCGGGGTGCCGGGCGCGGCCCTGGCTCTGGCCCTCTCCCGGGCGATCGCCCTCGCCGTCACCCTGCACCTGCGCCGGAGGCCACGACGACCGACGGGGCAACCGGCGAGGCGGCGTACGGGGCCGCAGTCGCGGACCGCCGACGGAGCGGCCGGGGGAGTGGGCGCGGCAGCGGTACGGATCGTGCGCGCGGGCGCACCGTTCGGCCTGGACTTCACAGCCCGGATGGCCGTCGGAGCCGCCCAACTCGGCCTGGTCGCAGGCTTCGGCGTCGCCGCGGTGGCCGGGTACGGCCTCGGCTACCGCGTCCTGCTCGTCGTCACCATGGCCTTCTACGCGCTGCGCCAGGCCGCCGCGATAGAGGCCGCCCGCCTGGCCGGCGCGGGGGACGGCGCCGCGCTGCGCACCCTGAGCCGGGCCACCGGCCGCCTCGCCGCACTGCTCGGTGCGGTGTCGGCCGTGCTCTCCGCGGCGCTGGCCGGACCGCTGACCGCGCTCTTCACCGAGGACCGGGCGCTGGCCGCGCAGTCCGTCGGCTTCCTGCGGATGGCGGCGCTCTACCTGCTGCCGTACGCCCTGGTGGTGGCCCTCGGCGGGGTGCACCAGGCGGCGGGCGCCGGCCGACCGCTGGTGGTCTCCGTGCTGCTCGGTCTCGGGGCCCAACTCGCCGTCTCGGCGGCCCTGTCCGGGCCGCTGGGAGTGTCGGGGGTGTGGCTCGGCCCGGCGGTGGGCGCGGCCGTGCAACTCGCGCTGCTCGCCGCGCTGACACGGTCCCGGTCGGCGTGGGAGACGCGCGGGGGCGTGTGCCAGAGTGGGGGCCATGGCACTCACCCCGGACGGGCGGCCGATCCCGCCCCCGCACGCCGCTGAACGCGCCATGCTGGAGAGCTGGTTGGACTTCCAGCGGGCCACCCTCGCCCGGAAGGTCGCCGGGCTCGACGACCGGCAGGTACGGCTGGCGTCCGTCCCGCCGTCCACGATGACCCTGCTGGGTCTGGTGCAGCACCTTGCCGAGGTCGAACGCAACTGGTACCAGCGGGTGTTCGACGGTCGGGAGGTCCCGCCGGTGTACGGTCCGGAGAACGCCGGCGGCTACGGGCTGGACCCTGCACGCGGAATGGCCGAGGCGCTGGCGGACTGGAAGGCGGAGATCGACCGGGGCCGGGAGCTGACCGCGGACGAGTCACTGGACGCGGCCGGCGCGCTCTCCCCGCAGGCCGCGGCGGTGCTCGGCGCGGACAGCGTCTCGCTGCGCTGGATCCTGGTGCACCTGATCGAGGAGTACGCCCGCCACAACGGCCACGCCGACCTGCTCCGGGAGCGCATCGACGGCGTCACCGGCGTCTGACGGCACGGGCGCCGCTCACGGACGGCGCCACCGAAGAGGCCCGGCCGGGCAGCCGCGCGGCGAGCAGCGTCCCCGCGCCGGCCACCACCGCCATGGTCAGCGCGGCCGGTGCGAGCGCCGCGCCGGGGTCGGTACGGTCGGCGGCGATGGTGGCCAGGGCGATGCCCAGCGCCGGGCCGATGTTCAGCACGGTCTGCTGCAGACCTCCCGCGACCCCGGCCCGGGCGGCGGACGCACCGCGGACCACCACCGCGGTGGCGGTGGCCATCACCGTGCCGAAGCCGGTGCCGAACAGCGCGAAGCAGCCGCCGATCGCGGCCGTGCCGGAGCCGGGCCCGAGGCCCGCGGTGAGCAGCGCCCCCGTGGTGAGCAGGGTCATCCCGGACAGCACCACCGCCCGTTCGCCGTGACGCTTCGCCAGCCAGACGGAGCCGGGGGCCGCGAGGATCATCGTCGCCGCGAGCGGCACCGCCCGCAGGGCGCTCTGCCAGGGGTCCAGCCCGAGCACGTCCTGGAGGTAGTAGGTGGCCGGGAAGAGCGCGCCCTGGAGCGTCGCCGAGGCCGCGAGCAGGACGGCGAGCGGCGGAGCGACCGCCGGTGAGCGGAGCAGGGCCGGCGGCAGCAGGGGGTCGGCGGTGCGGCGTTCGTGCCGGACCAGGGCCAGGGTGAGGACTCCGGTCGCGGCGAGGCCGAGCAGCGGGCCGGCCGACCAGCCGGAGCCCGGCAGCGCCACCAGGCTCTGCACCAGGCAGGCCAGCGCGAGCGCGAGCAGGGCCGCCCCGGGCAGGTCGAGTCCGCCGCCGCGACGCCCGGCTTCCGCCGGATCGGCCCCCGCCGGACCGGTCCCCGGCGCACCCGTCCCGGCCGGTACCAGGAGGGCCGTTAGGAGCGCGGCCGCGGCGGGCGGCAGGCCCAGCAGGAAGACCGACCGCCAGCCGAAGTGCGCGGTCAGCGCCCCGCCGACCAGCGGTCCGGCCGCTGCCGCGAGCCCGATGGCGGCGGTGCGGACCGCGATCGGCCCGGCCAGCCGGTCGGCGGGCCAGGCCGCCCGCAGCATGCCCAGGGTGGCCGGTTGCAGCAGCGCGCCCGCCACGCCCTGGACCACGCGCAGCGCGACGACCCAGCCGATGTCGGGTGCCAGGGCGATCCCGAGCGAGCCGGCGGCGAAGCCCGCCACACCGAGCGCGAAGAGCCGCCGGTGTCCGTATCGGTCGCTCAGCCGGCCGGCGAAGACCAGCAGGGCCGCCACGGTGACCAGGTAGCAGGTGCTCGCCCACTGGACGGCCGTGACCGAGGCGTGCAGGTCGTGCCGGAGGGCGGGCTGGGCGACGGTCAGGGTGGTGCCGTCGACGGCGACCAGGACCGCGCCGGTGGTGCTCGCGGCGAGGACGAGCCCACGGCGCAACGGCGGCCTCACCGGACACCCGGACCGAGCCGGGTATCCGGGCCGAGCGGGGCATCCTGACCGCGCCGGGCATCCGGGCCGAGCGAGGCGCCCTGGCCGGCAGCGGCGCCCGGGCCGAGGTGGGCGTCCAGCACGGCGCGCAGCAGCGGCTCGACGGACTCGTCGCCGGTGATCAGCCGCAGGCTGCCCCAGGTGCGCAGCTGGGCGAGGCCGTGCAGGTTGGACCAGAGGGCGGCGGTGGCGGCGGCCGGATCGTCGGACCGCGGGTGCACCTCGGAGACCAGCCCGACGAAGGTCTGGAACAGCGGCAGGGTGGTGCGGCGCAGTTCGACCCCGCTGCCCTCCAGCAGGTCGTGACGGAACATCAGCTCGAACATGCCGGGGTTGGCGTCGGCGAAGCCGAGGTAGGCGCGGGCGAGCGCGTCGAGGCGGGCACGCGCGTCGGCGCCGGTGCCGGCGGCGAGGGTGTCGGCGCCCGCGAGGGTGTCGGTGAGCCTGCCGAAGCCCTGTCGGGCGATGGCGGCGAGCAGTTCGCGGTGGGTCGGGAAGTAGCGGCGGGGCGCGCCGTGCGAGACCCCGGCGCGGCGGGCGATCTCGCGCAGGCCGAGCGCCTGCACGCCACCCTCGGCCAGCAACTCGACGCCGGCGGCCACCAGTCGGGCCCGCAGGTCCCGTTCCTGTTCGGTCATGAAGACACTGTCTACCAGGCATCCGTAGACAGTGTCTACTCGCGCCTGCGAGGGTCCGCCCGGCAGAATCGGTCGTATGGACGAAGGCGGCGAGTCGGCCTGCTGGCTGGACCGGGTGTGCCCGGAGTGCGGACGGCTGCGCGAGCAGCCCGGGCCGGGGCCCTGCGAGAACTGCGGTGCCGACGGCGAGAGTGGGGGCGAACCGCCCGGAGCGGCGGAGCCCGCTGGAGACGGAACCCCCGGACGCGTGACCCTCAGGTACGAATCCCCGGAGGCGTAGCCCCAGGTACGAACCCCCGGCTGCCGAACCCCGGCGCGACGAACGCTGAACCCCGGCCCGACCGGGCGGCCGGGCCGGGGCGGCGAGCCGGTCGGACGGCGCCGGGCGCGGCGCCCCGCGGAGTCGCTCCTACTGGGGCGGCTGGTCGCGGAACTGGTTCTTGAGCTGCTCCTGGGTGGCGTCCACCTGACCGCTGTACTTGCCCTCGGTGCGCTGGTCGACGGCGTCGCCCGCCTTGTCGACGGCCTTGTCGGCCTGCTCCTCGTGGCCCTTCAGCAGGTTCTTGAGCTTATCCATCATGGACATCTGGTCACACTCCTGGATGAGACACCCCCCACCTCTCCAATATCACCGGGCGCGTCGCGGTCCGCATCTCGCAAGGTCTGCGTAAAGGCTTGGCAACGGGATTCCGGTCATGTCAAATCATGACCCTCACGGCCCGTCGGAAGGAGTTGCCTTGATGCTGCGCACCCGTCGCTCCACCTCCCCGCTCGACCGTTCCACCCCGTACGACCACGACACCCCGTACGACCACGACACCTCCCCAGGACGCCCGCGAACCGCCGTCACCCGGCGTGGCGCGGGCGCCGCCCTGACCGTCGCCGCCCTGGTCGCCCCGCTGCTGCTGGCCGGTGCCGGCAGCGCCTCGGCCGACCCGGACCCGGCGCGCAAGGGCGCCAGGCTGGCCTCCCGGCTGGTCGAGGCGAGCAGTGCCCGGGACGCGCGGGCCACGCTGGCCGCCCTCCAGCTGATCGCGGACCGCAACGGCGGTACCCGGGTGGCCGGTTCGAAGGGGCACGACCAGTCGGCGCAGTACGTCTACGAGCAGGCGCGGCGGGCCGGGCTCAAGGTGTCCAAGCAGGAGTTCGTGTACACCTTCTTCGAGGCCCGCTCCGAGCACCTCGACGTGCTCTCCCCGAAGGCCGAGTCGGTGCCGGTGATCGCCATGACGTACTCGGTGAGCGGCCCGGAGGCGGGCCTGACCGCGGACCTGGTGGTCGCTCCGGTCAGTGCCACCACCGGCTGCACACCGGCCGACTACCCGGCGGGCGCCTTCACCGGAAAGATCGCCCTGATCCGGCGCGGCGGATGCACCTTCGCCGAGAAGCAGGCCGCCGCGGCCGCCGTGGGCGCGGCCGGGGCGATCGTCTACAACAACACCGAGGGCACCCTCAACGGGACGCTCAGTGAGCCGACGGCGGGGAGGATCCCGACCGGCGGGATCACCAAGGCGGCGGGCGAGGCCCTGGCCGCCGAGGCCGCCACCGGGCCCGTCCGGGTGACACTGGACATCCGCACCTTCATGGAGCAGCGCAGGACCTGGAACGTCATCGCGGAGACCCGCGGCGGCGACCCCGACAACACCGTGATGGTCGGCGCGCACCTCGACTCCGTCCCCGAGGGGCCGGGCATCAACGACAACGGCTCCGGCACCGCCGGCATCCTGGAGGTCGCGAAGAACCTCGCCGTCCACCCGGTGAAGAACAAGGTCAGGTTCGCCTGGTGGTCGGCCGAGGAGTTCGGCCTCAAGGGCGCCGAGGCGTACGTGAAGTCCCTCTCCGACGCGGAGAAGAAGAAGATCGGCCTCTACCTCAACTTCGACATGATCGCCTCCCCCAACTACGCGCAGTTCGTCTACAACGGCTCGGGCAGCGCCGGCGGCGACGCGGGCCCCGAGGGCTCGGCGCAGCTGGAGCGGGACATCAACGGCTACCTGGACGGCCGGGGCCTGCCGCACGACCCGACCGTCTTCGACGGCCGCTCCGACTACGGTCCGTTCATCGACGCGGGCATCCCGGCCGGCGGCACCGACACCGGCGCCGAGAAGGTCAAGTCCCCGGAGCAGGCCGCCCGTTACGGGGGTACGGCCGGCGCCGCGTACGACGCCTGCTACCACCAGGCCTGCGACGACCTGGGCAACATCGACATGGGTGTCTTCGACGTCAACATCGACGTGATCGCGAACGCCGTCGGCACCTACGCCTGGGACCTCTCCTCGCTCCACCGGCCCGTCCCGGCCCAGCGCCAGGCCGTGAAGGCGGCGCCCGGCGCGGGCGCGACGGGTATGAGCGGCACGAGCGGCGGGAGCACCCACGGGGTGACGGCCTGACCCCCGGGTGGGCCCGCCGCCGCCGGCCGGCGGGCCCACCCGACCGCCGTACCCGACTGCTCCGTCCGATGCTGCTCCATCCGGGACCTCCCTCCGTCAACGCCTCCGGTGGCTGCGGGTGCGGCCACCGTAGTGGAGGCCACTGACAATCCGGCCGTGGGCCGGTACGGTGCCGCGCGGAGCGCATCCACCGAGACCCGGTGGGTGCGCGGAGCCCGGTCCTGACACCATGGGACCGAGATCACGACACGGTGACATCCTCGGAGGAGTCAGCAACATGAGCACGCACTACGACGTCGTCGTCCTCGGCGCGGGCCCCGGCGGCTACACCGCCGCCGTCCGCTCGGCCCAGCTGGGCCTGAAGGTCGCGGTCATCGAGGCCAAGTACTGGGGCGGCGTCTGCCTCAACGTCGGCTGCATCCCCTCCAAGGCCCTGCTGCGCAACGCCGAGCTCGCCCACATCTTCACCAAGGAGGCCAAGACCTTCGGTATCAAGGTCGAGGGCCAGGTGACCTTCGACTTCGGCGAGGCCTTCCGGCGCAGCCGCTCGGTGGCCGACGGCCGGGTCAAGGGCGTCCACTACCTGATGAAGAAGAACGGCATCACCGAGTACGACGGCTGGGGCACCTTCGTCGACGACCACACCCTCCAGGTCGCGCTGAGCGGCGGCGGCTTCGAGGTCGTCACCTTCGGCCACTGCATCATCGCCGCCGGAGCCACCACCCGCCTCCTTCCCGGCACCAGCCTGAGCGACCGCGTGGTCACCTACGAGGAGCAGATCCTCACCGAGCAGCTGCCGGAGAGCATCATCATCGCGGGCGCCGGCGCGATCGGCGTCGAGTTCGCCTACGTGCTGCACAACTACGGCGTGAAGGTCACCATCGTCGAGTTCCTGGACCGCGTGGTGCCGCTGGAGGACGTCGAGGTCTCCACCGAACTCGCCAAGCAGTACCGCAAGCTGGGTATCGAGGTGCTGACCTCCACCCGGGTCGAGTCGATCGACGACAGCGACCCGAACGCCAAGGTCCGCGTCACCGTCACCAAGGACGGGCAGCAGCGGGTACTGGAGGCCGACAAGGTGCTCCAGGCGATCGGCTTCGCGCCGCGGGTCAACGGCTACGGCCTGGAGAACACCGGGGTCAAGCTCACCGACCGCAACGCCATCGCGGTGGACGGCCGCGGCCGCACCAGCGTCGAGCACATCTTCGCGATCGGCGACGTGACCGCCAAGCTGATGCTCGCGCACGCCGCCGAGACGATGGGCGTGATCGCCGCCGAGACCATCGGCGGGGTGGAGACGATGGAGGTCGACTTCGTCATGATCCCGCGCGCCACCTACTGCCAGCCGCAGATCGCCTCCTTCGGCTACACCGAGGCCCAGGCGCGCGAGCTGGGTCACGACGTCAAGGTCGCCAAGTTCCCGTTCACCGCCAACGGCAAGGCACACGGCCTCGGCCACCCGATCGGCTTCGTCAAGGTCATCAGCGACAACGAGCACGGCGAGCTGCTCGGCGCCCACCTGATCGGCCCCGAGGTCACCGAGCTGCTGCCGGAGCTGACGCTGGCCCAGCAGTGGGACCTGACCGTCCACGAGGTCGCCCGCAACGTGCACGCCCACCCGACCCTGGGCGAGGCGGTCAAGGAGGCCATCCACGGCCTCGCCGGGCACATGATCAACATGTGACGCGGCCGTCCCGGGCAGATGTGCCGCGCCCCCGCCGAGCAGTCGCTCGGCGGGGGCGCGGCGCGGTTCCGGCGACCGTCAGGAGCGCCCGGCGATCAGGCCGAGCCGGCCGTCGAAGCGGCGGTAGAGCACCCGGCCCCGGCCGCTGTCCGGGTGCGCGAAGAACAGGAACGGCAGCTCCGCGCCCGCCAGCCGGTCGACGGCCTGCGCCTCCGTCAGCCGGGGCGCGCCGTACGGGCTGAGGGTGATCGGCGAGGTGCGGCGGCCCGCCGGCCCGGCGGGGACGGTACGGGCGAGGCGGTAGCCGGTCGGCCCGACCCGGTAGACCACGGCGTCGGTCTCGGTCGCCGGATCGGTGAACAGGTGGATGTCGTAGTCCATCGCGTCCATGGTCCGGGCGGCGGCCTCCGGCGAGCACCAGACCAGCGAGGGCTCCTTGCGCCGGACCACCCGGAGCCCGGGGACGCCCACGCCGCCCGAGCCGGTGGACGCCGCCGTACGGAGGCCCGACCAGGGGCGCGGCGCCCAGGCCCCGGTGACGGCCCGAATCCTGCAGCGCAGCGCCTCGCTCACCCGGTCCAGCGAGTCGCCCAGCCCGGAGGCGGCCTCCTGGACGCGGATCCGCCGGCCGTCGACCTCGGCGTTCACCTGTGCCAGCACACCCCCGGCCACGGCCGCGAACCGGACCCGCAGGGCCTCGACCAGCGTCCCCACCCCCGGAGCCGCCGCCGCGGCGGCCACCCGGGCCCGCGCCTCGGCCAGGACCTCGCCGGTCAGCCCCTCGAACGCCCTCACCGTGACCAACTCGCCCATCCCAGGCCCTTCCACTCCCAACCGGCGCATACCGGCGACCAGGATCCCGGGCCACCCGACCACGCGGCCAGGGCCCAACGGCCCCACCTCGGTGGGCCGCCCGGACCAGCCGCGGGCCGGGGAGTCGGTGCGGCCGGATCAGTACAGCTGGGTGCGCAGCCAGCCCTTGACCTCCGGGGTGACGGGGTCGGTGATGTCGGCGAACTCCTCGTGCTTCAGCAGGAACTTGGCGACGTACGGGCAGATCGGCACGATCCGCTTCCCGGCCGCGCGCACGTCCGTCAGTGCCTCCTGGACCAGGTGCGAGGCGAGGCCCCGGCCGGCGAAGGCCTCGTCGATCTCCGTGTGGTAGAAGACGCGCTGCTCCTCGTGGTCCCGGTACTCGGTGAAGCCGGCGAGCTCGCCGTCGACGGAGATCTCGTACCGGTTCCGGTCGTCGGCCCGTTCGACGGCGACGGTGCTGGGAGTGGACACGGGGTGGCCTTTCGGTCGCGGGGCGTGCCGCAGGAGCGGTGAGTGGCTCCTTCGGCACCGGTCAGCGGGAATCCTGCCAGGTCACCCGGGCCGCGGGCCATTCCGGCCCGAGGTCGCCCGGCCGGTGTTACGGAGCGCCCGAGCCGGGCAGCCGCCTATAGGGCCTGTCTCTTGGATCCTTGCCGGGGCCGCGACAAAATCCAAGAGACAGGCCCTACGTGCCGGGGGACCGGAGGTGACGGCCATGGACGGGCCCGGGCTCTCCCGCGAGGAGCTGAGGCTCCTGCTGGAGATCGAGGACGACCTGCGGGCGGACGAACGGCTCGACCGCGCGATGCGCACCATGCGGCGCCGGCCCGGCCCACTGCTGGTCCGGGCCCTGGGCGTCGCCGCGCGGGTGCCGTCCGCCGTGCTGGCGGTGCTGCTGGCGCTGTCGGCCGGCCTGCTGCTGGTCAGCGCCGACGCGCACTCACCCGCCGTGCTGGTCGGCTTCGCCCTGGTCTGGGCGCCGACCTTCGTCCTCGCGGTGGCCCGACAGGTCGCCCGCCGCAGGGGGCTGCGCCCGTGAGCGGCCGGGTCCGCCCCGGGAGCGCAGCTCGGTGAGCACCGCCCAGCCGACCGACACCACCGGCACCGCCACCACCGCGCCCAGGACCCCGGCCAGCACGGCGCCGCCGGCCACCGAGACGGCGATGACCACCGGGTGGATGCGGACGGACCAGCTGAGCACCAGCGGATGCAGCAGGTGGCCCTCGATCTGGCCGATGACCACGATCAGCGCGAGCACCAGCAGCGCGATCACCGGGCCGCGGGCGGCGAGCGCGACCACGGCGGCGATCGCCAGGGCGATCGGGGAGCCGATCAGTGGGACGAGGGTCGCCGCGAACTCCAGCACCATCAGCGGCAGGACCAGCGGAACGCCCAGGATCGCCAGCGCGATGCCCACCAGCACGGCGTTGGAGGCCGCCACGATCAGCACCCCCCGGGTGTAGCCCGCGAAGGTGCGCCAGGCGGCGCGACCGGCGCCGTCCCACGTCGCCCGGCTGCGGGCCGGCAGCTGCTGCTGCGCCCAGGACCACATCCGGTCGCCGGAGTGCACGAAGAACACCGAGCAGAACACCGCGAGCGCCAGCCCGGTGACCAGCTCGACGACCCGGCCGGCGCCGCTGAGCGCGGTGCTGAGCAGGGCGGAGCGGTGGGCGGAGATGAAGTCGCCGATCTTGGAGCGCAGATCGGTGACGGTGCCGGGCCGCAGGTGGAAGGGGGCGCCGGTGAGCCAGTGGTCGATCCGGGAGAGGCCGCCGCGCAGTTCGTTGCCCAGCCGGGTCCATTCGTCGGCGACCGTCGTGCCGACCAGCGCCAGCACCCCGCCGACGAGCGCGAGGGTGCAGAGGAAGGAGAGCAGGACGGCCAGTGAGCGCGGCGTCACCCGGGCCAGCAGGTCGACCGGCGGGCGCAGCACGGAGGTGATGACCAGTGCCACGAACACGGCGATGACCGGTAGCTGGAGGCGGGCGAGGACGTGGACGACCAGGTAGACGGCGAGTCCGAGCAGCGCCAGCCGCCAGGTGTACCCGGCCGTCGTCCGCAGCCCGGAGGGGACGCGGTCCCCGGACGGGACCCGGTCTCCGGAAGGGCCGGGGCCCGCCGCTCCCGGTCGGCTCCGGCCCGCGGACACCCGGGGACGGCGGCTGCCCAGCGGCGCGGACCGCCGGTCGGGTCCGGCGCCGTTGTCTCCCACGGGCGGTCTCCTCGGGCTCGGCCGTGTCCTCTCAGTCACGATGACCCATGCCGCGACGGTTCGCTCTGCGGCGCCGACCCGATCCGGTCTGTGGCGTCGACCCGATCCGCTCGTCCGGTCACCGGGATTCCCGGCATTCCGGTGTGTGAGCGCGCCGGGCGGGGGTAGACGCGCCGGTTGGCACCGGTCTCCCGGGCGGACCAAGGTCCTCCGTGTACAAGCGGTTGGACGTGGGGAGAATCGATGACGCAGGGTGGGAGAGAAGGAGGCCGAGATGAGAAGCCTCACGCGCCGTTACGCGGTGACGCTCCCCGGCCCGATCGGCGGGCACGCACCCCCGAGTGTGGTCGTCGTGCACGAGACGCAGACCGTGGGGCCCGACGGGGGCCTGGTCTGGGAGAGCGCGGACGGCGGCCTTCGCGTGGAGATCACCGGCGAGGTGGCCACCGTCCTGGCTGACTCCGGAACCGGCAGCCGGCACCCGTGCCTGATGGCGGTGCCGCTGCCCTGAGCATGCGGTGAAGGAGAGCAGGCGACGAGGCGGGCGTCGCGAGGGACGGTCAGCGCGCGCTGGCGGCCAGGGCCTCGCGCACGGTGACCAGGCAGGGGTCGCAGTACCGGTCCGGCCCGGCGGTCGAACCGGTGTCGTCGGCTGCCGGGACGACGCGCTGGGAGGGTTCCAGGAATCGTCCGCAGAGTGAGGACGACGCGTCGTCCTTCGCTATCACGTGCCACACCACGGCGGGCGGGGTCACCGCCGGGTCGTGTTCGGCCCACATCTCGTACACGGCGCTACCTCCGGATCGCTGGGGGCTCGGTGAGTCCATGCAAACCCGGGGTCTGCCGAACGGCCACCGGGCCAGACCCGGTGGGATGATTCTGGGCCGGAAGCGGTTGGGACGTGCGACCACCGGATTCGCCCGGGAACCCAAGGGACCGAGCGCACGGGCGGCCGGGCGGTGCTCCGCGGTTCGGAAACCCTGCGCTCAGGAACCCTGCGCTCAGGAAACCCGCTCAGGAACCCTGCGCTCAGGAAACCCCGGGCCCGGGAAAATCCCCGGCCCGGGAACCGCCGCACCCGCTCAGCTCCGCCGGTCGGCATCCGGCCGCGCCGCGCTGCCGAGCCCTGACGTCGTGCCCGGGGCATCGCCCCGGTCGCGGCCCTGCCCGGCGGCCAGGCGGCGCCTGATCACCACCAGGTCGAGCCCGGCGAGGCCGGCGAACCCGCCGCACAGGGCGGCGAAGAAGGCGTAGGTCCCCTGGTTGGGCACGGGGCCAGGGGCGGCCAGTGCGGCCAGTACGGCGAAGGCCACCGCCCCGGCGGCGAACAGGACCAGGAAGATCCGGGACAGCAGCCGCCGCAGCTCCAGGTCGGAACGGGCCGTCACCGGCTCGGTGCCCCGGCGCACCGTCTTCTGGGGCCGGAGCTGCGGCGTCGTCCGGCCGGGGCCCTGTGGGGTGTGCGGGAAGTCGTGGCGCTCGCCGCTCGGGCGGCGCGCCCCGCTCCCGTGCTGCATGTCTGGTCTGCGCTGTACGGCCATGACGGCCCCCGAACGGAGTCAGCCGGTTTGTGTTCCGTCGGCGCGCCTACCCGGGTCCGGCGCCGGCACACGCCGGTGGGCGCTCGGTCGCGCCGGCACACGTCGATGGGCGCTCAGCCGCGTCGGTCGCGCGGGTCGAGCCGCAGCCGGACCGCCAGCTGGGGCCCCTGCCGCTCGCGGCCCTCCTCGCGCGTCCGGCAGAGGGCGGCGAGTACGAGCAGCACCCGCTCGACGTCCTCGGGACCGCCGAGCAGGTCCGCGGCCAGCCCGCCGGACAGCGTGACCGGCGGCCCCGGCGAGCCCGCCCGGTGGGCGTCGAAGGACTGGGAGAGCCTCGCCGACGGGTTCGGCGTCGGGGCGGAGGGGGTGCGGTGGATCCGGGGCGCGGCGACCACCCGGACGCCCTCCGAGGTCACGGTGGCGGGATCCTCCCAGACGTTGCCCATCAGGGTCCGGCCGCGCCCGGTGTGGGTCGGAAAGGCGGCCTCCAGCGCGTCGAGCACCGCCTCGGCCGCGTCCTGCGGGCCCTCGCCGAGCCGTACCAGCACGTGCCCGGCCGCCAGGGGCAGTCCCATCGCAGCCACCTCCTCCGTCCCGGCGGCACTCGCCGGCGGGCTCCTTCCGTTCTACGGCCGGTCCGTGCGGACACGCACTCCGGGCGCCCCGGTCGGCGGGGCCGCCGCCCCGGCGCCGTCCGTCGGATTCGGCCGCTGTTCAACGGGGCGTGGCCCGGCCGATGATCCACGACCGATTCCGGTACCTACCGTCAGGGCCCACACCACTACCGGGAGCGAAACATGCACGACATCCAGGCGACCGAACACGAGTGCGGCTGCCCGCGGACCGCCGACCTCGACGGGGAGGGGCCGGCCGCGGCCGGCCGGCGCCGGTTCCTGCGCGGGGCCGGTCTGGTGGGCGCCGGGGTCGGCACCGCCGGGCTCGGTCTGCTCGGTGCGGCGCCCGCGCGGGCGGCCGGGCCCGGTACGGCGGCCGGGTCCGAGCCGACGGGCGGGGCCGGTACGGCGGCCAAGAAGCCCGGGAAGGGCAAGGGGAACGGGCGCTGGCAGCCCGACCCGGACGCCCGGCAGTTCACCGTCGTGGTCCTGCCCGACACCCAGTACCTGTTCGACCAGGACCGGATCCACCCGGCGCCGCTGGAGGCCTCGGTCCGCTACGTGCTGGACGGCGGGGTCAACCGGGAGGACGGGACGGACGACAACATCGTCTTCCTGTCCCACCTCGGCGACGTCACCGAGAACGGGCTGGCCGTCGAGTACGCCGCCGTCACCAAGGTGTTCGGCCTGTTGGACGACGCGGGCGCGGCCTACGGGGTGCTCGCCGGCAACCACGACGTCCGCTCCTCGACCGACGACCAGCGCGGCAGCACCCCGTACCTGGAGACCTTCAGCAAGGCCAGGGCCGCCCGCACCGCCGGGTACCGCGGCTCCAGCCCGGACGGCTACAACACCTGCCACGTGTTCCGGGCGGCCGGCCGCGACTGGATGGTGCTCTCGTTGGACTGGCGGCTCTCCGACGCGGGCTTCGCCTGGGCGAACTCGATGATTGCGGCCAACCCGAAGGTCCCGGTGATCCTGACCACCCACGACCTGGCGTACGCCGACGACAGCGGCCGCGCCGAGCTGTCCGACAACGGGAAGCGGCTCTGGGAGCGGCTGATCGACGGCAACGACCAGATCTTCCTCACCGTCAACGGGCACTACTGGCCGCCCGGGCGCACCGTGCTGAAGAACCGGGCCGGCCACGACGTGCACGTGCACATCACCAACTACCAGGACCGCTACTACGGCGGCGCGGCGATGATCCGGGCGTACCGCTTCGACCTCGACCGCGACACCGTCGACGTGTCGACCTTCTCGCCGTGGATCCAGCAGATCGCGGCCGAGGAGCGCAACACGCTGGCCGCCCAGCACGCCGAGCTGACCTCGGACGTGGACCGCTTCTCGCTGGCGATCGACTTCGAGCGCCGCTTCGCCGGCTTCGCCCCCGTCCCGCCGCGCCCGGCGCGCCGGGCGAGCGAACTGCTGGTGCGGGACACGGCGGCCTACTGGCGGTTCGACGGCGGCGGGGACGGTACGGCCGTCGCCCCGCAGCAGGTCGTCAAGGACCTGACCGGGCAGGGCAACGACCTGCTGTGGCAGAGCGCCCCGGGCACGCCCGACGGCGCGCTCGGCTGGTCCGCCGAGCACCACCCGGACCAGCCGGGCCACGGCAGCCTGCAGTTCAGGGGCACCCGCTCGCCGGTGCGCGGCAGTTACCTCCAGACCGTGCCCACCGCGCCGCTGAACCGGGAGACCTTCGAGCGCGGGTTCACCGTCGAGGCCTTCTTCAAGCTGCCCGCCGACTGGGACTCCGCGCAGAGCCGCTGGTCCGCCCTGCTCAGCCGGTGGGGGATGAGCAGTGAGGCGGGCAGGAGCGGGCCGGGCACGGACGCCGACGAGCCGGTCGTGACGCTCAGCCTCTCCGAGGCACCGGCCCTCCAGTGGTGCGTCTACCCGCTCAACCAGACCGGGGCGTCCACCTGTTGGGGCCACCAGCTGCCGCTGGACCGGTGGTGGCACGTCGCGGTGGTCAACGACGGGAAGCTCAGCCGGATGTACGTCGAGGGCTGCGAGGTGGCGCGCAACCCGGCGACGCCCGCGGTCGGGCTGGCCACGCTGGGACGGCCGTGGATGCTGGGCGGCTACGCGTACGCGGGGGTGCTGGACAAGGTCTTCCACGGGTACATCGGGGACGTCCGGATCGTGCGGCGGGCGCTGCGGGTGGGCGAGTTCATGACCGCCTGACCGCTCCTGCGCGTGCGGACGCCGCCGGGCCCCCGTACGGGCCCGGCGGTTCCGTTCTCAGCCGAGCAGGGTGGCCTCGACCCCGGCGAGCACCGCCGCCAGGCCCTGTTCGAAGCCCTCGTCGAAGTCCTGGAACATCACCCGGCCCGACTCGGCGGCCAGCGGGTGGGCGGCCAGGCGCTCGGCGCGGGCGTCCACGTCGTAGCCCTCCTCGCCGTCGAAGGGGTTGGGGCCCATCGCCTGCTCCTCGATGACGTAGCCGATGGTGTAGCTGTAGGCGGTCTGCCAGGCCCGGGTGGCGGCGGCCGGGGTGAAGCCGGCCTCGACCAGCACGCGCAGCGAGGCGTCCAGGCCCGCCGCGTAACTCGTGTCGGTGAACCGGGCGCCGCTGTAGACCTTCGCGCCGTCGCGGTAGCGCAGCAGCTCGGCGCGCAGGGTGCGCATGGTCCTCAGGTAGGCCTCCCGCCAGTCGCCCCGCCGGCCTTCCCCCACCCGGCTGGTCATCCGGCGCATCATCTCCGTCGCCATCTCGTCCAGCAGCGCCTGCTTGTCCTTGAAGTGCCAGTACAGCGCGGGCGCCTTGACGTCGAGCCGGGCGGCGATGGCGCGCAGCGTCAGGCCGTCCAGACCGGCCTCGTTCAAGAGGTCCAGGGCGGCGTCGACGACCTGGCCGCGGTCGAGCTTGGGGGTTCTCTGCGTTCTCTGCGAGGTCACGGTTGACAGTTTAACGCCGTTAAGTGCAGGCTGTCGGCAACGGCTACTTAACAACGTTAAGGAGGTTGCCGTGACTTCTCGCGGCATGCACACGGACGTCCTGGTCATCGGCGCCGGCCCCACCGGACTCGCCCTGGCGGCGGACCTCGCCCGGCACGGCGCCACCGCCCTCCTGGTCGAGCGCGGCACGGAACTCTTCCCCGGCTCGCGCGGCAAGGGCCTGCAGCCGCGCACGCTGGAGGTGCTCGACGACCTCGGCGTGCTCGACCGGGTCTGCGCGCTGGCCGGCCCCTACCCGCCCAACCTGTTCTGGCGGGACGGCGAACCGCAGGGCGAGCAGGCGATGTACGACCCGACCGAGCCCTCCGAGGCCGAGCCGTACACCGAGACGCTGATGCTGCCCCAGTGGCGCACCCAGCAGGTGCTGTACGGGCGGCTGCGCGAGCTGGGCGGCGAGGTCGCGTTCGGGCGCGAACTGGTCGGCTTGGCGCAGGACGAGGACGGCGTGACCGCCGAGTTCGCCACCGGCGGCCCGGTCCGGGCGCGGTACCTCGTCGCGGCGGACGGCGGGCGCTCGACGGTGCGGCGGCTGCTCGGCATCGGGATGACCGGCGAGACCGTCGACCCCGCCCCGATGCTGGTCGCGGACGTCCGGGTCGACGGGCTGGGCCGCGACCACTGGCACGTGTTCCCGGCCGAGGAGGGGGTGCTGGCGATCTGCCCGCTCGGCGGCACCGAGGACTTCCAGCTGGTCGCCGGGTTCCCCGAGGGGACGGTCGTCGACCACACCCTCGACGGGCTGCGCGAGCTGGTCGCGGCCCGCTCCCACCTGACCGCCGAGCAGGTCACCGAACTGCGCTGGATCTCCGAGTTCCGCCCGCGCGCGGCGCTCGCCGACCGCTTCCGCGCGGGCCGGGTGTTCCTCGCGGGCGACGCCGCGCACGTCCACTCGCCGGCCGGCGGGCAGGGACTGAACACCAGCGTCCAGGACGCCTACAACCTGGGCTGGAAGCTGGCCGCGGTGCTGGCCGGCCGAGCGGGCGGGGAACTGCTGGACAGCTACGAGGAGGAACGCCGCGCCAACGCGGCGCAGATGCTGGCGCTGTCCACCCGGGTGCACCGCGGCGAGCAGCGCCGCGGCCGGGTGACCCAGCAACTCGGCGTCGGCTACCGGGAGTCCGCGCTCTCCGTGGAGACCCGACCGGATCTCCCGGCGGACGCGCTGCGGGCCGGCGACCGCGCGCCGGACGGCCGCCGGGGCGGAACCCGGCTGTTCGACGCCTTCCGCGGGCCGCACTGGACGCTGCTCACCGTCGGCACGGACGCCCCGCTGCCCG
The DNA here is from genome assembly GCF_043201465.1 of Kitasatospora sp. NPDC048298. Taxonomy (NCBI): domain Bacteria; kingdom Bacillati; phylum Actinomycetota; class Actinomycetes; order Kitasatosporales; family Streptomycetaceae; genus Kitasatospora; species Kitasatospora sp. NPDC048298. The sequence goes on from NZ_JBICYZ010000030.1 coordinate 19,478, forward strand.
CCCTCACCGCCCCGGTGGTCCGTATCCCGGCCTACGCGGTGTACGGCACCGGCGTGTTCCTGGTCCGGCCGGACGGGTACGTCGGCTGGGCCGGCGCGACGGCGGACGGCCTCGCGGCCTACGCGGGCCGGCAGGGACTGCTCGCCCGCTGAGCGGGCGCCCGACCGGGGCGCGGGCTTCCATGCACCCGGCCCTACCGGGCGCCGGACTCGGCGGTGGTCTTCAGGTCGTGCAGCCAGCCCTCCAGGCCCTGGCGGAGGATCCCGGTGGCGGCGGGGACGTTCGCGTCGACCTGGGGGCCGGTGTGGGTCTCCTCGGTGCGCACCAGGACGCCGCCGGGCACCTCGGTGAAGTTCCACACGTGCACGCCGTCGATCCGCAGCCCGGCCGCGACCGCGGGGCCGGTCCAGCGGAGGCAGGAGCCCGGCCGCAGCTGCCGGACGGTGGAGGTGATCTCCAGGGTGGGGTCGGTCGACGCGGGGTTCGGCGGCAGCGGGGTGGTCCACCGGAACGCCGAACCCGCGCGCAGCGGGCCGTCGTCGAGGCGCTCGGCGCTGCGCACCGTGGCCTGCCAGTCGGGCCAGCGCGCCACGTCGGTCTGGAGTCGCCAGACCGTCCGCAGCGGTGCGTGGATCAGGGTCTCGGTCCGGTAGCGGACCCGGGCGGACGGGTCGACGCCCGCCCCGTGGCAGGTGAGCGAGGTGCCGGCGCGGTGGCCGGTGGCGGCCCCGGCCGGCGCCACCGCGGCGCCGAGCAGGCCGAGGGCGAGCGGGACGGTCAGGAGGGCGGTGCGGATGCCGGTGCTGCGGGTGGCGGACATGGGACTCCCCATTCACGGTCGGCCGCCGGGGCGGCGCGGTCGGCGCGGTCGTCGCGAGCTAGAGGCTCACGCTCTCGTTAGAAGTTGTAACTCCGCGAGGGGTGAGTGGTCAACCGGTGCAGTGATACCTTCTAACGGAAGCGTGAGTATCTAGTCGGGCGAAGCGGGGAGCGGGCGAGGGCGATGGCGACAACGGGTGCGGACACCCCGCGCGAGCGCTACCGGGCCCAGGTGCGCGAGGAGATCAAGGCGCACGCCTGGGAGCAGATCGCCACGGCCGGCGCCTCGGCACTGTCCGTCAACGCGATCGCCAAGCGGATGGGCATGAGCGGCCCCGCGCTCTACCGCTACTTCGCCGGCCGCGACGAGCTGATCACCGAACTCGTCCGGGACGCGTACCGCAGCCTCGCCGACACCCTCGGCGCGGCCGCCGCCGAGGGCGCCGACCTGGCCGGGCTCGCCCACGCCCTGCGCGGCTGGGCCCTGGCCGACCCCCAGCGGTACTTCCTGGTCTACGGCACTCCCGTGCCCGGCTACCACGCGCCCGAGGACACCACCGCCATCGCCGACGAGGTGATGCGGACGCTGGTCGACGCCTGCGCTGCGCTCACTCCGGCCGGGCCGCGGGCCCCGGACGTCCAGGAGACGGCGTTCACCACCCACCTGCTGGGCCACCGGGACTGGGCCGGCGAGCGGCCGGCCCCGCCCGAGGTGCTGCACCGCTTCCTGGCCTTCTGGACCCGCCTGCACGGCGTGCTGTCACTGGAGCTCGCCGGGCACTTCACCGGCATGGGCTTCCGCCCCGCGCTGCTCTTCGAAGCCGAACTGGACGGCCTGCTGGCACCGGGGTTCTGACGGCCGCCGCGCCGCGCCGCGCCGCGCCGCGCCGCGCCGCCCGGCCGGGCCGCTTGCCGGCGCCGGGCAGACCGGACGGCGCCGTCAGGCCTGCCCGGGGTGCGGCTGCGGAAGCGGTGCCGGATCGGGGTCCGGAATCGGCTCCGGCGGCGGGACGGGCGGGACGGGCGGGAAGGGCGGGATCGGCGGCGGCGCCGGATCGGGCTCGCGCGGCCCCGGCGTCGGGTCGGGGCCGGGTATCGGCCGGGTGTCCGGATCGGGGGGCATCGGGACGGTCATCGGGGCACCTCCTCGGGCGGCACGCGCCGCTCGGCGGCCGAGTGCGTGGGCCGGCCGGCGCTTGTTCGTCTTCGAGCGGCGTTCGGGTCGTCGCGCAGCCGCGTGTACCCGCCGAAGCCGTCGCGAATCCGGCCGCGAGGCCCTCCGGTGGCCCGCCCGGGGACCGTCGACCGGCCCGCCCCGCGGCCGCCGAGGTCGGCACGCGCGGGGCGACGGGGCGTGTACGGCCGCTCGTGCTCCGGTTCGGACGGGTGTGCCGGGTGTGGCGCGTTCGTCGCAGCGTCACTCCGGGTAGTTGAAGGGCTGCACGATGGTGACGGAGGGGGTGGGGTCAGGGAGTCGCGATGACGGAACACGAGCAGCTCGGCGCGCCCGCCGGCCCGGAAGGACACCCCACCCGGCCCGAACGGGTGCCGCCCCAGGCCCCCGCGCCCGGACGGCGCGAGCCAGGCGCCCGTCCCGGCCCCGAGGGTGACGCCACCGCGGCCCCCTGGCCCGACATGATGCTGCCGCTGCTGCGCACCCCGACGGCCGACCGGCGGCCCGCGCCGGAGGGCGCCGGCGCGGATCCGCCGGCGGGTGTCGAGCCGGCTCAGGTGCTGGACCTCGCGCTGCTGGTCGGCGAGCTGCTGCTGGCCAGCGGCGAGGCGGCGGAGGACGTCGAGGCCGCCATGCTGGCCGTCGCCCACGCCTACCGGCTCCACCCGTGCGACCCGCAGGTCACCTTCACCCGGGTGGCGATCTCGTACCAGCCCGGGCCGTCGGAGCCCTCGCTGACTGCCGAGTGCTCCGTCCGCCGCCCGTCCGTCGACTACGCGCGGCTGGCCGCCGTGTTCCGGCTGGTCACCGGGATCGCCGTGGGCGGGATGACCGTCCCCGAGGCGCACCGACACCTGCTGGCGGCCCGCCGGAACAGCCGCCGCTACTCCGGGCGGCTGTTCGTGCTCTCCTGCGGGGGGATGGCCGGGGCCGCCACCCTGCTGATCGGCGGCCGGGCCGACGCCCGGGCCTGGCTGGTGTTCGCCAGCGCCGTCGTCGCCGCGCTGACGGGCGAGCGGTGCTCGGCGCTGGTGGCACGCCACGACCTCCCGGCGTTCTACCAGTTCGTGGTGGCGGCGGTGCCCGCCGCCGTGATCGGCATCCTGCTCTCGTTCAACGGGCTGCACCTGCGCGGCTCGGTGGTGATCACCGGAGGGCTGTACGCGGTGCTGCCCGGGTGGCCCATGGTGGCCGCGGCCCAGGACGGCCTGGCGGGCTTCTACCTCACCGCCGCCGCCCGGCTGCTCGAGGCGCTGTACCTGATGGCCGGCGTGGTCATCGGGGTGATGACGGTGCTCTACGTCGGCGTCAACAACGGCGCCGACCTCGCCGCCCAGGACGTCCCGCCCGGGGCGGTGAACCCGCCGCTGCAGCTCGCCGCCGCGGTGCTGCTCACCCTGGCGTTCGCCGTCATGCTGAACACCGAGCCGGCCACGCTGCCGGCGGTCCTGCTGAACAGCGCGGCCGGCTGGACCACGTACGGGGTGCTGGTGAACGCGGGCGGCGAGCCGATCCTGGCCACCGGCCTGGCCGCCGGGCTGGTGGGCCTCTCCGGCCAGCTCATGGCGCGCTGCCGGGGCAGCTCGGCGCTGCCGCACATCACCGCCGCGCTGGGCCCGCTGCTGCCCGGCTCGGTGCTGTACTTCGGGATGCTCGCCTTCGTCCGGGGCGAGCCCGAGGCCGGGCTGAGCCTCATCGGCCGGGCCGGCGCGATGGCGATGGCCCTCGCCATCGGCGTCAACCTGGGCCGCGAGCTGGCCCGGCTCTTCCTGCCCGCACCCCGGGTGGCCGCCCCGCCCCGCCGGGGCGGCCGCCACCGGCGCTGAGGGGAGTGGCCGCCCGGTTTGCTCCAGCCGTACCGCGGTACACGCGTGGGGTGTGGAGACGGGCCGGCGAGACCGGCCCGGTTTCCCGGGGACGGCCCGGCCGGTTCGAGCCGACGAGGGCCGCCCCCGCCACCAGCCACCCGTCAACCAGGGAGACCCTCGTGATAATCCTCGGCGTCATCCTGCTCGTCATCGGCTTCGTCACCGGCATCGCGATCCTCTGGACCATCGGCATCGTGCTGGTCGCCATCGGTCTGGTCCTGTGGGTCGTCGGGGCGCTCGGACACGCCGTCGGCGGCCGCCGCCACTACTACTGACCCGGTCTGACCCCTGTTCAGCGCCGTGAGTCGTCCAGTGCCGTGAGTCTCAGGACCGCCCCCGCTCAGGGGCGGTCCTCGTGCAGTCCGCAGAGCCAGGCCAGTGCCCGGTGGACGCCGAGCACGTAGCTGTGGTCCGAGCCCTGGGCGCGGACCCGGTGGAGGTGGACGGCGGCGGCCTGGCACTCGGCCAGCAGCTGGGCGTGGCACGGGCCGGTGGCGCCGTCGGTGGCGGCGGCCGTGGCGGCGGCGGTGACCGGTGCCGCGATCTGGGCGCCGGCGGCCCACCGGTAGGCGCCGAGCACGCCGTGCTCGAAGCCGCTCCAGGGCCGGGGCCGCCGGTTGACCTTGTCGATCGCGGCGAACACCTCGTCCACCGGGCGCACTCCCACGGCCGGGACCGTCTCGTCACTGGTCATGTCGGCAACCTACGTCCGGCCGCCGGTACCCGCCCCCGGGGAGGACGGCCCGGTGCCGTGCCGCCGTCCCGCGCCACCCGAGCGGCCGAGGGGGAGGCACCCACCGCCGCCGGGCCGCGGACCCGGGAAGGGTAGGCTGACCAGGTCGTGTCCGGCCGGAGAGGTGGCCGGGCCGGAGGAACGGTGCGGGCCGGCGGCCCGCCGGTGGAGACCCCTGATGACTCGTCGTTTTGACTGCTCGAACCCGTCCGAGCGCGCGGCCGGGCTGCGCGAGGCCGTGGCCGCGGTGCGCCGCGGTGAACTCGTGGTGCTGCCTACGGACACCGTGTACGGGGTGGGCGCGGACGCCTTCGCGCCGGGGGCGGTCGACCGCCTGCTGCGGGCCAAGGGCCGGGGGCGGAACATGCCCTCGCCGGTGCTGGTCGGCTCCCCGGAGGCGCTGGACGGGCTGGTCGAGGTGACGGAGCGCGCGCGGGACCTGGTCAAGGAGTTCTGGCCGGGCGGGCTGACGGTGGTCGCCCGCCACCTGGCGTCGGTCGAGCTGGACCTCGGCGAGACCGGCGGAACGGTCGCGGTGCGGATGCCCGCGCACCCGGTCGCCATCGAACTGCTCGAAGCCACCGGGCCGTTGGCCGTCTCCAGCGCGAACCTGACCGGGCAGGACTCGCCGCAGGACTGCGACGCCGCCCAGGGCATGCTCGGCGACTCGGTGGCCGTCTACCTCGACGGGGGCCCGACCGCGGCTGCCGTGCCCTCCTCGATCGTGGACATCACCGGCGAGGTGCCGGTCCTGCTGAGGGCGGGCGCGATCGGCGCCGAGCGCCTGCGCGAGGTGGTCCCCGACCTGCGGGAGCGCTGAGCCCGACGCGCCCCCGGGGACGGCGGCGCCACCCGGTCGAAGGTACCGCGTGGCGCCCCGGCCGCCGGGGCCGCCGCCGCTAGGGTCGGCGATGGCGTGCGAGGGCGGGCCCTCCGCCGTTCCGGGGAGGGGTTGGCGCCGTGACCGGGGGCGTCACCGGCTCCGTAGCGGAGGTTCCATGAGCGCTTCGTCCACCGCGCCGCCCCGTGCGCAGGACCGCACCCGGGCGCGGGTCCGGCAGGGCAGCACGCTGCTGCGCTGGCTGTTCACCACGGACCACAAGGTCATCGGGAACCTCTACCTGGCGACGGCCTTCGGCTTCTTCCTGGTCGGGGGCGTGCTCGCGCTGCTGATGCGGGCCCAGCTGATGGGGCCGGACACCGGGCTGCTGTCGAACGAGCGGTACAACCAGCTGTTCACCATGCACGGCACGATCATGCTGCTGCTGTTCGCCACCCCGACCTTCGCCGGGTTCGCCAACGCGATCATGCCCCTGCAGATCGGCTCGCCGGACGTCGCCTTCCCCCGGCTGAACGCCTTCACCTACTGGGCCTTCCTGCTGGGCGGGCTGATGGTGCTGAGCGGCTTCCTCACCACCCAGGGCGCGCCCTCGTTCGGCTGGTTCGCGTACGCGCCGCTGAACGGTCCGCTGTTCTCGCCCGGGGCGGGCGGGGACCTGTGGGCGTTCGGGCTGGTGGTGGCCGGCCTCGGCACCATCCTGGGCTCGGTCAACTTCGTCACCACCATCACCTGCCTGCGGGCGCCGGGCATGACGCTGTTCCGGATGCCGATCTTCACCTGGAACGTGCTGTTCACCTCCGTCATGGTGCTGCTGGCCTTCCCGGTGCTGACCGCCGCGCTGCTCTGCCTGGAGGCGGACCGCAAGTTCGGCGCCCACGCCTTCGACGCGGCGAACGGCGGGGCGCTGCTGTGGCAGCACCTGTTCTGGTTCTTCGGCCACCCGGAGGTGTACATCGTCGCGGTGCCGTTCTTCGGCATCATCAGCGAGATCATCCCGGTGTTCAGCCGCAAACCGCTGTTCGGCTACTACGGGATGATCGGCGCGACGATCGCCATCACCGCGCTGTCCATGTCGGTGTGGGCGCACCACATGTTCGCCACCGGCCAGGTGCTGCTGCCGTTCTTCGCGCTGATGTCGTTCCTGATCGCGGTGCCCACCGGGGTGAAGTTCTTCAACTGGGTCGGGACGATGTGGAACGGCTCGCTGTCCTTCGAGACCCCGATGCTCTGGTCGATCGGTTTCATGGTGACCTTCCTGTTCGGCGGGCTGAGCGGGGTGCTGCTGGCCGCGCCGCCGATCGACTTCCACGTCACCGACAGCTACTTCGTGGTGGCCCACCTGCACTACGTGCTGTTCGGCACGGTCGTCTTCGCGACCTTCGGGGGCTTCTACTTCTGGTGGCCGAAGCTCACCGGGAAGCTGCTCGACGAGAGGCTCGGCAAGATCCACTTCTGGATCCTGTTCACGGGGTTCCAGACCACCTTCCTGGTGATGCACTGGCTCGGCGCCCAGGGGATGCCGCGCCGCTACGCCGGCTACCTGCCGGTCGACGACTTCACCGCCCTGAACGTGTGCGCCTCGATCGGCTCGTTCCTGCTCGGGGTCTCCAACCTGCCGTTCTTCTACAACGTCTGGCGGACCACCAGGTACGGCCAGAAGACCGCCGAGGACGACCCGTGGGGCTGGGGCCGGTCGCTGGAGTGGGCCACCTCCTGCCCGCCGCCGTCGCACAACTTCCACGCGCTGCCCCGGATCCGCTCCGAGTCGCCCGCCTTCGACCTGCACCATCCGGAGGTGCCGTCGGAGGAGGCCTCGGGCGGCTCCGGTGTGCCGCGGGGCCGCGGCGGCGAGCGGGGGAGCGGACGGTGAAGGCGGAGGGGTGGCTGTTCGCCGTCATGACGGCGTTCTTCGCGGTGACCGGACTCGTCTACGGCTTCTGGGCCCGGGAGCCGGCCGGCAAGGCGATCCTGACGGTGGCGTTCCTGATGTCCGGTCTGGTCGCGCTGTTCTGGTTCGTCCAGCACCAGCGGCTGGGCGGCGGCCGGGCGCAGGACCGCAAGGAGGCCGAGATCGCGGAGACCGCCGGGCCGGTGGGGTTCTTCCCGGCCCGCAGCGGCTACCCGGTGCTCGCGGCGGTCGGGGTGACGGTCTTCGCCCTGGGGCTGGTCTTCGCCCGGTGGCTGATCGTCGTCGGCGCCCTGGTGCTCGCGCTCGCCGTCGCCGGCTTCATCTTCCAGTACCGCGACCACGGCGCGGGCTGAGCCGGCGCAGCACCCGTCGGAGCGGGCCGCCCCGGGTGGGCTCGGGCGCCCGGACGGCCGGGGGAGCGGGGTGGGCCGGGGCGGTGAGGACGGCCGTCATCCGCTCCGACTCCCGTTCGGTGGAGGGGAGTTCGACCCGGTCGCGGTGGAACCAGGAGCTCGCCGCGGCCCGGACCCGCTCGTGCCGCGGCGCCCCCTCGGCGGCGGTGACCGGCTCCTCCGCGGCGCGCGCCAGCAGCACGTACCGCTCGGCCTCGGGCACCGGGCGGTGGTGGCCGGAGAAGCCCCCGTCCTGCGACTGGTCGATCCGGCCGGTCTCGTCGCCGTCCAGCAGCCGGGCGCGGTCCCTGGCCTGCAGGGCCAGGCAGAGGCGCCGGGTGAGCAGGAAGACCACCGGCGGCAGCACGATCAGCGCCGTCCGCAGCGCCACGGTGAGCGCGTTGACGGAGACCTCGAAGGTGTACGCGATCACGTCGTTGCCGCCGGCGACCAGCAGCACCGCGTAGACGGTGATCCCGGCGGTGCCCAGCGCGGTGCGGGTGGGCCGGTTGCGCGGACGGTCGCACAGGTGGTGCTCGCCGGTGTCGGCGTCGAGCCACCGCTCGACGAAGGGGTAGGCGTACAGCGCCGCGAACAGCAGGCCGGGCACCACCAGGGCGGGCAGGAAGACGTTCCAGGACACGGTGTGCCCGAACACCCTGGTCTCCGCGGCCGGCATCAGCCGCAGCGCCCCCTCGATGAAGCCGATGTACCAGTCCGGCTGCGCGCCCGTCCCGACCACGTCGGGGCGGTAGGAGCCGTACCGCCAGATCGGGTTGACCTCGGCGAGGAAGGCCGACAGCGCCATCACGCCGCCCACCGCGAACATCAGGCCCACCGTACGGGTGAGGAACTGGGGGAAGAACGGCATCCCCACCACGTTGCGGTTGGTGCGGCCGGGCGCGGCCCAGTGAGTGTGCTTCAGCACCACCACCAGCGTCAGGTGCGCCCCGACCAGGGCCAGCAGCAGGCCCGGGACCAGCAGGACGTGCACCGTGAACAGCCGGGGGATGATCTCGGTCCCGGGGAACTGGCCGCCGAACGCGAACAGGGTGAGGTAGCTGCCGACCATCGGCACCGAGAGCAGCACGCCCTCGGCGATCCGCAGTCCGGTGCCGGAGAGGGTGTCGTCGGGCAGCGAGTAGCCGGAGAACCCCTCCAGCAGCGCGAGGTTGAACAGCGTCACCCCGATCACCCAGTTGAGCTCGCGCGGGCGGCGGAACGCCCCGGTGAAGAACACCCGCAGCAGGTGCACGCCGATCGCCGAGGCGAACAGCAGCGCCGACCAGTGGTGGACCTGGCGGATCAGCAGTCCGCCCCGCACCTCGAAGCTGATCCGCAGGGTGGACGCGTACGCCTCGGACACCCGTACGCCGCTGAGCGGCAGGTAGGCACCCTGGTAGACCACCTCGTTCATGCTCGGCCGGAAGAAGAACGTCAGGTAGACGCCGGTCAGCAGCAGCACCACGAAGCTGTACAGCGCGAGTTCGCCGAGCAGGAAGGACCAGTGGTCCGGGAAGACCTTGCGCAGCAGCTCACGGCCCGCCTCCGTGACCGGCAGCCGCCCGTCCAGGCGGGCCGTGAGGCGCTCGCCGGCGGACGGTTCGCGCCCCTTCGAAGCCCTGGTTTCGTCCACGGCAGGAACCTAGTGGGCCGCGCGGCGCGCGGGGCGGCCGAGTGCCGCGGTTGCCGCGCCGGGCGTCGGCAGAGCACTCCAACGGCGGAACGGGCGTGGTCGGCCGCGCGGTGCGGGCGCGCGGTGCGAAGGGGTGACGCGGGTCGGCCGGCCGGGGCATCATCGCGGGATGACGACGATCAGGACCCGGCGGGGGCGCCTCGGCATACCGGCACTGGCGGCGCTCGCCGTGCTGGCGGCGGGGTGCGGGACGAGACACGTGGGTGCCGGCGCCCAGGACGCGGGCACCGGCACGCCGACGACGGCCGCGACTCTGGCCCAGGGCAAGCCGGTCGACTTCCCCTGCCCCGGCGAGACCCCTGACACCCACCAGTCGTACGGTAAACGGAAGTCGACGACGGGCTGCGGAGTCGATCCGGGCCGGAGAGGACAGCGGCCGACATGGTGCGACCGAGGGACGTCATCGACTGCGGGGCCTTCGCGCTGCGGCGCTGGCAGGGGCAACGCGACTTCACGGCGGCCTTCACGCTGATCGAGGAGTCCCTGGACCACCTGCGGCCCTGGGAGTCCTGGGTGGCCGGGCACGACGAGGAGCACACCCGGGCCCTGCTCGCCAGGTGCGACACCTGGTGGGTGAGCGGCGAGGTGTACACCTACGCCATCGCCGAGGACGGCACCCCGGTCGGCATGTGTCAGACCGTCCGCGCGGACGAGCCCGGCGTCCGGCGCGTCGGCTACTGGCTGCACCCGGCCGCCACCGGCCGGGGCCTCGCCACCCGGGCGGTGGCCGCGCTGGCCGAGGAGATGTTCACCCTGCCGGACGTGGCGTACCTGGAGGTCGTGCACGACCGGGCCAACACCGCCAGCGCCGCCGTCCCGCGCCGCCTGGGCTTCACCGAACTCCGGCAGGAGCCGGCGGCACTGCCCGTCGCCCCGGCCGGCAGCGGGACCGCCGTGGTCTGGCGGCTGGACCGCCCGGGGCGCGCGGCCCGCTGACCGGCCCCGCGAACCGCCGGGGAGACGGGACGGAGTAGCCGACGCGGACGCCCACCGCAATGACGACCTCCGACAAGCGCGGGCGGCATCTTCGTGACGGCAGGGCAGCGGTGGCGCCCGCCGGCGCGGATAGGCTCCGGACGACCGACACCATGATCACGATCTTCGGATCGGAGAGGGCGCCACCGCGTGAGCAACCAGCAGATCACCCCCAAGCAGCGGGGCTACCTGATCGTCAACTCCCACCCGGCCGGCAGCGAAGCCACCGTCGACCGCCAGTGGCGGCGCATCGAGCCCGCGGCGCCGGCCGGCCGGGCCCCGGTCGCCCTGGTCCTCGGCGCCAGCGCCGGCTACGGCCAGGCGATCCTGCTCGCCGGGCTGCGCCGCCAGGGCATCCGCGGCATCGGCGTCGCCTACGAGGCCGCCGCCACCGAGCGGCGCACCGCCACCGCCGGCTGGTACCGCACCGCCGCGACCTCCGCCCTGGTCGAAAGCGACGGGGGCGACTTCACCTTCGTCAACGCCGACGCCTACGCCGACGCCACCCGCGCCGAGGTGCTCAAGCTCCTCACCGAGCGCTACGGCCCGGTCGACTACCTCGTCTACTCGCTCGCCTCGCCCCGCCGCACCGACCCGGCCACCGGCGAGGTCCACCACTCGGTGCTCAAGGCGATCGGCGCCCCGTACACCTCACCGTCCCTGCTCTTCGAGGACGGCGCCCCGCAGATCGGCACCGTCGACCTCGCCCCGGCCGACGAGGCCGAGCGGGCGGCGACCGTCAAGGTGATGGGCGGCGAGGACTGGCAGCTGTGGGTGCGGGCCCTGGCCGAGGCGGACCTGCTCGGCCCCGACTTCACCACCGTGGCGCTGTCCTACGTCGGCTCCGAGCTCACCGCGCCGGTCTACCGGCAGGGCACGATCGGCGCCGCCAAGGAGCACCTGGAGGCCACCGCCGGGCAGCTGCGGACCGGGCTGCTCGCCGACCGGGGCCGGGCGTTCACCGTCGTCGCCGGCGCGGCCGTCACCCAGGCGTCCACCGCCATCCCCTCCATCGCCCTCTACACCTCGCTGCTGCGCAACGTCCTCGGCGAGGACGGCTGGCGCACCACCGACGACCAGGCCGTGGACCTGTGGGAGCAGCTGACCGGCGCGAAGGAGCTCACCCTGGACGACCAGGGCCGCATCCGCCTGGACGGCTGGGAGCTCGACGCCGCCGTGCAGGACCGGGTGCGGGAGCTGTGGGCCGACCCGGCGGCCGCGCTGGCCGCCGACCCGACCGGATCGGCCTGGTTCTACAACCAGTTCCGGCAGCTCTACGGCTGGGACGTCCCCGGCGTCGACTACACCGCCGCGGTCGAGACCTCGGTGCCCTGGCCCGCGTAAGGCGAAGGTTCGTTCACGGCAGCCCTGATGTGGTCCGGGAGCTGCTCGTAGGCGACGGGTTCCCCGCACAGCCGCCGGACGGAGGCCAGCCCCAGGCTGGCCCGTCCGGTGGCCTCCACCAGCGCGCGGGAAGCGACGTAGAAGTCCCACTGGCCGATGTCCAGCGGGTCGTAGTCGGCATGGGTGCGCGCGGTGTGGAGGGCGAAGACGTAGACGTCGGCGTTGTAGGACTGCTCCGGGGCGTCTCCGTCGCCGGGCGTCCAGGTGCGTCCGCGCAGCCGGGAGAAGCGGATCTCCGACAGCCGGCGCTGGCCCCAGGCCTGGAGGTAGGCGCTCGTCTTCACCTCGATCCTGAGCCCGTTCGGCGCCAGGACGTCGAAGCTCTCCCACTCCGCGTTGCGCCGGACCGCGCCCACCGCCCGGTGGACCAGGAACTCGGCCAGCAGGCCCCGGGTGGTGTTCGTCCGGAGGTCGGGCATCGCGTAGCGCCAGAACTCCAGCACCGTCCCGGCGTCCGTACCCAGGAAGGTCTCGCCGCCCTGGAACGGCGTCAGTTCGGCCGGGGTGTGCCAGTCTTCGGGGACGGCGGTGGGGTCGTGAGTCATGCCCGTCAGCCTGCCACCAGCCGGGCCGGGGGCGGTACCGCGCTCGGAAGCGGCGTACGCCCGCGGGTGCTCCAGAGCCCGAGGGCGCTTCCCCGGGCCGGGTCAGGGGGTGGCGGGTTCGTCGAGGAGCAGTTCCAGGAGGGGGAGGGCTGCCTCCAGGGTGCGGCACTGTTCGGGGGTGAGCCGGGTGCTGCGGCGGGCCAGCAGGGCGGTGCGCTCGCGGCGGATCCGGGCGAGGGTCTCCAGCCCGAGCGGGGTGGGGGCGAGCAGCTGGGAGCGTCCGTCCTGCGGGTCGGGGGTCTTGGCGACCAGGCCGTCGGTGACCAGCGGGGCGACGGTGCGGACCATGGACGGGACGGCTACGCCCTCGCGGGCGGCGAGTTCGCCGAGCCGTAGCGGCCCGTGCTGCTCCACCCGGGCCAGGGCGGAGAGCTGGGCGGCGGTGAGGTCCTGGTCTCCGGAGGCGCGGACCAGTTGGCGGTTGAGCCGGCCTATCGCCAGCCGCAGCCGGACCACGGCTTCGGCGGAGAGGCCCTCGCCGTCCGCGCTCACGGCCCGTGCTCCTCGGACGGCGGGGTCGGTGGGGTGGTGGGGGCCGGTCGGTTCGTCGCGGCCGTCGCCCCGGCGGCGGCCGGTGCCGAGGCGGGCGGCGGGTCGGCGGCTTCCCCGGTGGCGGGCCGGGGCCGCCCGCGGACCAGCGAGGCGGCCGCGGCGACCAGCGACATCGCGATCGCCAGCCAGAACACCACCACCAGCCCGTCGTGGAAGGGGCCGGAGATCAGCTGGGGGAAGAACTGCCGGCCGGTCAGCGTCCGGACGTTGTCCGGCGGCAACTGGCCGAGCACGTGCGGGCCGAGGAGCTGCTGGATCGGGTTGTAGCCGAGGAAGGCCGCGAACAGGGTGCCCACCGGCGGCAGCGAGGCGATGGTGCGGGCGTCGGCGGCGGGTACGCCCTGGGCGGTCAGTCCGGCGGTGAGGGTGTGCGGCAGCGAACCGGCCAGGCCGGCCACCATCAGGGAGAAGAAGACGCCGATCGACAGCACCATGCCGGCGTTCTGGAAGGTGGCCCGCATGCCGGAGGCGGCGCCGCGGGCCGCGGCCGGCACGCTCGACATGATCAGCGAGGTGTTGGGGGCGGCGAACAGGCCGCCGCCCAGGCCGTTGAGGAACACCAGCAGGGCGAACCAGGGGTAGCCGAAGTCGGTGGGCAGCAGGAGCAGCCCGGCGAAGGAGAGCGCCATCACCACCAGCCCGCCGGCGGCGAAGAGCCGGGCCCCGGCGCGGTCCGACAGGTAGCCCGAGATCGGCCCGGCGGCCAGGAAGCCGACGGTCAGCGGGACGAGGTAGATGCCGGCCCACAGCGGGGTGTCGGCGTAGTCGTAGCCGTGCAGTGGCAGCCAGATGCCCTGGAGCCAGATGATCAGCATGAACTGCAGCCCGCCGCGGGCGATCGAGCCCAGCAGGGTGGCGGCGTTGCCACCCGCGAAGACCGGGTCGCGGAAGAGCGAGAGCGGGAACATCGGCTCGGCGGTCCGGGACTCGATCAGGCAGAAGCCGGCCAGCAGTGCCACCCCGCCGAACAGCCCGGCCAGCACCCAGGGGCTGGTCCAGCCCATGGTGTGGCCGCCGTACGGCTGGATGCCGTAGGTGATCGCGGCGAGCAGGGCGGTCAGTCCGACGGCGAAGGTGATGTTGCCCCACCAGTCGATCCGGGCCGGCTTGCGCACCCCGGTGTCGCGTAGCGACCGGTAGGCCCAGACCGTGCCGAGCAGGCCGATCGGCACATTGACCCAGAAGATCGACCGCCAGTTCCACTCGGCCAGGAGCCCGCCGAGGACCAGTCCGATGAAGGAACCGGCGATGCCGGCGACGATGTTGACGCCGAGCGCGGTGCCGCGCCGGTCGGCCGGGAAGGCGTCGGTGATGATCGCGGCGGAGTTGGCCATCAGCATCGAGCCGCCGACCGCCTGCACCACCCGCCAGCCGATCAGCCACAGCGCCCCCGCCGCGCCGTGCAGCGGGTCGAGGGAGAGCGCCACCGAGGTCAGGGTGAAGACCAGGAAGCCGGCGTTGTAGATCCGCACCCGGCCGTGGATGTCGCCCAGTCTGCCGAGGGTGACCACCAGGACGGCGGTGACCAGCATGTAGCCCATCAGCATCCACAGCAGGTAGCTGACGTTGCCCGGCTGGAGCGGGTCCAGGCCGATGCCGTTGAAGATCGCGGGCAGCGAGATCAGCACGATCGAGGCGTTGATGGTGGCGATGAGGGTGCCGAGCGTGGTGTTGGACAGGGCCACCCACTTGTACCGGGGGTGGTCCGGTGCCACCCCGGTACGGGCCGGGCGAAGCCGCCCCGTCCTGCCGCTGTCGGAGAGTCGTGTCGCCACCGCTGCCTCCTGCCGGCCGCCCGGGCCTGGGCCGGGCCCGGCCGCTCGGCGGGCCGCCCGGTCGGAGTGGGGATTTCGATAGCTTCCGCCAACTAACGATAGTCCGAAGGCCGTTCGACCGGTAGGCCGCCGACGGTGGGCGAGCGGGTGCGGCCCGTCATCCCGCCGCGGCCCCGGACGGCTGCCGACGGGTGCGGGCCCGGTCCAGCAGCAGGACGACGACCGCGGCCAGCAGCGCCGCGCCCAGCGCGTAGACCGGCAGCCAGAGCGTGGTGGTGGCGGCCAGGCAGTCGGCGACGGCGTGACCGGCCTGCTGCTCCTGGGCGGCGGCGAGCGCGGCACCGTCGCGGGCGGCCAGGTCGCCGAGGGCGGCCTGGGCCTGCAGCCGCGCGTAGTCGCCGAGGTGGGGGCAGTCACCTCGGGTGCCCGGCATCGGGAAGAGCCACGGCCAGCGCTGCATCGCGGGGGCCAGCGTGAGGGCCACGGTCAGGCCGATGACCAGCGTGTAGGCGGCCAGGTTCCGGGCGTAGCCGGCCCCGGCGTCCGTGGCGCGGCTCGGTGGGTGGGTGGAGGAGAGCACCACGGCGAGGAGGGTCAGCCCGATGTAGCTGGAGAACCACTGCCAGGAGCCGGAGGAGAGCGAGAAGGCGAGCACGGCGGCCAGGGCGGTGCCCAGGACCCCGGCCCGGGGGCTCACTCCGGGGATCGGAGCGGGCTCCCGGGCGGTTCGGCGGCTGCGGTCGCGGTCGTCCATGCGTTCTCCCCTGGCCGGCGGCGGGCCACCAGTCTCCGGGCCCGGGCGGCCAGGGTCCTCGCACCATGCCGGGCCGCCCGCCGCCTCGCCCGGTTGGCGGGCGCACCGCCCCCGGCCCGGGCCCTCGGGCCGGTTCGGGCAGCCGGGCCCTCAGGCAGGCTCGGGTCCTCAGGCCGGTTCCGGCGCCCCGACCGGTTCGGGCGTCCGGACCGGCTCGGGCGGCCACGGGCCGTGCGCCGCCACTTGGGCGCGCAGCCCGCGCAGCGCCCGGGCGGAGGCGATCCCCACCGCGCCGCTGACCAGGCCGTCCCGGACGCAGACGGCGGCGAAGCGGTGTTCCGCCAGGCTGCCGTCGACCACCTCGAAGTGCTCGGCGCCGCCGGGCCGGCCGAACACCTGGACCCGCAGCCCGTACTGGTCGGTCCACAGGTACGGGACCGGCCGGTAGGCCTGGCGGGCGCCGTCCGGGCCGGCCAGCAGGTTCCGGGCCGCGTGCATGGCCTGCTCGGAGGCGTTGGTGCGCTGTTCGACGCGCCGGTGCCGGCCGGTGCGCGGGTCGGGCCAGGAGGCGGCGTCCCCGGCCGCCCAGACGCCGGGGCCGGCGGCGCAGTAGGCGTCGCAGACCACGCCGTCGTCCAGCGGGACGCCGCTGCCGGCCAGCCACTCGGTGGCCGGTTCGGACCCGACGGCCATCAGCACGGCGTCGGCCGCCAGTTCGGAGCCGTCGGCCAGCCGGACGCCCGCGGCCCGGCCGCGCCGTTCGAGCAGCGCGGTGGCCGCGCCCCGGTGGAGCCGCACCCCGTGCTCGCGGTGCAGGCCGGCCAGCAGTGCGGCCGTCTCGGTGCCCAGGACGGCGGCCAGCGGCGTGGCGGTGGAGGTCAGCCAGGTGACCTCGGCGCCGAGACCGACCGCGGTGGCCGCCGCCTCGGCGCCGAGCAGCCCGCCGCCGACCACCAACAGCCGTACGCCCGGGCGCAGTTCCTCGCGCAGGGCGAGGGCGTCGGCGAGGGTGCGCAGCACGTGCGCCCCGGGCCGCGGCGCGTCGGCGCCGGGCAGCCGGCGCGGGCGGACCCCGGTGGCCAGGATGACGGCGTCGCAGCGCACCGCCCGGCCGTCGGAGAGCAGCACGGTCCGTTCCCGGCGGTCCAGCCGCTCGGCCCTGACCCCGAGGCGCAGGTCGAGCCTGAGCTCGTCCAGCGCCTCGGGGCCGCGCAGGGCCAGGCGCTCGGGCTGCCACTCGCCGCCGAGCACGTGCTTGGACAACGGCGGCCGGTCGTAGGGGGGTTCGGGCTCGGCCCCGATCAGGGTGAGGCGGCCGTCGTAGCCGGACCGGCGCAGCGCCTCGGCGGCGTGCAGCCCGGCCGCGCCCGCGCCGACCACGGCCACCTCCCGCAGTGCGGTCACACCTGCTCCAGCTGGATCGCCGAGGCCGGGCAGACCGCGGCGGCGTCCCGGACGGCCTGGTGGAGCCCGGCGGGCGGCCGGGTGTCGAGCAGGACGACGATGCCGTCCTCGTCGCGCTGGTCGAAGACGTCGGGGGCGGCGAGCACGCAGCTCCCGGCGCCGCAGCACTTTTCCTGGTCGATCCGGACGAGCATGGTCTTCCCTTCGGAACGGGTGCCCCGGTTGCGGTGGATTCCGCGGCGGGGCAGGTGGGTCGGTGCGGTCGTGGCGGCTCCCCGGGGAGCCTGGTCACCAGGAGACGGGCAGTTCGTGGAGGCCGTAGACGAGCATCTCGCCGCGGAAGGGGACCTCCTCGAACGGTACGGCCAGGCGCAGTTCGGGCAGCCGCCGCAGGACGCTGGTCAGCGCGATCTGCAGCTCCAGCCGGGCCAGCGGCTGTCCCAGGCACTGGTGGACGCCGAAGCCGAAGGCCAGGTGGCGGCGCGCGTCGCGGGTGAGGTCGAGCTCGTCCGCGCCCGGGAACTCCCGCTCGTCCCGGTTGGCGGTGTTGACCATGCAGATCACGCCCTCGCCCGCTGTGATCCGCACGCCGGCCACGTCGACGTCCTCGGTGGCGACCCGGGTCAGGCCGGAGTGCACGATGCTCAGGTAGCGCAGCAGCTCCTCGACCGCGCCGGGCACGGACTCGGGGTGCTTGCGCAGGTGGTCGAGCTGGTCGGGGTTGCGCAGCAGGGCGAGCACGGAGAGCGAGGTCATGTTCGCCGTGGTCTCGTGTCCGGCGACCAGCAGCAGCCGGCCCATGCCGGCGATCTCCTCGGTGCTCAGCTCGCCGCGCTCCACCAGACGGCTGAGGATGCTGTCGTCGGGCCGGGCGCGCTTGGCCTCGGTGAGCTCGACCAGGTAGGCGGCCAGCTCGGCCTGGGCGGTGGAGACCTCCTCGGCGGTGGAGGCGCGGCGCAGCAGGACGCGGCTGCAGCCCTGGAAGAAGTCGTGGTCCTGGTAGGGGACGCCGAGCAGCAGGCAGATGACCAGCGAGGGCAGCGGCAGCGCGAACTCGCGGACCAGGTCGGCGCTGGTGCGTCCGTCGGTCATCCGGTCCAGCAGCTCGTCGGCGATCCGCTGGATCTCGGGGCGCAGCGCCTCGACCTTCCTGACCATGAACTCGCCGGTCAGCATCCGGCGGAAGTGTGCGTGCTCGGGGTCGTCCATCCGGATGATGGTGGGCCGGCCGGTGTTCAGCTGCCGGGCGCCTTCGCTGACGAAGGGGAAGCCGGGGCGGGTGGAGTCGGCGCTGAACCGGGGGTCGGAGAGGACGGCCTTGATGTCCTCGTGGCGCGTGACCAGCCAGCTGGTGGAGCCGTCCCACAGGGTGACGCGGCTGACCGGCTCCTCCCGCCGGGCCTCGTCGTAGGCGGGCGGCGGGGCGAACGGGCAGGCGCCGCGGGCGGCGGGGTGGGTGAACCGCGGGGTCTTCTCGGCGGTGGCCATCGGTGAATCCCCTTCCGGGAGCTGAGTCGGGTCCATATTTACGTGCCCAAAGCAACTAACTGAACGTCACGCTAACTCGCGTTCCGTGGTGGCGAAAGGGGTGTGCGGACGTCGGCCGAAACTGTCCGAAATCCGGCCGTGGCTCCCCGTTGCTGCCACGGCCGTCCCGGATCGCTAAGGTTCCCCCATGTCGGACGAAGAAGACGCCGAGGACGGTCGGACCGCCGCCACCGAATCAGGGGGCCTGGACGGACTGGAGGACGTCCTGGACACCCTGGCCTACCTGCTGACGCGCTCACAGGAGCACGAGCGCCGGATGGCGAGAGCCGGTGTCACGGCCGCGCGCTCGGACGTCTACCTGCTGCGCGCGCTCGTCGAGACCGACGGGCCCAGCCGGGTGAGCGACCTCGCCGCCCGGCTGATGGTCAAGTCCTCCCACGTCACCAGGCAGATCGACCGCCTCCAGGGTCAGCGGCTGGTGGAACGCACCCAGGACACCCAGGACCGACGGGCCCGCCGGGTGGCGATCACGGCCGACGGACGGGAACTGATCGACCGTCTGAAACAGGCCAACCTCGCCTCCCTGGGTAACGTGCTGGACGGGGTCCCCGAGCCGGACGTCGCCGCCACCGTCAGCGTGCTGCGCCACCTGATCGACCGGTACGTGCACCGGGTGCGCATCGGCCTCACCGAGGACGACCCGCTCCCGGACCGGGCGGACGCCGGCGCCCCCCGGCCGGCGGCCCGACTCGGCACCGCCGCGTACGACGGCGGTTGAGCCGGGGGAGCACCCGGGTACGTCACCCGGCATGTCGGACGAGAAGAACCGCGCCGTGGCCGAGGCGATCCTCCCGCTGGTCGGTGGCGCCGCCAACATCCGCTCGGTCGCCCACTGCATGACCCGGTTACGGCTGGGCCTGGCGGACCGCTCCCTGGTCGACACCGAGGCGCTCCGGGCGCTGCCGGCGGTCCTGGGAACGGTCGAGGACGACACCTACCAGATCGTGCTCGGGCCCGCCGCCGTCGCCGGGGTCACCGCCCAGCTGAACCGCCTCCTGGAGTCCCCCGGCGCACCGGCCGGGGCGGGCGGAACGGCCGGAGCGGCCCGGGCGGGCGAACGGGAGCGACCGGGGCCCGCCCCCACCGCCGAGGAACTCGCCGCCCGCGGCGAGCGCATCCGGACACGGGCCCGGGTGCGCAACGCGACCCCGGTGAAGCTGGCGCTGCGCCGGATCGCGAACATCTTCGTCCCGCTGATCCCCGCCCTGATCGGCTGCGGGATCGTCGCCGGCCTCTCCGGGGCCCTCGCCAACCTCGGCTGGGCGCCGGCGCTGGTCACCGCCCTGGGGCCGGTCTCCGCCGGATTCATGTCCCTGATCGCCGTCTTCGTCGGCTACAACACGGCGAAGGAGTTCGGCGGCACGCCCGTGCTCGGCGGAGCCGTGGCCGCCGTGATCGTCTACGCCGGGGTCGCCAAGGTGGAGGCCTTCGGCCACCACCTCACCCCCGGGCAGGGCGGCGTGGTCGGCGCGCTCGGCGCCGCGCTGCTCGCGGTGTACCTGGAGCGCTGGACCCGCCGACTGGTCCCCGCCGCCCTGGACGTCCTGGTCACCCCCACCGTCACCGTCCTGCTCGGCGGGCTGGCCGCGCTGTTCGGCCTGATGTTCGTCGCCGGGGAGATCTCCACCGCCATCGGCCACGGCGCCACCTGGCTGCTCGCCCACGGCGGGCTGCTCGCCGGGCTCGTGCTCGGCGGCCTCTTCCTGCCGCTGGTCATGCTCGGCCTGCACCAGGCGCTGATCCCGATCCACACCACCCTGATCCAGCAGCAGGGCTCCACCGTCCTGCTGCCGATCCTCGCCATGGCCGGGGCCGGGCAGGTCGGCTGCGCCGTGGCCGTCTACCTGAGGCTGCGCCACAACGCCTCGCTGCGGGCCACCATCAGGTCCGCGCTCCCGGCGGGCCTGCTCGGCGTCGGCGAGCCCCTGGTCTACGGCGTCACCCTGCCGCTGGGGCGCCCCTTCGTCACCGCCTGCGTCGGCGGCGCGGCCGGCGGCGCCTTCGTCGGGGTGGCCGGCCAGCTCGGCGGCGCCGTCGGCTCCACCGCCATCGGCCCCTCCGGCTGGGCCCTCTTCCCGCTGCTGGCCGGTCCGCACGGACTGCTCGCGGCCGCCGCCGTCTACGGTGGCGGGCTGCTGACCGGCTACCTGGTGGGCTTCCTGGCCACCTACTTCTTCGGCTTCACCCGCGAGACCCTCGCCGAGTACGACTCCGCCGGCGGCGCGGACGGGAGCCCGGAAGCGGACCGGGCCGCCGCCGAGCGGGTCGGCGACGGCCCGGTCAGGTGAGGCCGGGGGAGCGGTGCGGGCGGTCAGGTCGCCAGGAAGCGTTCCCGGTGCACCTGCTCGGGCGGCACCCCGGCCGAGGCGGCGGCGTGCAGCACCGCGTCCACCATGGCCGGCGGCCCGCAGACGTACAGGTCCGGTGCGGCGCCGCCGAGTTCGGGCAGAGCGGCGGCCAGCAGGTCGGCCGGGGTGCCGGTCGGCCCGGACCAGCCGGGGCCCGGCCTCCACACGCAGACCTCGTACCGGAAGCCGGGCAACTCGGCCGCCACGGCGGCGAGTTCGTCCAACCCGTAGACGTCCTGCGGCTCGTTGACGCCGAGGAACAGCCGGGCCGGCTGCGGATCCTGCCACTCGGCCATCCGGCGGACCATCGCCAGCAGCGGCGCCAGGCCGGTGCCGCCGGCCACGAACCAGCGCGGACGCAGGCCGGTCTCGTGCAGACCGAAGGCGCCCTGCGGGCCGTGCACGGTGAGCCGGTCGCCCGGGCGGGCCCGGTCGGCGAGGTAGGACGAGAAGTGCCCGCCCTCCCGCAGCCGGACGTAGAACTCCAGCCGGCCCTCCCAGTTGCCGGTGTTGGCGAGCGAGTACGCGCGCCTGACCTCGTCGCCGGGGGCCTGGAGCTCCACGAACTGGCCCGGGTCGAACTGGCAGTCCGGGTCGTCGAGGTGCAGCTCCAGCCGGACGGTGTCCGGGGTCACCCGGTCCAGCGCCGAGACGACGGCCTCGCGGACCGGGATGCCGCCGTACAGGATGCGGGACTGCTCGTACGGCAGGACGGCCGTCAGCGGCCCGCACGGGAAGGTGCGGCAGAGCAGCACCTCGCCGCGCTCGCGCGCGCCCGGCGGGAGGGCCTGCTCGCTGTGCGGGCCGAGTTCGTACGGCCCGCCGGTGACCGAGGCGTGGCAGGAGCCGCAGGTGCCCTGGCGGCAGGAGGCCGGCAGAGCGGCGCCGGCCTCCGCCGCGGCCTCCAGGACGCTGCGGCCGGGGGCGCAGTCGAACTCCAACCGGCCGCCGTCGCTGGTGGTGAGGGCGACCGGGTGCGATCCGGCCGCGGCCGGCGGGGCGTCCGTGCCGACGAGGCTCTCCGTGCTCACGACGCCGTCCGTTCGAGGGCCGCGGCCAGGTCGGCGGCCGGGTCGCCGATCACCCTCAGGTCGAACCGCTTCACCAGCTCGTCGACCAGGGCGGGGGTGAGGAAGCCGGGCAGCGAGGGGCCGAGGTGGATGTTGCGGATGCCCAGCGCGAGCAGGGTGAGCAGCACCGCGACGGCCTTCTGCTCGGTCCAGGACAGCGCCAGGGTGAGCGGCAGGTCGTTGACCTCGCACTCGAAGGCGTCGGCCAGCGCGGTGGCGATCCGGATGGCGGAGTAGGTGTCGTTGCACTGGCCGAGGTCCAGCAGCCGGGGGAGGCCCGCGATCTCGCCGAAGTCGTGCCGGTTGAAGCGGTACTTGGCGCACCCGAGGGTGAGCACCACGCTGTCCCGGGGCGCGCCGAGGGCGAAGTCGGTGTAGTAGTCGCGCCCGGGAGTGGGCCCGTCGCAGCCGCCGATCAGGAAGAAGTGCCGGATGTCGCCCTGCCGTACGGCGTGGACGACCTGGTCGGCGACGGCGAGCACGGCGTCCCGGCCGAAGCCGACGGTGACGGCCTCCTCCTCGGCCGCGGTCTCCGGGTACCCGGGCAGGGCGTGGGCGGCCTGGATCAGCGGGCGGAAGTCGTGGTCGGCGAGGTGCCGCACGCCGGGCCAGCCGACCGGTCCGGCGGTGAAGATCCGGCGGCGGTAGCTGACGTGCGGCTCGATGATGCAGTTGGAGGTCATCAGGATCGGGCCGGGGAAGGCGGCGAACTCCTGCTGCTGGTCCTGCCAGGCGCCGCCGTAGTTGCCGACCAGGTGCGGGTGGGCCTTGAGCAGCGGGTAGGCGTGGGCGGGGAGCATCTCGCCGTGGGTGTAGACGTTGATGCCCTGGTCCCTGGTCTGCACCAGCAGGGCCTCCAGGTCCCGCAGGTCGTGGCCGCTGACCAGGATCGCCTTGCCGGCGACCGGGGTGGTGCGGACGGCGGTGGGCTGCTGGGGGCCGTACGTGCCGGTGTTGGCGGCGTCGAGCAGTTCGATCGCCGCGAGGTTCAGCCGGCCGAGGCCGACGGCGCGCTCCAGCAGTTCGGCGGGGTCGGTGGGGTCGCCGGCGAGGTAGGCGAGGGCCTCCTCGACGCCGCCGAGCACCTCGGGGCTGCGGCGGCCGAGCACGTCGGCGTGGTGGGCGTAGGCGCAGATGCCCTTGAGCGCGTAGAGGTGGAGCGAGCGGAGCCCGACCACCTCCGGCCCCACCAGCGGGAGCCCGATGTCCACCCGGACGCCCGGCGCCTGGCCGACCAGCGTGGCGGGGTCCGCCCCCGGGGTCCAGGCGGCCGGCCCGGTGAGCGTCTGCGGCTCCTGCCCGGCGGCCCGCGCGGCCCGCTCGTACCGCTCCCGGGCCCGGTCGCGGACGCCGACGGCCAGCTGGATCAGGGCGGCGAAGCGGGTCGGGTTGAAGTTGACGTTGGTGAGCGTGGTGAAGACCGCGTAGAGGACGAAGGCCGCCGCCTCGTCGTCCGGGTCGCCGAGGGCGCGCGCCTTCGCGGCGTACTGGGAGATGCCCTTGACCGCGTGGATCAGCAGGTCCTGGAGGTCCGAAGTGGGGGAATCCTTACCGCAGTTGCTGATCGGACCGGCGCAGCCGGGGGTGGCGCCGGTGCGGTCGGTCTGTTCGCACTGGAAGCAGAACATGCAGGTCCTCCGGGACTCGTGGTGTCGTTCGGGCGAGGCGGCGGGACGGGGCCTCGACGCGTCCAGGATGGGGCCGTCGCCGATGGCGCATCAGGGCCGGAGGGCCCTGATCCGGGGCCGGGAGACCCTGCGGCCGCGCGGCCGCCGCATCGTGTGCACCCGATCGGGTGCAACGGGCGCCGCGTTCAGCGGACACCGCGCGCGCGTCGCACGCGCCCGGCGCGCCGGCTGATCACACTCCGAGGGCCACATTGTGCTCGAACGATGAAAGGACCGAGGTGAAGCCCAGTCAGGATCCGGTGACGACGCTCACCTGGAGACGCCGATTCGGCAGGGCGGTGGGCACCGCCCTGGCCCTGACACTCGTCCCCTTCGGAATGTCCCTCGTCTCACCGACGGCGGCGCAGGCGGCCGGCCTCCCGGGAGGCCTGGGGCCGTGCCTGGGCGCCGACTGCCCGGCGACCTTCCCGCCCGTCAACAACGGGCCCTTCGCGGGCCGCGACGCCGGCGTGAACATCTTCGTCGGCGGCGACTTCCACGTGAGCGAGTCGGCCGCGGAGGCCGAGGGACACGTGGTGACCCTCGGCAGCTTCGACGTGAACAAGGCCGCCGGAGTCAGCTCCGTCTACAACATCGGCATCGTCGGCGTAGGCTCGCGCGTCCCCCCGCCGGACGGGGCCGACTTCCTCACCGCCGGGGGCGACGTCACCGTGGCCCCGGGGCAGTCGCTGCTGGCCGAGGGCGGCGTCGTCCGCTACGCGGGCACGGCCACCGGCACCATCACGGGCACGAAGATCCAGGACGCCCAGGCGGTGGCCGCCTACACGCCGCTGCGCGGGGAGCTGCAGACCGCGAGCCAGTGCTACGCCGGGGTCAGCGCGCCCCGCCCGGCCACCGGAACCGCCGTCAACCAGGGGTTCCAGACCCTGTTCACCGGTGACGGCACCTCCGCACTGCAGGTCTTCAACGTCGACTTCGACCTCGTCGGGCGCGGCGGCTCCACCCAGGGCATCGCGTTCGCCGGGATCCCCGCGAACGCGACCGTGCTGGTCAACCTGGTGGGCTCCGCCCGCACCATCAACACGTACAGCGGCAGCCTCGAGGACACCGACCCCTGGAACCAGCTGCGCGAGCGCCTGCTGTGGAACTTCCCCACCGCGACGACCGTCACCCTCACGGGATCGGGGCAGTTCCAGGGCAGCGTGCTCGTCGGCAACCCGGCCAGCACCGCTTCGATGAGCCTGCCCGGTCTGAACGGACGGTTCTTCACCACCGGCACGCTGCTGCACAACTCCGGCGGCGGCATGACCGGGACCGAGTTCCACGCCTACCCCTTCGACGGCGACCTCCCGGACTGCAACCCGCCGGCCCCGACCGGCTCGACCAGCGTCACGAAGGTCGACTCCGTCACGGGCCAGACCCTGGCGGGCGCGACCTTCCAGCTGTGGCGCGAGACCAACGGCGTCGCGGGCCTGCAGACCACCGGGGCGACCCCGGACACCAAGGTCGGCGCCCCCTGCACCACCGCGAGGAACGGCCTCTGCTCCGCCGCCGACCTCCCGCTGGGCACCTACTACTGGGAGGAGACCCAGGCGCCTCCGGGCTACGACCTGCCGCAGCCCGCGGTGACGACGGTGGTCCTCGACACGGCCGGGCAGAATGTTCCGGTCACCGTCAGGGACACCCTGAGCCCGGTCGAGGAGACCGGGTCCACCAGCGTGACCAAGGTGGACTCGGCGACCTCGCTGCCGCTGGCGGGGGCGACCTTCCAGCTGTGGCGTGAGACCAACGGTGTCGCGGGCCTGCAGACCACCGGGGCGACCCCGGACACTCCCGTGGGTGCTCCGTGCGTGACCCCCGCCTCGGGTGTCTGCTCGGCGACCGGCCTGCCGCTGGGCACCTACTACTGGCAGGAGACGGCGGCGCCTCCCGGCTACGACCTGCCCGAGCTCAACGTGACCACGGTCGTGCTGAACACCAACGGGCAGAACGTCCCGGTCACCGTCGCCGACACCGAGACGGCCGCCCCGACGGCGTCCACCAGCGTGACCAAGGTGGACTCGGCGACCTCGCTGCCGCTGGCGGGGGCGACCTTCCAGCTGTGGCGCGAGACCAACGGTGTCGCGGGCCTGCAGACCACCGGGGCGACCCCGGACACCGCCGTCGGCTCCCCGTGCGTGACCCCCGCGTCGGGTGTCTGCTCCGCGACCGGCCTGCCGCTGGGCACCTACTACTGGCAGGAGGTCTCGGCCCCCGACGGGTACGAGCTGCCCGACCTCAACGTGACCACCGTGGAACTGGACGCCAACGGGCAGAACGTGGCGGTCACCGTCGCCGACGCCAAGACCGTCGCTCCGACCGGTGCCACCAGCGTCACCAAGGTCGACTCCGTCACCGGACAGCCGCTCGCCGGAGCCTCCTTCCAGCTGTGGCGCGAGAGCAACGGCGTGGCCGGCCTCCAGACCTCCGGGGCGAACCCGGACACGGCCGTGGGTTCGGCGTGCGTGACGCCCGCGTCGGGTCTCTGCGTCGCGGACGGCCTGCCGCTGGGCACGTACTACTGGCAGGAGACGCAGGCGCCTCCCGGCTATGACCTGCCGCAGCCCGCGGTGACGACCGTGGTGCTGGACACCGACGGGCAGAACATCCAGGTCACGGTGAAGGACGTGAAGTCGGTCGTGCCGACCGGGTCCACCACCGCCACGAAGGTGGACGCCGGGACCGGCCACCCCCTGGCAGGTGCGGTCTTCCAGCTGTGGCACGAGACCAACGGCGTGCCCGGTCTGCAGACCAACGGGGCGAACCCGGACACGGCCGTCGGCTCTCCGTGTGTCACCCCGGCCACGGGCGTCTGCTCGGCGGACGACCTGGCGCTGGGTACGTACTACTGGCAGGAGACCTTCGCGCCGCCCGGCTACGAGTTGCCGCAGCCCGCGGTGACGACGGTGGTGCTCGACGCGGCCCGGCCGGACGTCCAGGTCACCGTCAAGGACGCGAAGTCGTCCACCCCGACCGGGTCCACCTCCGTCACTAAGGTGGACGCCGACACCGGGAAGCCGCTGGCGGGGGCGACCTTCCAGCTGTGGCGCGAGACCAACGGCTTCGCGGGCCTGCAGACCGACGGGACCAACCCGGACACCCCCGTGGGCGCTCCGTGCGTGACCCCCGCGTCGGGTGTCTGCTCCGCCGCCGACCTGCCGCTGGGTACGTACTACTGGCAGGAGACGCAGGCACCTCCCGGCTACGAGCTGCCGCAGCCCGCGGTGGCCACGGTCGAGCTGACCGAGGACTGCCCGCGCGTGGAGATCACGGTCAAGGACAGCAAGGAGTGCCCGCCGCCCCCGTGTCCGCCCACCCCCTGCCCGCCGGACGACGACTGGCGTGCGGCCGCGCGGTACACCCCTGTACCGGGCTTCCTCTGGGCGAAGAACGCCTGAGGTGACCAACCGGCCGGAGGAGTCGCGAGCGGCTCCTCCGGCCTCGTCGTGCCGGTCCGGTGCCACGGTGCTTCGGCTGGCGGCGCCCGGGGCCCTACGATGTCGCCATGAGCGGGAGCCTTCGGATATCAGGTGCACACCATGCGCAGGAGCATCGGGACGACGAGCGGCTGGACGCCGCAGCCGGCATCCTGGCGCTGCTCGCGGACCGCACCCGGCTCGCCCTGCTCCAGCGGCTGAGCGCCGGTGAGGCGGACGTGACCACGCTCACCGAGGCGACCGGAGCCCCGCGGACGTCGGTCAGCCAGCACCTCGGCAAGCTGCGGCTGGCGGGGCTGGTCACGACCCGCAAGGACGGCCGGCGCGTCGTGTACGCGCTGCGCCACGGCCACCTGCGGCGGCTGGTCGACGAGGCGCTGAGCGTCGCCGACCACCAGATCGGCGGGCTCCCGCCGCACGACTGACCCCCGCTCGACCCGATTCTCCGGCCCGTGCCCTTCTGGGTGCGGGCCGCTTTCCGGTCAACATGTGCACATGCGTGCACATGTTGACCTATCCTGATGGTGTCGTCCTGCCGCGCCCAGTCGAGCGGGGTCCTCCATGCTGTCCGTGCTGCGCAACCGCACCTGTCTGCACCTGTTCGCCGCCCAGATCGTCGCCCTGGTGGGCACCGGCCTCGCCACGGTGGCGCTCGGCCTCCTGGCGTACGACCTCGCCGGAGCGGACGCCGGATCGGTGCTCGGCACCGCGCTGGCGATCAAGATGCTCGCGTACGTCGGCATCGCCCCGGTGGTCTCCGCGCTGGCCCACCGCATCCCGCGGCGACGGCTGATGGCCGCCTCCGACCTCACCCGGGCCGCGGTGGCCCTCACCCTGCCGTTCGTCACCGAGGTGTGGCAGGTCTACGTCCTGATCTTCGTCCTGCAGTCCGCCTCGGCGGCCTTCACCCCGGCCTTCCAGTCGGTGATCCCCGAGGTGCTGCCCGCGGAGCGCGAGTACACCCGCGCCCTGTCGCTGTCCCGGCTCGCCTACGACACCGAGAGCCTGGTCAGCCCGGTGCTGGCGGCCGCCCTGCTCGCCCTGGTCAGCTACAACTGGCTGTTCTGGGGTACGGCGGCCGGGTTCCTCGCCTCCGCGGCGCTGGTGGTCTCCGCCGTCCTGCCGAAGCCGGTCCTGCGCAAGCCGGTCCGCCCGGGGCCGGTCCGCCCGGGGCCGGTCCGCCCGGAGTCGGTCCGCCCGGAGTCGGCCCGCCCGGAACGGGCCGGTGTCCTCGCGAGATCCGGGCGCGGCACCCGGCTGTTCCTCGCCGTGCCCCGGCTGCGCGCGATGCTCGCCCTGGACCTCGCGGCCGCCGCCGCCGGGGCGATGGTGATCGTCAACACCGTCGTCTACGTCCGCGGCCAGCTCGGCCGACCGGCCGCCGACGTCCCGATCGCGCTCGGTGCCTACGGGGCCGGGTCGATGGCCGTGGCGCTGCTGCTGCCCCGGGTGCTGGACCGGGTCCCGGACCGGATCGTCATGCTCCCGGCGGCCTTCGGCATCGTCGGGCTCTTCGCCCTGCTCGCCGCGCTCACGGCCGCCGGGCCGGGCGCCTGGCGCTGGCCCGTCCTGCTCGCCGTCTGGGCCGCCTTCGGCGCGGCGGGCTCACTGATCCTCACCCCGACCGGCCGCGTCCTGCGCGACTCGGTGGCCAGGGAGGACCTCCCCGCCGTCTTCGCCGCCCAGTTCTCGCTGTCCCACGGCTGCTGGCTGCTCACCTACCCCCTGGCCGGCTGGCTCGGCGCCACGCTGGGCCTCGGCGCGGCCTCCGTCGCCCTCGGCGGTGTCGCCCTCGCCTCCGGTGCGCTGGCCGCCCGGGCCTGGCGCGCGGTGCCCGGGGCGGGGAGCGTGACCGGCCGGGCCGCCGGCTCCGCTCCCGTCGGGCCTGCCGGTCGGAGGGTACGGCCGCGCGGCCTGAGCGGAGTGCCGGGGAGTGCGGGGGCCGGGAGGCGGTTGCCGGGGTAGGGACTGTCCGGCGGGACGGTCACGGCTGCTCCCCGGCCCGCAGTTCGGTGGCGATCTGACGCCGGCCGGCGACCAGTGCCTCCGCCGCCACCCCGAGCCCGACCAGCAGGGCCAGACCCGCGGTGGGCAGCAGCACCGGCAGCAGGGTGGGGGTGACGACCTCGCCGACCCTGACGCCGACCAGCGTCGAGATGTCGAACGCGCCGCCCAGCAGAGCGACCGCCGCGGCCGCGACCAGGCCGCCGCCGACGGCCGTGGCCAGCGTCCGCGGCAGCGCCTCGGTGACGATCAGTGCCAGCCCCTGGCGGGGCCGCAGACCCATGGTGCGCAGCCGGGCGAGCAGGGCCGTACGGTCGGCCGCGGCCCGGACCAGCGTCAGCAGCACGGCGAGCAGGGCGTACCCGGCGCCGGCCGCCGCCGCGTACCAGAACAGCCGCTCGGCGGCGTGCTGCAGCGGGTCGTCGCCGAGCGCGGCGGCGGTCTCCCGGCTGCTGTGCACCGTGAATCCGGCGGGCAGGCCGTGGGTGTCCTTGCCGACGGCCGTGGCGCTGTCCGCGATCAGCTTGGCCAGACCGACCGGCCGGGCGCCGCTGTTGTCCCGCAGGGCGGTCCTGACCCCTTCGGGGTCGATGTCACCGACGGCGAACCACTGGTTCGGCCGCCGGGCGTCCGGCAGCCGCTCCCAGGCGGCGCCGGCCGAGACGACGGCGAACGGCTTGCCCGGGTCCGGCAGCGCGGGGGTGGCGGCGACGATCCCGGCGACGCCGAGGCGCAGGTCGTTGCCGTTGGGCGTGCGGACCTGGGACGGCCCTGCGGCCAAGCGCTCCGCCAGGTCGCGGCTGACCAGCGCGGGCACCGGGGTGTCCCGGCCGCCGGGCGTCCCCGCAAGCTTCGCCGCGTCGAACCCGTCGACCCCGAGGGTCCGGGCGATCTCCGCGTACGCCGCCGGATCGGCCACCATCACCAGGTAGGCCTCGGTGGCACTCCGGTCGTCGTCGACGATGCGGACCTTGGGCTGGATCTGGACCGCGGTCGAGGCCCGGACGCCCGGCAGGGCGGCGGCGGCCTCGGTGAACGACCCGGTCAGGGTGGCGTAGTCCGGGAGGGAGACGGCGATGTCCCCGCCCGTGGCGAGGCGCGCCGCGTGGGTCCGTACGTGGTCGACGGTGTCGAGCACGGTGGCGCCGAAGCCGGTGGTGGTGACGGCGATCAGCAGGGCGAGCAGCGGCAGTACGGAGGGCTTGCGGCGGCCCGAGCCGTCGCGGGCGGCCCGGGCGAGGCCGAGGAAGCCGATCAGGCCGCGGCCCCGGCCGACGAGGGCGGCCAGCCGGCCGACCGCCACCGGCTCGATCCGGGCCAGCACCAGTCCGCCGGTGACGGCGAGCAGGAGCGGCGCGGCGACCAGCAGCGGGTCCACCCCGGCCCCGGGGTGGCCGACGCCCCGGCGCCGGACCTCCGCCACGGCCGCGACGGTGACCGCCAGGACGGCGAGTTCGCCGACCAGTCGGCGGCGGCCGCCGACCGGCCGCCGCCGGGACCACAGCAGGGCCGCGCGGACCGGAAAGGCCAGCAGCGCGACCAGGGTCGCGACCAGCGCCGCCAGCACCGCGCGCTCCCACCGGGCGGTGGGCAGCAGCACCAGGGCGAGGGCCGTACCGAGCACGGCGGCGGGCAGTACGGTGACCGCGCCCTCGGCGAGCAGCCGTCGCAGCACCCCGGTGCGGGAGCCGCCGCGGGCCTGGAGCAGCCGGATCTCGGCGGCGCGCCGGTCGGTGGTGAGCGCGGCGGCCAGGAACAGCACCACGGTGGCGACGCCCGCGACACCGGCCGGGCCGATCGCGCTGAGCGGCAGCGTGGCCCGGTAGCGCCGGTCCGCCTCGGCGAGGATCTCGGGCAGGCCCGAGACGGTGTGCAGGTCGGCGCGCCTGGTCCGGTCGACCAGGGCGGTGGCGTCGCGCCCGGTCAGGAAGGACGTGATGACGCCGCGGGTGTCGTCGATCCGGTCGGTGCGCAGCGAGGCGGGATCGACGGACAGCCGCCAGAAGTTCTCGGCGTTCGAACCCCAGCGGACCATCGCGGGCAGGCTGCCGCCGTCGACGAACCCGCTGGTCGACCAGTGCTCGTGGTCGGCCTGGGTGTTCAGGCAGGCACGGGCGGGGCAGCCGAGCTCGTCCCAGAACGGGTCCTGGGGGTCGTCGACCTGGTAGAGGCCGACCACCACGGTGGTCCGCTTGGCGCCCGAGCCCTCGGCGCCGTTGTCGATGACGTCACCGAGCTTGATGTGGATGGTCTCCGCGGCCTGCTTGCTGACCACGATCGGCAGCGGTTCGCCGACGGTGCCGGGGGTGGGCCAGGTGCCGTCGGTGAGGGTGGCCCGGGAGGCGAGGTCGTGCAGGTAGAGCAGGCCGAGGGCCGGGTAGGGCTCCTTGTCGGAGATGTGGGCGTACCCCGGATTGGCCATGGAGTGGTCGCTCAGGGCGCGGGCGCCGTAGGCCTGGTTCCGCTGGGCCAGCGTCAGCTGCCCGCCGACCTGTTCGACGAGCTGCTGCTGCACCCGGTCGAGTGCGGCGGCGGTGTCGTCGTCCCGTGTCTTGGAGGTGGTCTGCAGGCTGGTTGGGTGGAGACCCTTCAGCCGGACGAATTCCTGGAGCGCCGTGTCCGCGCCCCGGTCCGTGACGCGGGGGAAGGCCGCCGCCAGGAAGACGGTGACGAACGCGAGGGCCGCCATGAGCAGCGCGGCCAGCGGGTTCGCCCGCAGCCTGGTGCGGACCCAGGGGGCGGGGCGGTGGGCGTGGGCGGAGTCGGGGGTGGGGGTGCGGGTGGGCGCGGGGGTGGGCCCGGTGGTGCCGGCCTGGGTGGTCACATTTCCCCCTCGTCCTACTACCGCTCCCCACGGGCGTACCGGCGCAGCGATCACCGGCCTTCGGTCGCCGGATAGCGGACGATGCTGTCAGATTCGGTCGGCGAGCGGAAGGGATTCGCACCGATCGAGTAAGTAACGGAATCTTTCCTTGAATTGGCGGCATCGGCGCCAGGGGAGAAGCCCCTGAAAGGGCGTGCACATTTCACAACTCCGGCTCCAGTGCACTCCTTTGACCTGGGGACTTCCCTTTCGGGAACATTCCCTCCCGGGATGCTGAACCCGAGCAGCCGCCGTGTCCGTTGTGCCGGCGTTCCGCCCCGCTGAGGCCCGGTCAGTCGGGTCAGGAACTGGTCTGGGCGGTGCAGGTGCCGAATCGGTCGCCGGGCTGGATGCTGCCGTCGCCGAAGGCCTGGTTCATGACGGTGGCGAACTCGGGCAGGACGCTCATCCGAATGTCGGAGAGCGCGAGGTCGACCCGGGGCGGGACCACGGACTGGACGAAGGGGGTGATCTGGGGCCGGGTGGGGATGTTGTACACGGGGATGCGGGTGCCCGCGGGGTCGCTGCTGGTCTGCACGACGAAGGTGCTGTCGCCGGAGAGGCTGCCTTCGAGGTTGGTGGCCTGCACGTAGTGGCCGGAGGTGTCGGTCAGGGTGAAGCCGCCCTTGGCCGCCGTGCGGATGTAGACGGAGTTGGCCAGGGTGACGGGGTTGCCGGCGGCGGTGAGGTCGATGGTGACCGTCCCGGTGGCGTCCTTGTCCAGGAAGGCCGAGGCGTTGCTGCCGGGGGTGAGGGGCTTGAAGGTGACGCCGTCCTTCGTCCAGGAGACCGTGCAGTCGGCGCTGCCGGTGGCCATGTTCAGGGTGACGGGCGCGCCCGCGTAGGCGAAGTGGGCCAGGGTGACGGTGCCGGCGAGGGCGGCGACGGCGACGGCTATGGACTTCGGGGACATGCGCGGGGGCTCCTGGTGCTCGGGTGGTTCCCCCCGGGCTCCCAGCCTCCCGGGACCGGCGGGGCCCGGCAATCCCGGTGCGCCGAGCAGGGTCATCACCCGTGGTGACGGGCCCTCGGTGTTCCGCCGTGCGGTGGGGAGGTCAGTCGAGTTCGTTCCTGTGGACGACGCCGCCCTTGACGATGAGGCGCAGGTTGCGTGCGGGGTTGGCGAGGACGGACAGGTCGGTGGTCGGGTCGCCGTCGACGACCAGGAGGTCGGCCCAGGCCCCCGGTGCGATGACTCCGAGCGGCGCCGCCCGGTAGGGGTCACGGCGGCCGGACATGCGGAAGAGTTCGGCGTTGCCGGAGGTGGCGAGCTTCAGGGCCTCGACGGGGCTGAGGTGGTTGCCGAGCCGGACGAGCATCTCGTTCTGTCGGTGGGCCTTTCCGGGATCGAACACCAGGTCGGTGCCGAAGGCGAGCCGAACGCCGTGCCGCAGCGCCCAGCCGAAGGTACGGGCGACGCCCTCGCACACCTCGCGGTTCTTGCGGTCGCTGTCCGGGGAGGCGTAGTGGTGGTCGTCGACCTCGAACGGCTGGGTGCTCAGCCACACGTTCTTCTGCGCGAGGTGGCGGACGGCGTCCTCGTCGACGAGGTGTCCGTGCTCGATGCAACGCACCCCGGCGTCCACCGCGCGGCGCACGCCCTCGGCGGTGTAGACGTGCGCGGCCACGTAGGTGCCCCAGTCGGCGGCCGCGGCCACCGCCGCCTCGAGTTCCGCGGTGGTGAACTGCAGGACGTCCAGCGGGTCGAACTCGGAGACGACTCCGCCGCCGGCCATCAGCTTGATCTGCGCCGCGCCCTTCCTCAGCTGCTCGCGCACCGCGGCGAGCACCCGCTCCGGCCCGTCGGCCACCCGCGTGAACCCGAGCTGTTCGGTGCGGGCCTGCGGACCGCCCAGGGCGGTCGGAGTGTCGTAGGCGGTCCCGAAGTCACCGTGGCCGGAGGTCTGGGACACGGCCGCCTGGCTCGGGTAGATCCGCGGACCGGGGAACAGCCCGCGGTCGAGGACCCGCCGCAGCGGCTCGGTGTCACCGGCCATGTCCCGGACGGTGGTGAAGCCGCGCATCAGCATCTCGCGGGCCGAGGTCAGCGCCTGGTAGTAGACGGCGCCGGTCGCTCCCAGCTGCAACTCCGCCATGCTGCCGCCGATCGCGAACAGATGGACGTGCGCGTCCGTGAGCCCCGGGATGAGCGTGCGGCCGCCGCCGTCGAGCACCGTCGCCCCCTGCGTACTTCGCGGGGGCTGGGCGCCCCGCACCACCTCCACGATCCTGTCCCGCTCGATCCGCACGTGCCCCGGCACCGCCTCCGCGCCGATCCCGTCGAAGACACCCACGTTCGTCACCAGCAGCCCGCCGGTGGAGCCGTCGACACCCATGCCGCCATCCTCGCCCGGCCGGGGGACCGCCACCAGACGGCACACCCGGGCGGAGGCGGTCAGGCAACCGGCTCAGCCCCGCGGGCGCCCAGCACGCCGGGCTGGTGAGCTGTGCGGGGAGCCCGCGGCCCGACCGGCGTCCCATGGCATCTGGAGGAGGAACCCGTGCCGGACCCGACGACGTCGTACGCCGACCTGCGCGCCCTGGTGATCAACTGCACGCTGAAGCGCTCCCCGGAGCGCAGCAACACCCAGGGCCTGATCGACGTCAGCACCCGCATCCTGGAGCGGCAGGGCGTCGCCGTCGACGTCCTGCGGGCGGTGGACATCGACATCGCCACGGGCGTGTGGCCGGACATGACCGAGCACGGCTGGGAGACCGACGAGTGGCCGGTGATCTACTCGCAGGTCATGGCCGCCGACATTCTTACGTTAGCTGGACCTGTGTGGCTGGGAGACA
This sequence comes from Kitasatospora sp. NPDC048298, assembly GCF_043201465.1. Taxonomy (NCBI): domain Bacteria; kingdom Bacillati; phylum Actinomycetota; class Actinomycetes; order Kitasatosporales; family Streptomycetaceae; genus Kitasatospora; species Kitasatospora sp. NPDC048298. Next base: position 54,112 of record NZ_JBICYZ010000030.1, read on the forward strand.
ATTCGTCGGTGATGAAGAAGGTCATCGAGCGGCTCTACGCCTGCTCCTCGATCCTCAACTCCGACGGCCAGTACGCCTACTACGGCCGGGTCGGCGGCTGCCTGATCACCGGTAACGAGGACGGCGCCAAGCACTGCGCGATGAACGTCCTCTACAGCCTCCAACACCTCGGCTACACCATCCCGCCCCAGGCTGACGCCGGCTGGGTAGGGGAGGCCGGCCCCGGGCCGTCCTACCTCGACCCGGGGTCGGGCGGCCCGGAGAACGACTTCACCAACCGCAACACCACCTTCATGACGTGGAACCAGCTTCACCTGGCCCGCATGCTGAAGGACGCCGGCGGCATCCCGGCGCACGGCAACCAGCGCTCCGAGTGGGACGCCGGCTGCCGCTTCGACTTCGAGAACCCCGAGCACCGCTGAACTGACACTGCTGACCGATCCGATGGAGCTCAGAAAAGGGCGCTCTGGTGGAGGGTTGCGACTGTGCTGGTTCCGATGATCCGGCCTGGAGAGACGTCGATGTCTCGCTCGTCGCGCATCCGCTTCAGCAGTGGTATCACCTGGGTGGGGCGGTAGACGGTCTCCAGGAGGGTGTAGTTCTTGAGCTGATCGACGGTGTGCGGAATCGGGTTCGTGCGCAGGTGGTCGAGCAGGATGCGGCGTAGCGGTCCGGTGTCCGGTTCGAGTTCGAGATCGAGGGCCTGCTGGTTGGGGTCCTTGGGGTCGCGGTAGCGGACACCGGAGGTGGAGTCGACGACCCACATCGCTTCCTTCATCTTTTCCACACCCCGTTCGTGGCGGGTGCCGAAGATGAGGTAGAGCAGGTGGCTCGCCTCGTCGATCATCTCGAATACCAGGGTGTGCTGGAATCCGGCCCGGCCGAGGGCCTCGCGGTAGCGGTCCCGTAGGTAGGCGGCCTTTCTGGAGGACGGTTCCCTGAAGACGCCGTGCCAGCCGCGGTCGCCGAAGAAGGAGTCGCCAGCTGCGCGGTGGTGTTCGTTCTTCTCGGCGAATCGCACGAGGAAGGACGGCTGGAAGGTGACCATGACCTCGCTGCGGCGTTGGTTTGCGATCCGTTGCAGGAGGTGGAAGGGGACTACGGGGCCGCCGAAGCCATCGAGCAGGACGAACATCGGGTGCTGCAGGCTGCGGGCCCGGGCGAGCTGCTGCAGGAGGTCGGGATGGCACTGGCCCTGGGTGATGTGCACGTCCAGTCGGCCGGTTTGCTGGGTTGTGCCTGCCGCTGCTGCGATGCGGCGCTCCAGCTCGGTCTTGCGCCGGGGATCCTCCTCGACCAGGACCATCTTCACCCGCCGGGGGAACCGGCGGAGCGCTCCGGCGAGCACGTGGTGGGCGACGACGGGTGAGCCGGGTTCCTCGCCGGTGTAGATGCCGGGGCCCGCGAATCCTTCGGCGTAAGTGATGATCTCGTTGTGGCTGAGCATGATGGGTGCCCAGGCCTGGAGGTAGCGCCGGAGCAGTGCGTGCTTCGCGGCGGTGTGCGGGTCGCGTGGCCAGATGACGTCCTTCGATGCCGCCATGTGTCTCCCCGTTGCGGTGAGCGTCGCTGCAGCACGAAGGATCACATAGTCATCACGGAACGACCAGGGGGCGTACACGGCGTACTGGTTCAGGGGAGGGCAAGCGAGTCACGTACGGGCATCTCGTCCCAGGTGCGGCCGTTGAGGTCGCGGCCGCGGGCCTTTGGATTGCGGCCGCCCCACTGCTTGAAGAAGAAGGGAACACCCGCCGCCTGGCAGGCATCGCGGATCGCCGCAACCCACATGGCGTCCATGGGCCGGTGCCCGGCCCCGGACTCGCCGCCGGCAATCACCCAACCGATGCCGTCGAGGCTGAGGCCCGGCAGTGGTCCGAGCAGCGGCTCCAGCGAGAGGAACCGGACCGCGGCCGGAACGGCCCGTAGGTCGTCGATCCGCACCAACTGGGTCTCGTCCTCGACCGATACCCCCATCCAGAGGTTGTCCGGCCACTCCAATCGTTCCGCGACCCTGCGCAGCCGCACGGATCGCTTGGTCAGCACCTGGTAGGTGTGCTGTGGGGTGTCGGCGATGACCTGGAACACATCTCGGACGAACGAGAGCGGTACCCGGGCGTGGAAGAGGTCGCTCATGGAGTTCACGAACACCACCCGTGGGCTGTGCCAGCGCCTCGGTACGCCAAGGGCGTCCGGATGGAGCGCAAGTCCGAAGCCAGGCCCCGACGTTCGCGGATCGCCGTCCGTCTGGTACTTGGCGGCGCCCATGGCCTTCAGCCGCTTGGCCAGGGTCAGGGCGTAGCAGTTGTCGCAACCGGCGGAGACCCGGTCACACCCGGTGGTCGGATTCCAGGTCGCTTCCGTCCACTCGATCCCGCTTCGATCGCTCACCGCTGCTCCTCACCCGCCAGGTCGCATGCCGCGCAGCCCTCTCTACCGGCGGGCGCCACCGACCCCCTACCTTCCTCCGCCAGGACCATCGATGTCGAACCGGCAGGCCAGGGCCGCGACGGAGGATCGAGGTCTTCCGTGTCACGTGCTGTCGGGGGAGCCGGCCTCCTCGAACTTGACGAAGCGTGCTGGATCCCAGGTGTACAACCGCCAGGTTCCGCCGTCCAGTGGCACAGGAATCGGGCTGCCGGACGTGTCCTCGCGAATCCAGCGCAGGCCGACTTGGCGAGGATGGGAGTCTGTCTCCTCGATCTCGATCTGGACGGTGCAAACCGCCGCTGCGGTGAAGGAGATGCTTTGAACCTTGAAGGTATTCAGCCGGTGACCGTCGTACACGAGTCGCACTTCACGCGGGGCGGCCTTTCCTTGTCGCTGATGTAGTTCGAGGGTGGCGAAGTCCGTCATCGCACCGAAGTTCCGCTGTTTCCATGCTTTGAGGAATGCGACCGTGCCGCTGTGTACCGGATGAGAGGCGAAACCGTCGTTGCCGGGCGACAACTGATAGGGCTGGAAGGCCTCTACGGCTTTTCGAACCTGCTGGTTCTGAGTTAAGGTGCTGAAGAGGTCGCGCAAGGACGGCTTCGGCGGCGGGGGCTGCTGCTCCTTCTCCCGCGCGCGAGCCCAGTCGGCGACGGCGAAGAGTCGGTTCCAGGCCTTGGTTGCCACGACGATGTTGTCAAAATTCAGAATGCTGCCATGCACGATGCCGTTTCTATAAAGCTCGTACACGGGTTCTTCGTTCGTCGCACTTCTTCCCTTCGTGAATGTTCGATGGGCGTGCGCAAGCCCAATATGGTGGCCGACAACGCTGTCCCAGGCCTTAAGCTCCTCCGCTTGCCTGGCATGCAGCCCCGGCGTACAGTCTCGAACTCATTGACGAAGCCGTCCATCATACTCAGTAGAACGTGAACGGTTGCGTAATAGCGTCCTGCGAAGTAGTCCGCGCTAGCCTTGGCCACTAGGTCCATCCGCTTGCGCATGGCGGGGAGCTTGCGGAGCCGTGCCGTCTGGAATGACAGTCGATCGGCATCGTTGTAGTAGGTGATCAGTCGTTCCTCGGCGTCGGCCGGATCTGTGGAAGCGGCAACCAACTCGGCTGTGAAGTCGAGGGAGAGTGATTCGTGGAAGATCCAGTTTCGCGGCCCAAGTATCGCGTAGAACCCATCGACCGTTTTCGCCATGTCGTCCAGCTGTCGCTGAAGCGTGATGACATCTGGCTTCTCGCCCCGCGGTGCGAGAAGACGGAGCACGCGACGCCGGGTCCACCTTGAGAAGGAAGTAGACGGCTTCGTCCTGGGGCGTGCGCCAAGTAGTAGGACAACGTGCGCGTGCAGCGAGCTCGGGCGCGTCGGGCGTAGCTCAGCCGCGTGATGCTTTGAGGTACGGCATCCAGACGGTCACCTTTGGGTCAGCCCGTGCCGAGTGGTGACTTGTCGAGCACACTCTGGGCAGTGGCAAGGGTGGCTTCCAGTCCGATGCGGAGAGGCTCGGGCAGATTGGCGGCGCCAAGTGCGCATGTGGCGAGAACCCGTTCGAACTCGGCTGTCAGGTTGGGGGCGAGGAGGCTGCGGACGCGACGGTGTGTGAGAAGGTCGCGCAGCGCGTAGCCGTCGCCCAGCTCGGCTGCTTGGCTGGAGAACTGCTTGATCAGGTTGAGGGCAGCGGGCATGCCCGCTGCGGCGTCGCTGGCGGACAGGACGAGGCGCGTGGTGAAGACGGCCAAGCCCTTACCCGGTTCGAACGCGAGGCAGTGAGCGATCGCGGTCTCGGCGCCGTGCCGGTCGCCGGGGCGGCATGGGGCGGTGAGGACGGCGGTGACGGCGTTCTCCCATGGGTCACCCGGTTCGGTGGCGGCCAGGAGGGCGAGTGCGCCGGGCAGGTTGCCGGTGGTGGCTGCTGCGAGGATGGCGACTTGGCGGCCGTCGAGGATGCGTTGGCCGATGCCGTGGTGTTGCTCGATGTGGTGCAGGGCCTCTGTCCAGCGGCCGGTGGTGGTGAGCGCGCGGGTGCCGTCGGCGATGACGACCCGCCATAGCCACTGGCGGACCTCGGCGCGCTGCTCGCTGGTGTCGGTGAGGTGGGCGGGGACGGTGATGCCGTCGAGCGTTGCCTCGGTGCTGGTGGTGACTGCGCGGTAGAGGTTGAGGAGGAGTTGGTGGCCGCGTTGGTGGTGGCCGGCGCGGATATGGAGGCGGGCGAGGTTGACGACCGGCTCCAGGCCGAGGATGGCGCTCATCGCGGGGAGCGGGCCGCGGGTGAGGTAGAGGGCGGCGTGGCGGTGGCAGAGCTCGCGGGCGTAGGCGGGGAGGGCGAGGTCGGAGGCGAGGAGGGCGGCCTGGTTGAAGACGGTGGAGGCGAGGCGCGGGTCGGTCTGCCGACACGGGCGGTCAGGGGCAGGCACGCGGGCCGGGGGCGGGCGATCAGCGGGAAGCGCTGGGCGATCGGTCCGGTCGGGTGCACGGGGGCTACTCCCAGGTGACGGTGATCGGGTGGTGGGGGCGGTCCAGAACGAAGCGGCCGGCAGTCGGTTCGGCGGTGGCGGGGGTGTCGGGGAGTTCGATGCGCAGGGTCCGGCTGCGGTAGCCGGTGTTCCAGGTGCGGATCTGCTCGGCGGCGAGGTCGGCGAGGGCGGCGCCTGCCGGGCCGTGGCCGATGACGCCGGTCTCGTAGGTCTTGCGGCCGTCGTTGTCGGGTTCTCCGGGGCGGAGGGTGAGGTAGGCGAGGGAGCCCGCGTCCACGGTGGCCATGGCACCCCAGCCGAACATGGGGGTAATGCCACGTTCACGGGCAGTGCCGGCCACACTCATCCTCATCAGGGAGTTGGGGAGGGTGAGGGCCAGCCACAGGTCCTGGTACTCGTAGGTGGTGCCGGCCGGGATGGTGACGCCGGTCCAGACGTCGTGACGCTCGGTGTCGAGCACGCCGAGCAGGACGTTGGAGTCGACGGCGTCGTGCTGGTCCTTGTGGACCTGGAGGGTGACGTCGCCCTCGTGGGTGAGGGCGACGGTGCGGCGGGCGTCGTCCATGCTGCCGCGCAACGGCATGAAGACGGCGAGCTGGTCGTCGACCGAAACCCAGCCGTTCTCGCCGCGCTCGAAGGCGATGGTGCGCGAGGCGGTGCCGCGCAGGCGCAGCGGCAGGACGATCCGCCCGGTGGGCTTGACCTGCTGGAGCCAGGCGGTGGGCATCTCGCTGGTGCTCACCGTGGCGATCACGCGGTCGAACGGGGCGGCGTCGGGGTGGCCGAGCGCGCCGTCGCCGAGGACCACGTCGACGTTGGTGATCCCGGCGTCCGTGAGGTGCTTGCGGGCGCCGTCGACAAGGTCCTCGTCCACATCCACGGTCACCACGTGCCCGTCGGGCCCGACGAGGTGTCCCAGGTAGGCGGCGTTGACTCCGGTCCCGGCTCCGGCCTCGAAGACGCGCTGGCCGGGCCGGGCGCCGAGCTGCTCCAGCATCAGGGCGACGATGGCGGGCTGGGAGGCGGCGCTGATCTGGGTGCCGGAGCCGTCGGTCTTGGTGTAGGTGGGGTTGTCCGCGTAGGCGGCCTCCAGGGGGAAGCCGGGCAGGAAGTGCTCGCGGGCGACGGTGCGGAAGGCGGCCTCGACCGCGTCGGAGCGGATGGCTCCCTGGTCGAGCAGCCGGTCGGTGAGGCTGTCGCGCAGTTGCTCGACGGGAACGGGAGCATTGTTGCTGAGAGTAGTCACGTGGGCGACCCTAGTGGTTGTACGGATGGTGGGCTGCGAGGGCGCGGGGCCCTCGTCGGAATGGAAGACGGTGTCCAACGCGCGTGCGGCGGCTGCGGATTGGTGCTCGACCGACAACCCGGCTCGGTTGGCGTGGAAGATCATCAGGTGGGCGAGGACGGTGCGCAGTCCGCGGGTGAGAAGGCCGTCCCGTGCGAGACGGACGAGGTCCTGTCCGGTCTCCTCGAAGGCGTCGACCCAGCCGGCGTGCCCGGCGAGCGGTTCACCGGGGCGGGAGAGTCGGCGGGCGTCCACGGTCATGAGGCGGCGCATCGCGGTGGTCAGGGCGGCGGCCCGTTCGGGTGCGAGGGCGGGCGGCGCGGGGCGTTCGGCAGCGAACTTGGCCCAGACGTCGCCCTGTTCGTACCAGTCGAGGCCGGCGGAGCGGAGCATGGCGGAGACGAGGACGACGAAGGTCTCGGTGCTGCGGAGTGCAGGAGGGTCGGGCTTGGCGGCACGGGCCATCAGGTTCCGGCTGTCGGTGTGGAAGAGCCGGTGGGTGATCTCCATGGCCTCGGGGCCGCCGAACGCCTCGGTCTCCGGCTCGTAGACCGCGGTGGCCCAGCCCTTGACGAGTCCGACGTCGACGAGGGTGTCGAGGAGCGCGGTGACGACGGTGACGGGGGCAGTGGCACGGTAGCGCAGCCGCAGCCCCTTCTTGCGCATGTACCACCAGTCCTCCAGCACGCCGGAGTTCTGGGCGTGGTCGAGGACGGGGGCCAGGTGGTGAGCGGCGACCTGTTCGACGATGCAGGAGTCGTTGAAGGTGAGGTCGTGCTGGATCCAGCCAGTGGTCATCAAGGGGGTCCTTGGTCAGGCGGTCAGGAGACAGGCGTCCCAGCGGGTCACCGGCGTGGTGCCAGTTGCGGGGGCGAGCAGGGCGAGGGCGGTGCCGGCCGCGCCCTCCAGGAACGCGGGCCCCGCCGTGGCGAGGACGTGGTGGGCTTGCGTGTCGGGGTCGGTGCGGGGCTGGTGGGTGGTGTCGAGGAGCAGGGATGTGGCGGAGTGCAGGCGGTCCGCGTTGTGGGGGAGAGCGTCGGTGGCGGCGCGGTGGGCGATGTGGGCGAGACCGGCGTAGCCGTGACAGACCGACAGGTCGGTGATCGCCGCGAGTGCCTTCGGATCGGCCAGTGCTGCGGCAAGAGCGCGCTCGGCGTCGTTGCGCAGGTGGTCGTCGCCGAGGGCGAGGGCGGCGAGCTGCTGGGCGCGCGCGATTCCGGCGGTGCCGTAGCACCAGCTCGGCCGCTGGGGCGGCAGCGGCCGCCTGTGCCCGGCGCCGACCAGATGGGCGCGGGTGATCCAGTACGGCCAGGCGTGGTTTTCGCGCCAGCGCTCCAGCCAGGCCAGGATGGTGCGGATCGCTTCGCGCTGGCCGTCAACCTCGATGCCGAGGCGCAGGGCCAGGGCGAGCAGCGCCAGGGGGCCTGCGATGCCGTGCGCCACGCCGGTGTTGGCGTGCCCGCCCGGGAACCGCTCATCCGGCCTGCCGGAGGGCCCGACCAACGTCCACCAGCCCGGCAGCGTTCGGCTGTCGTGCTCGACGTCGTCGGTGAGGCGGATCAAGCAGTCCAGGACCCGATGGATGGCCTCGCCGCCGGGCGACCGACCCAGAAGTACGGAGCCGAGGCCCGCCAGGCCCCGGATGGCATCGAACTCCGCGAGCGCCGGCAGGTCGCCGTGGTCGAACCGGGCGAGGGCTGCGTCGCAGCGCCGCATCGCGTCGTTCGCCACGACCTGGTCGAGGTGGACGAGCGCACGCTGGTAGGAGCCTGGCCGGGCCTGCGCGGCGCAGGCGAGGGCGTGCGCGAGCGCCGGCGCACCGTAGTACAGGTAACTCTCGGCGCCGCTCGTCACCGGGGTCGCGGCGGCGACGGCCAGCCAGGCTCGGACCGGTTCCCACGGGCCCCGGCCGGTGGCGGCGCGTTCGATGTGGAGCAGGGCGATACCGGGGGCGCCATGCGCGAGGGACTGGCGCCACTGCGGACGGGACGACCAGGCGGGCGGCACGGCCTCGGGGTCGCTGAGCAGTTCGGCGATCCGGTCGGACAGACGGAGAGCGGGGTGTGGGGTGGTCACCGGTCACCGTCCCGGGCGAGGCGGGCGAGGGCAGCAGCGCGCGCCAGGTAGAGGACCTGGGCTTCGTCGTCGAAGTCGATGCGGTGCGCCCGGACGAAGGAGCACTGGAGGAGGGACCCGAGGACGTCGTCCACCTGCACGCCTTCGGTGTGCGGGCTGGGGAAGAAACGGCGGTAGGCGTCGAGCGCCTGATGGCGTGCGGGCCAGGCGCCCAGGATTGCGGCACCGGTGGGCTCGGCACGAAGGGCTGCCCAGTTGTGTGCCGGATCGGCCAGGCGTACGGCCCTGCGGAACACGGGGCGTGGGACGGCGGCCGGTGCTTGGGAGGGGACGTTGTCGACGAGCCAGTGCAGCCCGGCAGTGGCCGAGCCTGCGAACCCTGCTGTGATGGCGATGGCGTGGGCGGCGAGCAGCGCCTGCCGGTCGGGCAGCGTGGGCTGGGAGAGCTGAGTGAGGACGGCGGCGGAGTCCGTGCGGAACACCTCCTCTGCTGCGGTCCAAGCGGGTCCTTCACCCCACCGCCCGGTCTCCGGGTACGAGGTCGGGTACACGACCTCCGCGAGCAGCCCGGCTTGATGGAGCTCGGCGGTCCAGGTGCTGATCACGGTGGCTGTGGGGCCGAAGGCGGCCGGATCGGGTAGGGCGATGCGCAACCGCAGGTGGTGGCGCGGGTCGCGGAAGCGGACGAACCACCATTTCGGGTTGCCGAGCCGCTCCAGGAGGGCGGGTAGGTGGCGGGCGAGGACGGTGTCCTGGCGTTCCAGGTCGCCGTAGAGGGAGGCGAGCAGCACGCGGGAGGTGCCCGGCGCTTCGCCGTGGCGCCGTCGCAGGATTCGGCTCGGGGTGGGCTTGGGCAGGCGCGGCCACGCCGGCGCCCGGGTGACGGTGACGGTGACGACGATCTCGTGGGCTCTACCGCCTGCCCAGCCGAGGTCGGCGAGTTCGGGCTCCTCGACCAGGACGGCGTGCGGGGCGGAGCGGAGGTGGTCGCGTAGCAGGACCCGGTGGCCGGGATGGTCGAGGTCGAGCGGCAGGCCCTGGCTGGCGGCGGCCAGCATCACGTGCCGCAGAGCTCGGCGCCGCTCTGCCCACGACGTGAGGGCCTCATCCCACCGTCGCTGCGAGGCGTCGCCGGAGGGAAGTTCGGCGGCGGTGAGGCGCCAGATGGCGGGGGAGAGGATGACCCGCCGGTGTCGCAGCCGAGGCCGGAAGGGCAGTGCGTGGAGCGAACCCCAGTCGAATCGGGTGACCTGTGCGGCCTGGGCGCGGGACAGCTCGGTGATCAGCCGGGCGAGTGGCGGGGTGTGGTGGCGGAGGTTGAGGGCGTGGGTGGCGGCGGCCTCGATCCTCACACCGAGTGCCGGTGCCGCCAGGTACATGCGCCGCCCGTCGCAGCCCACCGCCAGGTCCTGCGGGGCCCTGCCCGCGATCGCCGCCGGTCACGACGCGTACGTCGCCGTGGACGCCTCCGGCACCTTCAGCCAGGTCAAGCGCGAGACCGGACTGCTGCGCATGCAGCAGGCGGGCGTCGTCGTCCCCGACTACGCGATGCTCGGATGGTTTCGCCTGGACCCACCCTCGAACCGGTAGAGGAAGTGGGTGGGCGCCACTGGTGAGACGACAGCTGGCGGGCCGGGTGGCCGGTTCGGATCCGAAGGTGTTCTCCAATCGGCCGGGGCTGGACTTTCGAGGAGGCACGGACGGATCGTCGGCTCAGTCGAGGGGCTGCCAGGTGCCGTCGAGCGGGACGCCGGCGGCGGCGGCGATCCGGTCGCGGGAGGCCAACAGGCGTTCCCGCAGGGTGGGCAGGTCCACGCCCACGAGTGCGCCGTCGCGCTTGACGACGTGTCCGGCGGCCAGGACGGTGTCGACGAGGCCGGGGTGGCCCTGGCTGACGATGCTTCCGGCGGGATCGGTGACGGGGAAGATCGTCAGGTCGTCGGTGCGCAGCAGGATGATGTCGGCGTCCTTGCCAGGGGTGAGGGTGCCGGTGCGGTGGGCGAGGCCCATGGAGGCGGCGGCGTCGGTGGTGGCGAAGGCGAGCAGGTCGCGTGAGCGCAGGCGTCCGTCGATGCCGCGTTGGGCGGCGAAGGCGGTGCGCAGGGTGGAGAACATGTCGCCGCCGGCGGAGGGGACGTCGTCGATGGACAGGGTGGGGCGCAGGCCCGCGTCGAGAGCGAGGCCGGTCATGGGGGCGCCGAAGCCCATCTTGAGTTCGACGTCGGGGCTGATGGAGAGGGAGGCGCCGGCGTCGGCGAGCAGGCGCAGTTCGTCCACGTCGATGCCGTTGGCGTGGACGCCGGTGAGGGTGTCGCGCAGCAGGCCGTGCTGGTGCAGTTCGGTGATGGTGCCGGGGGCTTCGAGGTGGAGGCTGATGCGCAGGCCGAGCTCGTCGGCGAGTTTGATCTCGCGGGCGGCGGTGTCGATGCCGGTGGCGGTGGGTCCGCGCATGCCGAGGGCGAGGTCGGTGCGGCCGCCGCTGGTCAGGGTGGCGCGTACGCGGCGGATGTCGTCCTCGATCGGCCGGTCGCTGCCCCAGCCGGCGCCGAGGCAGAAGACGGAGCGGCCGGGGGCGTCGGTGAGGGCGGTGATGGCGGCGTCCTCGTGCTGGTGGCTCTGGGCGACGTGGTACCAGTCGAGCATGGTGGTGACGCCGGAGTGGAGGGCTTCCAGGCGGCCCAGCAGGGTGGCGATGTAGACGTCTTCGGGGGTGTAGTGGGGCTTGACGGTGTGGTGCATGGCCTGGGCCCACTGGGGGAAGGTCCAGTCGGATCCGGCGCCGCGGAAGGCGGTCTGCCAGGTGTGGCGGTGGTTGTCGACGAAGCCGGGCATGACGATGCGCTCGCTCGCGTCGATGACGGTGGCGTCGGGGGCGGCGATGTGCGGGGCGACCTCGGTGATCTTCCCGTCCTCGATGAGGACGTCGCCGCGGGGCAGGTCGCCCAGGGCTGGGTCCATGGTGACGACGGTGCCACCGGTGATGAGGGTTTTCATGGTGTTGCTCCTTGCACGTGCGGGCTCGAAAGGGTGGTGCGGTCGGTCCGGGGTCAGGGCCGGGCGGTGTGGACGGCGTCGGCCGCGGCGAGGGCGTCGGTGACGAGGTCTTCGGTGTCTTCGGTGCCGGCGGCCAGGCGCACCAGGCCGGGCGGGACGGCGGCGGTGATCTGCTCGTCGCTGAGCATGCCGCGCCACATGGAGGCGGGGTGGACGGCCAGGGACTCGACGCCGCCCAGGCTGGCGGAGCGCTGGGAGTAGCGCAGGTGGCCGAGGAAGGTGTCTGCCGCCTCGAAGCCGGCGGTGAACTCGACGCTGAGGACGCCGCCGAAGCCGCTCATCTGGTCGGCGGCGAGCTTGTGCTGGGGGTGGGAGTCCAGGCCGGGGTAGTGGACGCGGGCGACGGCCGGGTGCTCGGTGAGGGCTTGGGCGAGGGCCAGGCCGTTGTCGTTGTGCCGGGGCATGCGCAGCGGCAGGGTGCGGATGCCACGCAGCAGCAGCCAGGCGTCGATGGGGCCGAGGGTGGCGCCGGTGAGCAGGCTGGTGTCCCAGATGTGGTCGAGGATGTCGGCGGGACCGGCGAGGGCGCCGGCGGAGACGTCGGTGTGCCCGTTGAGGTACTTGGTGGCGCTGTGCCACACCACGTCGATGCCGAACTCGGTGGGGCGCTGGTTGAGCGGGGTGGCGAAGGTGTTGTCGGCCAGGGTGGTGATGCCGTGGGCTCGGGCGAGGTCGGCGACGGCGCGCAGGTCGGTGATGTGCAGGAGCGGGTTGCTGGGCGTCTCCAGCAGGATCAGCCGCGTCTTGGGGGTGACGGCCCGCTCGAAGGCCTCGGTGTCGCGCTGGTCGACCAGGGTGGTGGAGACCCCCAGGCGCGGCAGGAGGTTCAGCAGGACCGAGGCGGTGCCGCCGTAGGTGGACTTCTGGCCGATGACGTGGTCGCCGGCCGAGACCAGCGCGAGCACGGCGGTGGTGAGGGCGGCCATGCCGGAGGCGGTGACCATCGCCGCCTCGGTGCCCTCCAACTCCGCGAGAACCGCGGCGACCTGGGCGTGGTTGGGGTTGCCGAACCGGGTGTAGAAGGCCTTGCCGCGCGGCTCGGTCGCCCCACGGGCGAACGTGTCGCCGTCGTCCGCGGAGAACGCGGCGGTCTGGTAGATCGGGGGCACCACCGCGGGATCGGGGTGGACGCGGCGATCGGCGTGAACGGTGACGGTACTGCGGCCCGGCATGGCTGGCCCTTCCGTGATCCAACGGGTTGTCGGTGTCCAGCATGGGTGGTGGTGACGCTGCCGAGGCCCGGGTGTCGGCAATTTCGGCACACAATTGCGCAGCTCACGGGCAGTGCATGGTGCGACAGGGTGTCTTGTCGCAATAATCTGCTTCTCATGGATGAGATGGACCGGGCGATCCTGGCCGTGCTGGAGCGCGAGGGGCGGATCAGCAACAGCGAGCTGGCCGCGCGGGTGGGGTTGTCGCCGTCGCCGTGCCTGCGCCGGGTGCGGCAGTTGGAGGAGAGCGGGGCGATCCGCGGCTACCGGGCGGTGGTGGACCCCAAGACGGTGGGGCGGGGCCTGCGCGTGTTCGCGGGGGTGCGCCTGGTGCGGCACGCGCGCGCGGACGTGGCCGCGTTCGAGAAGGAGGTGATGAAGCTTGCCGAGGTGCGGGCGTGCCACCACATCACCGGCAGCTTCGACTACCTGCTGCACGTGGAGGTTGCCGACCTGGAGGCCTACGAGGACTTCCACGCCACCCAGCTGGCGTCCCTGCCGGCGGTGGCGACCGTCAACAGCTTCGTCATCATGAAGACCCTCGACAACACCTGACCGCCCACCAGGCCTGCCGGGAAGCGAGCCTCCGGCCGGCGGCGGGGGCTGTCAGGGGGTGACGGTACCGGTGATCAGGACGGTGCTCTCCCCTCCGATCCACACGGTGCCGTCGGTGTCGGCGGTGACGGCGATGCCGGCGTCCCGGCCCACCCGGGTGCCCTGGGAGACGCGGTAGGCGGCCGGGGTGGCGCCGGTTTCGGTCAGCCACTGGGCGACGGCGGCGTTCATGCTGCCGCAGGCCGGGTCCTCGGGGACACCGACGGCGGGGGCACGGCACGGGGACCACTGCAGTCGACGGTCAAACCGTGTCCTGCTCAGTGCCCGGGACCGTACTGAGCGTGGTTACGGTGAGGACCGGCGGGCGGTACCCTGTCGGGCCCGGGGGAGCGGGCAGGCCGACCCGAGGGGAACGAATAGTGGCGGACGACGAGCGGATTCCGGTCCTGGTCGGGCGGCAGCGGGAGACCGGGCTGCTGACCGCGGCACTGGTCCAGGCCGAGGAGGACGCGAGCGGTTCTACGGTGCTGCTGCGCGGCGAAGCCGGCGTCGGCAAGAGCACGCTGTTGGCCTGGGTGGAGCGCAAGGCGCGGGAGCGCGGGTTCACCGTCCTGCGCACGGTGGGGGCGGAGGCGGAAACGGACTTCGCGTTCGGAGCCCTCCATCAGGCCTTCTGGCCACTGCTCCAGCGGTCCGGGTCGCTGTCCGCCCATCAGCGCGACGCCCTGGAGAGCGCATTCGGTGTCCGGTCCGGCACCCCGAGCGGGTTCGCCGTCGGTGCCGCGGCTCTGGCGCTGCTGGAGGAGGCGGTGCGGACCGCGCCGGTGCTGCTGGTCCTGGACGACCTGCACTGGACCGATTCGTCGAGCGCCACCGTCTTCGCCTTCCTCCAGCGCCGTTGTGCGGACCTGCCGTTGGTGATCGTCGGTGCCAGCCGCCCGGACGGACCGGCCGCGCAGACCTGGTCGGCCGAAGCCGTCGAGGTCCGGGCCCTGCCCCGGGCGGACGCGTCCCTGCTGTTGGACACCTGTCACCCCGAACTCGCCGCGACCACCAGGGACCGGGTTCTGGCGGAGGCGGCCGGCAACCCCTTGGCCCTGGTGGAACTGCCCCGGCAGTTGGCGGCCGCCCAACGGCGAGGGCTCGCCCCGCTTCCGGAGCGCTTGCCGCTGGGGCGGAAGCTGGAACGGCTCTTCGCCGAGCGGCTGGGGGAGATGCCGCGAGAGGAGAGCCGCCTCCTTCTGCTGGGGGCCCTGGCCACGGGCGAGGAGTTCAGTAGCTGGCTGTGGCTGCGGGCGGTCGAGGACGAGACCATGGGGGAGACCCTGGAGCGGATCGAGGCGGACGGCCTGGCCGTTCTCGACCGATCAGCCCGATGCGCTCGGCGCCCTGCTCACGGCGGCGCCGGATCTCGCTCCGCAGCGCCTGGAGCGGAGCGGGGTGTCGCACGTTCAGCGGGTACCGGAAGACAGTCGCCGGTACGCCCAGTCCGGTGAGCCAGGCGACGATCGGCTCCGCCTCGTGCTCCGCGTGGGTCGCGTAGCCACCGCCGGGCAGCACGATCATGTGCGCCGTCAGGGTGCGCTCGCCGGCCACCTGGGACGCCCCAGCCTGAACGCTCATGGTGAACCTCCGTTCCGGTGGCGGGGGACACGGCTTCACCTGGCGAACCGGCTGGCGTTCTGCCGGATGAACTCGCCCACTCCGGTGGCGGGCCGCCCGGTGACCTGTTGGACGCCGTCGGCCTGGCGGTCGTAGCGGTTCTCGGCGTGGAGCCGGGCCATGGTGGAGATGTGCTGGAAGACGTGTTCCGGCAGCTCCAGCGGCTTGAGGTCGCGGTCGATCCACTCCTCCAACGGCACGTCGGCGTACTCGACCGGCCGACCGAGGGCCCCGGAGACCTCCGCGGCGATGGCCGGGCCGTCCTGGGAGCGCGGGCCGGTCAACTCGTAGATGCGGCCGAGGTGCGGGTCCGGCTCGGCCAGGATCTGCGCCACGACCGCGGCGACGTCCGCGGCGGCGACGGGGGAGGTCCGCGCCCGTCCGAGGGGCAGCCTGATGGTGCCGTCCTTCGTGATCGAGGAGAAACCGACTTGGAAGAGCGGGTTCTCCAGGAACACGGTGGGTCTGATCTCGACCACGGGCAGCCCGGACCAGGTGAGGACCTGTTCGACCAGCCACTGCTGCCGGTGCTGGTGCGACTCGCCCGCGTCGGTCAGGCCCAGCTCGGAGACGGTCAGCTGCGACATGTTCACGAACACCTCCAGCCTCTGCGTCTCCCGGGCGACGGCCGCCACGGTGACGGCGGCTTGCAGGTACTGGGCGGAGACGCCCATGCCGAAGTACACCCGCCCACAGCCCACCAGCGCCCCGACCACGTCGTCGACGCGGGTCAGGTCCCCGACGACGACCTCGGCGCCCGTCGCGCGCAGCGCCTCGGCCCGCTCGTCGTCACGGCGCACCATGGCGCGGACCGGGAGGCCTCGCTGCCGCAGGTCCTCGACCACGGACCGTCCGACCGCGCCCACGCGACCGGCGGCCCCGGTCACCAGAATCGGGTGCATGATGCCCTCCACAGGGTGTCCACGGCTGGAAACACTGGAAACAAGGGTGACCGACCGTGTGGCCACGGCGCGACCGGAGGAGTCCACCGTGGCCTTCCCGGGAGCAGTCCGGCGTCCCGGCCGCCGTGGGGCCATGAGGGGCGTTGAGTGCCGCCGTTCGACGGATGCGGCGGTTGGTCCGATGCGGCTGCCGTCCGGGCGGGACACCTTCCTTGCACGGGTACCGGGGGATGGCACCGTCCGAAGAGGAGCCCGGTGTCGTGCGGGTTCCGCACCGGTTGCCCGTCGTTCATCCGTGTGGTTGGAGAAAGGACCCCTGAGTTGTCTGCTCCTGTCGTCCTCATCACGGGCGCGCTCACCGGTATCGGTCGCGCCACCGCCGTCGCTTACGCCCGTCAAGGCGCGAACCTGGTGGTCTCCGGCCGCCATGAGGACGTGGGTGAGCAACTCGCCAGGGAACTGGCCGACCTCGGCGCCAAGGCCGAGTTCGTGCGGGCCGACGTCCGCTTCGACGCCGAGGTGGAGGAGCTTGTCGACCGCGCGGTCGCGCGGTTCGGGCGGCTCGACGTCGCCGTAAACAACGCCGGTACCGAGGGAACGCCCACACCGGTCACCGAGGTGACCGACGAGCGCTACCAGGGCATCTTCGACACCAACGTCAAGGGGGCGCTGTTCTGCCTGAAGCACGAGTTCCGGGTCATGACGGAACAGGGCGGCGGCAGCATCGTCAACGTCAGCTCCTGCTTCGGCCTGATGGGTTACCCCGAGGCGGCCCTGTACGTCGGCAGCAAGCACGCCGTCGCCGGCATCACCAAGGCCGCCGCACTCGAAGGCGCCCCTCGCGGTGTCCGCGTCAACGCGGTCGCGCCCGGCTTCACCCGGACCGGCATGTACGAGCGGTTCACCGGCGACGACGCGGTGCGTACCGCGGTCGATTCGGTGCTGCCCATGCACCGGGCAGGCACCCCGGAGGAGATCGCCGAGACCATCCGGTTCCTGGGCTCGGATGGGGCGAGCTATGTCTCCGGGCACGTCCTCCTCGTCGACGGCGCCCTCATGGCCGGCTGGCCCCTGTTCCCGAGCGAGTGAACCGGCGAGGCCGCTGACGGTTGTGCCGACCTCCGCGGAGGCCGGCACAACCGTCAGCGGCCCCGTGGTGGGGAGTCCCTTCACAGAGGCTCAGGGACGGGTGACGACCCGGCCGCGCACCTTCTTCTCCGCCATCGCGCGGTAGGCGTCCGGACTGTCCGATCACCCGCGAGAACGCGGCCGTGGTTCTGGTGGACCACCAGGTGGGCCTGCTGTCCGGGGTCCGGGACATCCCGCTCGGCGAGTTGAAGCACAACGTGGTGGCGCTGGCGCGGGCGGCGACCGTGTTGGGCATCCCGCTGGTGGTCACCACCACCGCGGCCGCCAGCATGTGGGGGCCGACCGTTCCCGAGCTGGTCGCGGCACTGCCCGCCGGCCAGGAGATCATCGACCGCAGCACGGTCAACGCCTGGCACGACGACCGGGTCCGCGAGGCCGTCCGGGCCACCGGCCGACAGAAGCTGATCTTCGCTGGGGTGTCGCTCGAGGTGTGCGCGGCGCTGCCCGCGATCTCCGCAACGGCTGCCGGCCACGACGCGTACGTCGCCGTGGACGCCTCCGGTACGTTCAGTCAGGCCAAGCGTGAGGCCGGACTGCTGCGCATGCAGCAGGCGGGCGTGATCGTCTCCGACTACGCCACCCTCATGGTCGAGGCTCTGGCCGACAACGCAGCCGCCGAGGCCGGAGACCTCTACGCCGCGCTCGACATGCCGTTCGCCGTGCTGGTCGGCCAGATCTCCGTGGCCTACCGCGCGTAGCGGCCCGCCGGCCGCCGCATCAACCACATGCCTGCCAGCTGGCGGCGGGGGAGCCGGGACTGCACCGACTACCCGTTGCCGGGGGGTGAAGGAGGCGTCTCGGCGGTCAGCCCGGGTCCTCGGGGAAGCGGTCGCCGAACATCGGCAGGCCGCTCAGGGACTGGTTCCGGGAAGCCTCCTCCTCGATCACGTCCCAGTGCTCCGCCAGGATGCCGTCTTCCATGCGGAGGAGGTCGGCGGCGATCCACGGTGCGGGTTGCCCGTGCCCCGAGAAACGCCCGTGCACCATGACCATGTTCCCCTCCGCCATGATCAGCCCGCACTCGTGCTTCAGCTCCGACGGGAGGCTCCTGACCAGCTCGAAGAGCCCGTCCCGGCCGGGCGCGATGTGGGCGCTGTGCTGGATGTAGCCGGGGGACCAGAACCGCTCGGCGGCGGCGTAGTCCCGCTGGTTGAACAGCGTGTCGAAAGCTTCCCCGACGATGGCCTTGTTCCTGTCCTCGACGGTGCTCACGGGGTAATCACCTTCTCTCTCGGGTCTGCGGAGACGAGTGCGAGCACCCGGAAGGGGCGAAGAACCACACCGGTCGTACCGCGTCACACCGTGGCGGCCACCTTCAGGAACGCCTTGAGTTCGGCGGGGATGTCGGGTCCGGTGGGCTGGTAGATCAGCTCGGTCACGCCTGCTTTGACGAGCTCGGCGAGGCGGGTCCGGAGCTGTTCTGGGGTGCCCGTGAACGTCGTACGGGGAACCGACTCCCAGCTGCCCGCGTCCCACGCGGCCCGATCCGCTTCGTTCAACCCCACCAGATGCTGTTCGTGAATGGCCAGGTGGCGCTGCTGCGGATCGGTGCGCTCGATCACGGCCAGCCACTGTTCGCCACCGGGCAGCTCGCGTACGTCAGCGCCGGCTTCGTGGAGGAAGTGGTACGCGAGCGCGTTCCCGGGGCCCGCGGCGGCCATGACGTGTGGAGAGTCCAACGCTTCACCCTCGGCCAGCACCGTGCCGTGAACGGTCAGTGCCGCCCACGGGAAATCCCGCGCGCCCGCCGTTTCCTCGTTGACGGAGAACAGCCCGTCCCCCAGCTCACGGGCGACCCCGAGCCCCTTGGGCCCGGTCGCCGAAACGGCGATCGGGATGCGGATCGGACGGTGGGGAGCATGCCCGGACGGGTGCATCATCCTGATGCGGGCGCCCTGCCACTCCACTGTCTCCCCGGCCAGCAGACCTCGGAACGCGGCGATGTACTCACGGAGGAACGCCCAGGTGGAAGGCTTGGTTCCCATGGCGCGTGCGCTGGTGAAACCGGACCCGAAAGCGACGGCGACCCGCCCTGGGGCAAGTGCGGCCAGACCCGCCGCTCCGGCGGCATTGACCATGGGGTGGCGCAGACTCGGCACCAGCACACCCGGCCCGAGCCCGATGCGCTCGGTGCGCTGCGCCGCGAGTGCCAGCAGCATCCACACGTCGGGACTCTGGTGCGGGGTGTCGTAGAGCCACGCACGTGCGTAGCCGAGGCGCTCGGCGGCAGCGATGTGGGCGGGTGCCTCCAAGGAGGAGGCGAATGCGCTGGAGATCTTCATGGTTCTCCTCTGCTGGACGTCATCGGCATCGGGTGCGAGCTGTCATCGCTGTCCGGGGACTGTGATCGGTGTGCCGTCAGCAGGGATCTTCTCGGACCGGCAGGCGCCCCTCACTCACATAGCCGGGTGAGAAGTCCATCATGCTGTGTCGTGGCTGGCTCCACGAAGGCGTCGAACGACAGAAGGCCTTCGTGGTGCCTCCCCTCGGACGCTGACGCCACCGAGCAACTCGCTGTGACCACGGAGGGCACCCAACGTCGCCTGGACGCCGGGCCGAGGTGACAGTGTGCCACGTCATCGCTACCCATAGCTAAACGAATTGGTGAGCCCTCCATCCTCCTGGTCGACGGCGGCTTCATGGGCGGGCGCGGGCCTGCTCGGTCCGCTGGGCACTTTGCTCGGCTCGCCCGTAGGGCGTGAGTTGGCCGGTTGAGCATGCCGATCCCAGCACCGAGCCGACTGTTTTTGCAGTGCCAACAGCTCGTCGGGCTCCAGTTGCACCCTGGCTGCGGGCCCCGCAGGCTGCTGGCATGGACAGGCCCATGAGTGACGAACTCCTCGATCTGGCCATCGCCACCGTCGGTGGTCGAGAGCTCTGGGACACCCTGCGCGGCCTGAAGGTCGACATCTCCATCGGCGGCCCGATCTGGGCGGTGAAGGGCTGGCCGCCGGAAAAGACCTTCGACCAGATCCTGACGCTCGACACGGTCAGGGAGCACATCGTGTTCAGCCCGTTCACCCGCCCCGACCGGCGGATGGTCTTCGACGCCACCGCCGACAGCGTCACCATGCAGACCCTCGACGGCGATCCGGTCGAGACCCTCGCCCCCGCGCGGGCCGGCTTCAAGGGAATGCTGCGCAGCAGCACCTGGGACGCCCTACACCTCGGCTACTTCCTGGGCTATGCGTGCTGGAACTACTTCACCACCCCGTTCCTCTTCACTCATCCGGGCGTGCGCGCCCGCGAGATCGAACCGTGGTGCGAGGCCGGGCAGACCTGGCGCCGCCTCCAGGTGCGCTTCCCACCCGAGATCGCCACGCACAGTCCCGACCAGGTGTTCTACTTCGATGCCTTCGGCAGGCAGCGGCGCATGGACTACGTCGCCGAAGTCAACGGCAGCACTCTGGTGGGCCACTACACCAGCCGCCACCGGAGCTTCGACGGGCTGCTCGTGGCGACGCGCCGGCGGGTCTTCCGCCGGAACCCCGACAACAGCGTCAATCTCAACCTGCCCTCCATCACGCTCGACATCCACGATGTCGAGCTCGTCCACTCCGACGACGAACAGGCACAGCCATGACCACGAACACCGCCGTCATCGACCACTCCGCCCGGCGGCTCGTCGTGGCGCTGCCCCGCCCGTACGACGAAGCGCGCGAGCACTACGAAGCCCTCGTCCCCGAGGTCGATGTCCACCGCTTCTTCCAGATGGCCTCCTGGCAGGCCACGCTCGAACTCGCCGAGATCAACGCCCCGCACGGGTTCATGCGTTACTACCGCAGCGACATCACCGCCGTCATGGCCGGCTCGCCGTCCTCCTGGAAGGCCACGCAGTACCTGATGGGCAACCACACGATCGCCGAGCGCATGTTCCGCCACGACCCGTCGGTCATGCTGCACGCACCGCTGCGGACCCTGCTGTACGCGGATCCCGACGGCGACACCAAACTCGCAGTCGACCAGCCCAGCCTGCTGTTCGCCAGCTACGGCGACCCGTGGATCGCCGAGGTCGGCCGCGAACTCGACGCCCTCATCGCCCAGTTGATCACCCTCCTCGGTGGCGACGCACCTCCCCAACTGTGACCCCCGGGCGCCCAGGAGTTCGGCCACGGCACCGACCTCGACACCACTCGTCTCCCGATCAGGGCTACTCGGGAGGCCGCCTCGATGCGGCGACCGGGAGGAACGGTTTGTGGGCCGGATAGCCGTCCCGGCATGCGATGAGTGGTCGGGACCGCCCTTCACCGATCCCCGCGCTTCTGCCCCGACCCCCTGCGCTTCGACCCCGACCGCCGGCGGCAGACTTGGGGCACCGCTTCGCGCAAGCTGTTCCTGCCGTTCGGTGCGGGCACGCACAAGTGCGTCCGCGAATCCTTCGCCCGGACCGAGATGCTCGTCATCACCGCCGCCGTCCTCGCTCGCAAGCGCCTCAGGCCGGCCGCGCCCGGCCCCGTTCGGGAGCGCGCCACCTCGGCCACGCTTCGCCCACGGGGCCCGCAGCTGATTGCCGACCCGCGTTGAGGGGCCGTTGCGGCTGCCTCTCGCAGGCTCACCGTGCGAAGTGCCGCGGCGCTGCTTAGCTCGTGCAGGTCCTTGCGGGAGCAGGCCTTTCCGGGAAGAGCGCGGTGGGCGTCAGCTCTCGGGTGGTCGGATGCGGCCGGTGCGTTTGACCGTGCTGAGGATCCGGGTCACCTCCAGGCCGCGGACGTCGTCGATCGAGCCGACGGTGCTGGTCAGGAAGGTGTAGAGCCCGCCGAGGTCTTCGGCGGCGACGGCCACCAGCAGGTTGGCCGCCCCGGTCGTCGCCGCGGTGAACCGTGCCTGCGGGTGGCGGCTCAACTGCTGTCCGACGGCTTCCAGGCGGCCGGGGCCGGTGGTGATCCACAGCAGCGCCTCGGCGTCGATGCCCAGCAGCCGCAGGTCCAGCTCGCACGCCAGTCGCACCGAGTGCCCGGAGATGAGCGCGTCCAAGCGGCGGCGCACCGTCGAGGCGGAGGTGCCCAGCCGGGCGGCCAGGTCGTCGTACGTGGTGCGGGCGTTGGCGGCCAGCAGGTCGACGAGGGCCTCGTCCAGGGGCTGGATCGCGGGTACGGGGGCGGGCTCGAGTCGGGTCGGGGTGAGGGCCGCGAACTGATCGGCCGTCAACAGGCCGGCGCTCCAGGAGAAACCGGCGGGAAAGACCTTCATCAGATCGTAGGCGTCCCAGGACCGGACGTCGGCGGTGGCGGGCAGATCGCGCAGCAGGAGCGCGGTACGGGCCTGCGCGCCGTCGAGGAACAGTACGCTGCAGATCTCGTCGCCGCCGCCCAGGACGTCGACCCACACGGTGTCCGGCCGCCGGGCCAGGCCCGCAGCGATCGCCCAGGTACGGCCGGGACGGCACCGGATCCGCAGCGCCATCGGGATCAGCCGCGGAAAACGGGCGGGATTGCGCACCGCGGTGGGCCGCAGCGTGCCGTCGTGCAGCAGCGGCGTCGCGCGGCGCACGACCGTGCGCTCGGAGAGGCCGAGTGCGTCGGCGACCGTCCGCCAGGACGCCCGCGGCGAGGCCATCAGCACTGCGGCGATCCGCCGCTCCGTCTCGTCCAGCTCAGCTCTCTGCTGTCCCACATTCGCCAGAATCCCATGGTTCATGGCGTACATCCCGCAGCGGTGCGGAAGTTCTGCTGGCTTTCCGCCAGGCAGCGATAGACCGGACTCGTCACCGATCCGATCCGGAAGGCGAAACCCATGAACCTGATCGACCGCCCCGTCGTGGCCACCGAGTCGGGCCGCGTGCGAGGCGCCTCCGTCGACGGCGTCGCCGCCTTCCGCGGCATCCCCTACGCGGCGTCGCCGGTGGGGGAGCGGCGCTTCGCGGCCCCCGCGCGGCACCCCGCCTGGTCGAGGGTGCGCGACGCCGCCCGCCCCGGCCCGTCCGTCCCGCAGAGCCCGTCCCGGCTGGAGGCGGTGATGGGACGGCGCACGCCCGACTGGGACGAGGACGGTTCGCTCACCCTCAACGTCTGGACCCCGCGCCCGTCGGGCGACGGCGCCCTGCCGGTGCTGCTGTGGTTCCACGGCGGCGGGTTCACCAGCGGATCCGGCGGCTGGGACTGGTACGACGGCCGCCACCTGGCCGCCGCCGGCGACATCGTCGTCGTCACCGCCAACTACCGCCTCGGACCGCTCGGTTACCTCCACCTGCCGGAGTTCGGCATCGACAACCTCGGCGTGCAGGACCAGACCGCCGCCCTCGCCTGGGTCCACCGCAACATCGCCCCCTTCGGCGGCGACCCCGACAACGTCACCGTCGGCGGCCAGTCCGCCGGCGCGTTCTCCGCCCTCTACCTCGCCCTGTCCCCGGCGACCGGCCCGCACATCACCCGCCTGATCACCCAGAGCGGCCCGTACGGCCTCGCCCCGCAGGACCCGGCCGAAGCCGCCGACCACACCCGCCGCTACCTCGACCTGCTCGGCATCGGCGGACCGGACCCCCGCACCGCCCTGCGCATCGTTCCTGTGAGCGAACTCCTCTCCGCCTACGGGCAGTTGGCGCAGGACGTGGCCCGCCCGGGCAACGTTGCCCCGCCGATGTACCCCGTTCTCGGCGCCTTCGGAATGCCGGCGCCCTGGCAACAGGCCGTGGCGGCCGGCCGATTGGGCGGCAAGCAGCTGCTGACCGGCACCACCAGGGACGAGATGACCGCGTTCTTCGCGTTCGACCCGCGGATCCGGGCCCTCGCGGCCGACGAGGCCCGCGCGATCGTGGCCGGCCAGGTCGCCGACGGCGGCGAGCGGTACGACCGCGCCGCCGCCCGACTGCCGCAGGCCGCGCCCGGCGACATCCTCACCGAGCTCGCCACCGACCTCGTCTTCCGCGACGGCACCGTCACTCTCGCCGACCACCACGCCACGGCCGGGAACCCCGCCTACGTCTACCGCTTCGACCGTGCCCCCGTCGACGACCCGGCCCGCCTCGGCGCCACGCACTGCGCCGAACTCCCCTTCCTCTTCGGCACCTTCGACGCCTACCCCGACAGCCCCATGCTCGGCGAGGCCACCGCGGCCGTCCGCGCCCTCGGCGCAGCCTTCTCCCGTGCGGTGGCGGGCTTCGTGGCCTCCGGCCGACCCGCCACCGACCGGTGGCACCCGTACGAACCCGGCCGCCCGGCGAGCATCCGGCACTTCGCCTGACGCAGGCCGCGTGCCGGGCCGCTCACAGCTGCTCCAGTGCCTCGCGCAGGAACGCCCGGGAGGTGACGCCCAGTTTCGGGAACGCCTGGTAGAGATGGGTGGAGACGGTGCGCGGGGACAGGAAGAGCCGTTCCGCGATCTGCTTGTTCGTCAGGCCCGCTGCGGCCAGCCGGACGATCTCCCACTGCTGCGGCGTCAGCGGCAGGCCGTTCGGCCGGAGCGGCGCGGAGTGCACCGGGCCGCCGCACGCGCGGAGTTCCGCGGCGGCCCGGGCCGCCCAAGGCGCGGCGCCGAGCCGTTCGAACGTCTCGGCGGCGGTGGCCAGATGGTGGCGGGCCCGGCTCCGGGCCCGGTCGCGGCGCAGGTGCTCGCCGAAGTAGAGGTGGATGCGGGCGTGGTCGAAGGGCCACCGCTCGGCTCCTTCCACGGCGAGCGCCCGGTCGAACTCCCGCACCGCCCCCGGCCCGCCCTCGGCTGCCAGTGCGCCGGCGGCCAGCAGCACCATGCGCAGACGCGCCGACACCGCGTCGAGCCCGGCCGCCCGGGCCGCCGCGACATGCGCAACTGCCTTGTCCCGGCGACCGGTTCGCGCCGCCGCCTCCACCGTGTCGAGGATTGCCCAGAGCGCGTGCCCGGTGAACGGGGCCAGCTCCCCGGCGGGTGAGACGGCGCACGCGTGCAGGTAGGCGTCCTCGAACTCGCCCTGCGACAGAGCGATCAGCGCTCTGGCATGGGCCGCGTAGCAGCGCACCGCGTTGGCGCGGCGGGAGCCCGCCCACTGGTCCATCCGGTCGGCGAGTGCACGTGCCGCCGCGAAGTCGCCGCAGGCAGCGGACACGCATGCCAGGACGAACTTTCCCGTCCAGGAACGCAGCGGGTAGTCGAACTCCTCACACAACTCCAGCCCGTGGCCGACCACATGACGCAGCTCCGACCACTGCCCGGTGAACCAGGCATGGCTGCCCCACAGGAACGAGGCCTGGATGGCCGGGAAGTGGTTCTCCCCGGCCGGCCCGCCGAGCGCGGTGCGCCGCAGCGGCTCGTCCATGGCGCCGAGACGATCCGCGTACGCGCAGGCGGTGCCGATTCGTACGATCAGGACCGGGTCCGAACTGCGGGGCAGTGCGGCGACGGCGGCGTCGAGCCGGGCCCAGTCGGACGGGCGGGCGCCGGCCGGGTCGGCGAAGGTGGCGCGGAGCAGGGCAAGTGTGTCGGGGACAGTGACGCACTTCGACAGTGCCTCGTCGAAGTCCGCCCAGAGTTCGGGCCGGCCGCCGTAGACGCACACCATCAGCAGGGTGTACAACGCCTCGACAAGGGTGAGGTCCGTCAAGTCGTACGGCGCGGGCTGCAGGGCGATTGCGCCGCACAGCAGGCGGTGGGCGGTGTCGACGTCCCCGTAGCTGTTGAGCAGGTACAGGGCTGCGGCCACCGCGGCGGCCGGCGAGTCCGCGTCCGGTGCGGCCCGGCGTGCGTCGTCCAGCAGGTGCGGCACGTCGCGCAGGTCGCCCGTGAGGTTCGCGCCGACGTACGCGGCTTTGGCGAGGCGACGCGCCCGCTCGGAGCCGGCCGGACTCAGATCGGCGGCCCGCACCAGCGCCGCCACCGCGCTCGGCCCGTCGCCCCGGATGGCGACGAGCGCGGCGGCCTCCTCCAGCAGCGCCGCGATCCGTTCGTCCGGGTCGACGGCGGCCCGCGCGAGGTGCCACGCCCGCTGCTCGGGAACCCCGGACCAGGCCGCGGCGAGGGCACGGTGCACGCCGCGCCGCTGGTCGCTGGTCGACAGCTCCACCACGGCCGAACGCATCAGCGAGTGGCGGAACCCCAGTCGGCCGGTCGCCTCGTCGACGGAGACCAACTGAACCCGCTCGGCCGGCGCCAGGTGCTTCAGGTCGCACCGCCCGGCCACCGCCCGGCGGATGACCTGCAGGTTGCCGCTGCCCTCCAAGGCGGCCACCAGCAGGAGATGACGGGTGATCGGCGGCAGGCCCTCAATGCGGGAGGCGAACGCCGACTGCAGACGCCGCGTCAGCGGAAGACGCGCCGGCAGGGCCCGGGCCGCAGTCCGCTGGGACTCCGTCAGGGCGGCGGGCAGCTCCAGCAGCGCCAGCGGATTGCCTTCGGCGTCGGCCATCAGCCGGCGACGCACCCGTGGGGCCAGCGCCGGGAAGTGCCGGGACAACAGCACCTCGGACGCCTCCTCGGCGAGCGGGCCCAGCGCGTGAACCGGGAGGCCGGCACCGTCGAAGAAGCTCGCCTCGCCCGCCCTGATCGCGCACACCAGTCCCGCGCCCGCGCCGGGCAGCCGACGCGCCACCCGCCCCAGCACCACGGCGCTCGCTGGGTCCAGCCAGTGCGCATCGTCGAGCACCAGCAGCGTCGGCACGTCCCGCGAAAGGTCCGTGATCAGCGACACCAACGCGTCGGCGACCGCTTCCTGACTCGGTACCGGGCCCCGCTCGAACCCGAGCGCGACGGCGAGCGCGGGGACGCCCGCCGCCTCCGACCGGACCCCGGGGGAGGACGCCACCAACTGGTGCAGCGAGCCATAGCCGACCTGAGCCCGATACTGCACGCCCACGGCTCGCAGGACCCGCATCCCGACACCCTCGGCTCCCTGGGCCAGCGCGTCCAGCAGCGCCGTCTTGCCGACCCCCGGCTCCCCGAGGACCAGCAGCGACCCGCCGATCCGCGGAACGTCGCTCAAGAACGCGTCCAAGCGCTCCAGATCGGTCTGCCGTCCGACCAGAGGGCCCTCCGCACCGCTGCCCGAGCGGTCGTGAATCGCCATGCCGCCAGTCATAGCGTCGGTGCGCCGCCGCCGTCAGCAGATGCGACGGATTCGGTCGGCGGGCCCGGTCGGGCAACTACGTCACATGACGGAAGCGGGGCGACCGGCACTGTTCCTACCGTGCTGCGCGAGGGCCGAACGGCGGGCCCGGGAGAGCTTGGAGGAACCATGAGCGACAACGCACCGCACGGGAACGTCGTCCTCGTCCACGGAGGGTTCGTGGACGGCTCCGGCTGGCAGGGCGTGTACGACGCGCTGAAGGACCGGGGCCACCGCGTGGTCGTCGTGCAGAACCCCACCTTCTCCCTGGAGGGCGACGTGGCCGTCACCCACCGGGTGATCGAGGGGATGCCAGGGCCGGTGACCCTGGTCGGCCACTCCTACGGCGGCGCGGTGATCACCGAGGCGGGCAGCCACCCGAGCGTGGCCTCGCTGGTGTACATCGCCGCGTTCGCCCCGGACAAGGGCGAATCGGTGGCCACCCTGATCGCCGACCCGCCGCCGGGAGCGCCGGTGCCCCCGATCCTGGCGCCCGACAACGGGTTCCTGTTCCTCGACCGCGAGAGGTTTCCGGAGTCCTTCGCCGGTGACCTGCCGCGCGCCCAGGCCGAGTTCATGGCCGACTCCCAGGTCCCATGGGGATTGGACGCCCTCAACGGCGCGATCTCGCTCGCGGCCTGGCGCACCAAGCCGTCCTGGTACCTCGTCGCCCAGGACGACCGCATGATCCCGCCGCCGGCTCAGCGCGCGATGGCCGAGCGGATCGGTGCCACCACCGTCGAGGTGCCCGGCAGCCACTCCGTGTACCTCTCCCGGGCGGCGGCCACGGCCGACCTGATCGAGCGGGCCGTCCGCGGCTGACCGTCGGTGAGCAGCTTCACGGCGGGTAGCCGGTCAGGGTCGGCCGAGGAAGTCGAGCAGCAGGGCGGTCGTCTCCGCCGGGCGTTCCTCGTAGATCCAGTGGCCGGAGTTCTGGACGGTCACGGCGGTGACGTCGGTGGCGTACTCCTGGGCCTGCTCGCCGACGGCCGGGCCGAGGCTGCCCGATGCGCCGATGGCGAGCACCGGCATCGGCAGTGGGGTGCGCCGGAACTCCGCGTCGTCCTGGATGTCCTGCGGGAACACCCGGAACCAGGCCAGGCTCGCCCGCAGATGCGCGGGGTCGCGCAGGTAGTGGGCGTACACCCGGATGTCCTCCGGGGTGACCGCGCCCTTCACGCCCTCGAACCCGCCGATGAAGCCGGCGGTCCAGGTGGTTTCCCGGCCGCGGATCATGTTCTCCGGCAAGCCGTCGGTCAGGTTGAAGAACCCGAAGTTCCACACCCCCGGCCCCTTCTTCGTCAGGGCGGGGAACTGGTAGATGCCGTCGTCCGGGATCGGGGCCTCGCTGAGTACTAACTTCCTTACGGTGGAGGAGAATTGCGCGGCGTAGGAGTAGGCGACCATGGTGCCGATGTCGTGGCCGACGATCCGTACGTCCTGGTCCTTGCCGAGCGAGGCCAGCAGCGTGTGGATCTTGGCGGCCATCGTCTTCTTGTCGTAGCCGGACGGCGGGGCGTCGCTCTGCCCTGCCCCGGGCAGGTCGGGCGCGACGACGGTGTAGTGCTCGGCGAGGGCCGGCATGATGCCGTGCCACTCGTACCAGGTCTGCGGGTAGCCGTGCAGCAGCACCAGGGTCGGCCCGTGGCCGCCGATGACGTAGTGCAGGCCGATGTCGCCGGCGACGGCCCGGTGTTCGCTGAAGCCTGCGGGGAGCCGCTCGCCGGCGGACGGGGTGGGGGCAGCGCCGGCGGTGATCGTGGTCGCGCCCAGCGCGACGGTCAGTGCCAGGGCCGCGCCGACCAGGCGACGGCGGCTGCGGGTTCCGGACTGGGAGGGTTTCATACGGCACTCCAAGGTCGGTGCTGGGCAACGAGTGAGGGGGCCGGCGGCCCCTGGCGGGCCGGGCAGGTCATGGCCGCGAGCCCGTTCTCGGAAGGGAATCGAGGGGGCGGTGCGGGCGGGGTGGACCGGTCTTCGGCGGCGGCGCTGAACGGGTTGAGGTGCCCGGCGTCGTTCCGAAGCGATTCGACCACGGCGACGGCGTTCTTGAGCGCCACCACCCCGGCCTCGGAAAGGATGCCGGTGCTTGGCGATCACTGGTACGGCGGCCTGCGCCGGCACCGTGTCGGCGTAGGTCCGAAGGTAGCCCAGGCGTTGCCCTTCGGGTCGTCATTCGCCAAGTCCGGTACGGGGCCCGGCTTCACCACGTCCTCGCCCACGACCGACGAGGTACCTGCCCGGCCGGCGGGCGGAGCGCGTGGACGAGGTGCGTGACCTGGGCCGGCCGTTCGCCCGGCGGGTCCGGGCGTGGTGGCTGGGCCTCGTGCCGACCGGGCCGGTGCGGCCGACGGCTGCGAGCCGGTGCCGGGCGCACTCGATCGCCGACAGCGCGGAGCGCGCTACGACGCACGCCGGGGTGCGCGGGTGTGGTGCGGCCTACGGCCCAGGGGCCGAGGCTCTGCGGTGACGTGCCGTCGGTGACGCGCCCGCCTCAATGTCCGCGCCAGCTCCCCAGGACCTGTGCCATCGTGACCGGGGCAGGCGTCGTAGTGCACCCGTGGCATCCGGAAAGGAACCAGTGCCATGAACGAGGCGGCAGCACAGCCGAACGGCCGGACCCGACTGGCCTACATCCTCGGCGTTCCCCTCGCCGAGGACGTCCAACGCCAGTGGCCGCAGCTGGGCGAGGTGGTGCGCACCAGAGAGCTCGTCGGCGAAGTCGAGGGAAACTTCCCCGAGCTGACCCTCGCCGTAGGCCGCCGCCTCCACCTGAACGATGAAGTGATCGTGGTTGAATGGACCTGCGACTACGGCGACGGTCGGCTCTACCGCAACGTCAGCATCGCTGAGCTGCGGGACGGCGAGGCGGTCCGCGTCACCGACTACTGGGGCGAGCCGACCACCACCCCGCAGTGGCGCCTGCCACTGACGGAGCGGCTGGACATGCCCGCAGACGGCATCTGGCCCGACGGACAGCATCTCGAGCACCACTGATCCGGGTGCCCGGGCTGGGGGGCGCGGTCAGCTCAGGAAGGTCCAGAGCTGGTTCGTGCCGCCGGTGTCCGGGTAGACGCCGACCCAGCGGTCGTCGCCGGTCAGGTTGCGCAGCACGTCCAGGTCCCACCCGTAGTAGGTGTTCACCAGGTGCACGCTCCCGTTGGGGCCGGTCGTGAACGTCCAGTTCTGGGTGGGCTGGCCCGCGCAGTCGTACTGGTCGGTCCAGTCGCCCGCGCGCGCTTGGAGGCCGTCGTGGACGTCCAGGCACTTGCCCGACTTCTCGTTGACGATGGTGAAGGTGCCGGGGCCGCTGGAGTCGAGGTGCCAGTACTGGTCGGATCCGCCGTTGTTGCTCTGGGTGACCACGTGGGCGGTGTTGTCCAGCGAGGCGTTCTCGACGTCGAGCAGCCGGCTGTCGTTGCTGACGCTGGCGATGGCGGAGGACTGCCTGGTGGTGAGCTCCCACTGCTGGGTGTCCTGGGGGCCGCAGGGGGAGATGGCGGCTGCCCCTGCATTGTTGTGGGCGCCGAGGACGTCGAGGCAGCTGTTGGTGTGGTAGCCGTTCACGAGGACGCCGGTGGCCGAGTCGTTGGGGCCGGGGTGGAAGTACCAGGCCTGGGTCGTCTGGCCCGAGCAGGTGTTCTGGACGACCAGGTCCCGCTGGTTGGCGGTGCCGTTGCGGACGTCCATGCACTTGCCGGTCTTCTCGTTGACCAGGATGAAGGCCGGCAGGCCAAGGAAGGGCTGCGGGCGCCAGGTCTGTTCGGGGCCGGCGTCGGGGACCGCGGCCTGGCCGCCGGTGCGGGCGGAGGGGGGATCGGTGACCAGGGTCGTCCCGTCGGCGGTGGAGTCGCCCGGGACGGCCAGGCGGTTCTCGTCGTCGCCGAGGCTGCGCAGCTCGACCGCCTCGGCGCCGGCGCGCAGCGCGAGGGGCAGTAGGCCGACGGGGGTGTGGTCGCTGCTCATCGCGTTCAGCCGCTCCCCCTCGTACAGTGCGCCGGCGGCCAGCGGGCGGCCGGTGAAGAAGTAGTCCGCTTCGGCGAGGTTGCCGGTGTAGAAGCCGACGGTGTAGCGGCCGCTGCGGTACTGCACGGCTCCGGCGGGCGCCGTGACCGGCAGTTCGTCGGGGTCGCGGTTCCAGTCGCCCATGGCGAGCCAGTTGGCGTTGGGCGAGGCGGCCGCGATGGCGCCCAGGGTGGACTCCGCGTTGTTCGCCTGGCCGCCGTTGGAGTCCGCGTGCGCCGTCCAGTACGACGCGTTGTTGATCCGGATCCCGAAGGCGGGACGCGACCCGGCGTTGGGGGCGTACAGGACCTGGTTGGTGTACCACGGCGTGACGATGGCCAGGTTGACCCGGTTCCCGCCGAAGTCGGTCCGCAGGTAGTAGATGTAGAAGACCTCCTGGCGGCTCTGGGTGTTCACGTTCCACTGGTAGACCTGGACCGGCTGCTGGCCGGGCGCGGTCGGGATCGTCCCGAGGTACGACCCCGGCACCGCCTGCGCCGGGCCGGCCTCCTGGATCGCGATCATGTTGTAGTTCAGATCGATGAGCTGCGGCAGATCCTTCGCCCACTTGTCGGCGTCGTCGCCGCTTCCCGCCCCCTGCAGGTTGTAGGTGACGGCCTGGACGTCCTCCAGGTTGTTCGGCGGCGGGGGCTGCGCCGCCGCCGGCCCGGCCGCCGCGAACACCAGCCCGGCGATGGTCAGGACCATCGCCACGACGCCCGCGAGGAGTTGCAGCGGCCTCGCCGCACCGCCCTTCCGGTGGGGACGGCTCCGACCGGTGGATGACCGCATCGTGTCCTCCGTTCGGTGGGGCCACCGCATCGCGGCCCGACAGGGCGCATCGTTTCCCGACCGATCGCGCGCCACACCGACGTATACGAATCTTCGGGTGATGGCTGTGGCGTCATGGAGCCGGATCGGTCCCTCGCGGCGCGATGGGCTGGTTCGGGCAATGGGTGGATCGCTCACTCCAACTGGGCGGCTGATGTGGAGAATTGGCTAAGGTTCGCCTCGGCGTTGCGAAGCAGGCCAGGGTGGGACGGGGCGGCCGACGGCTCTGTGGCCGGGCCGTTGTCGCCCCTCTCGCTTCACGCACCTCTGGGAGCTTGAGCGGCCTCTCGCGCCGTCTCATGGGAACCGCGCGCCCCCCTTCCGGGCTGTCGCGGGGCGACGTGCACCGGCCTGACCCTCGACACCCCCCACCTCACCCTGGCAGGCCGAAGTCAGTAACTCGGACGTCGTCGGACATCGTCAGAAGCTGGGTGCGGGCCGGGAAGCCGATGCGCAGGAGGCCGGTGGCGAGCGCCGCGGCAAGGGCGAGCAGGCCGGACAGTGCGATGCTGGCTCCGACGCCGCCGGAGGCTCAGCCGGGCAGGTGGGCCGGGTGCTCCCGTACGTGGCCGAGGAGGGAACTCTCCGCGATCACGAGCTGGGGTCGGGGAGGATCTCGGTGCCGTAGCGCTCCATCAGCTCCGTCGGGGGCGCCGCGATGCTGAGCTCCCGGATGGGCGGGGCCGTCCCGGGCCGGGCCGGGGTGGCGTCGGCGAGGAGGAGTTCCTCGATGCCGCCGGGGGTGAAGAAGAAGACCATCTTGGCGGCGTGGTAGCCGCGGTTGCGGAAGCGGTGCCGGGTGCCGCGCGGGACGAAGAAGAAGCCGCCGGGGCCGGCGGTCACGGTCTGGTCGCCGTTGAGGAACTCCAGTTCCCCGGAGATCACGTAGAACGCCTCGTCGTGGTCGTTGTGGACGTGCGGTGCCGGTCCGCCCTCGGGCGGGACGGTCGCCTCCAGGAAGGTCAGCGCCCCGTTGGTCTCCTGGCCGCCGACCTTGAGGGTGTAGGTGTCTGCGTAGACCCAGGCGGTCTCCCCTTCTCCGCTGGGCACGTAGACCGCGTTGCGCCTGGTGTACCGGGGGTCCGTCGCGTGGGGATCGATCAGGCTCATGGCTCTCCTCGTTGCCGAGCGGAGTATCCTAACGATCGTTAGTAAACTATTCCGCCGCCTCGGGGACGTGTCAACAGCGCGGCGCCGTCGCTAGGCTGCGGGCGGGAGAAAGGCGGGAAGAGGCTCATGCCGGGTGGTCGACCTCGCAGTTACGACCCCGAGCGCGCGCTGGACGCGGCCATGACGGCCTTCTGGACCCGGGGCTACGAGGGCACCGCCATGTCCGACCTCACGGCGGCCATGGGCATGAGCGCCCCCAGCATCTACGCGGCGTTCGGGGACAAGGAGGCCCTGTTCCGGAAGGTCGTCGAGCATTACATGGCGGGCCCCGGGTCCTACCTGGGAACCGCCCTCGGACAGCCGACCGCCGCAGTGCTGGCCCAAACGTTCCTGCACTCCGCCGTGGAGGCCGTCGCCGGCGACCGCACCCCGCACGGCTGCCTGGTTGTGCAGAGCGCGCTCGCCGTGAACCCCCGTTCGGCCGAGGTGCGAGACTACCTCACCGGGCTCCGGGAGGCCGGGGTGACGAACCTGGCCGAGCGGCTCCGGGGCTTCTCCGGCAGCGACGGCCTGCCGCCCGGCGCCGATGCCACGGCCCTCGCCCGGCTGTTGGTCGCGATCGCCCAGGGGCTCGCCGTCCAGGCCGCCTCGGGCGTGCCGCGCGAGGCGCTGCACACCGTCGCCGACCAGATGATGACCTGCTGGCCGCGCCGCACGAGCTGAACCGGGGCCGCACCCCGACGAAGCGGAGCGCGGCCCCCGGCGCAGGGTCTGTTGCGAAAGTAGAGCAGCTGCTCGACGGCCGGCCGTTCGTGACGGGGCTGCTGCACTCACCGGCCCCGGCGGGACGAGAGGACGCGGCCGGCCTGTTCCATCATTTCTCCGACGATCTCTCCGGCGGGCCGGATGTCGTGGACGAGGCCGACGCCCTGCCCCATCAGCCAGGGCATCTCCTCCCAGTCCGCCTCGGTCGAGGGCCCGGGCGGGAACGGGTTGAACTTGCGCAGCACGGTCCGCTCGCCCTGGAAGTCCGTGGTGCCGATCTGTTCGAGCCCGGCACGGTCGGTCGGCACCTCGGCCGGCCGGTCGTTCCACTGGGCGACCACACGGTCGCGCTGGACCCGCATCGGGTTGAAGTCGGGCCACTCCGGGCCGAAGATCCGGCTGAGTACCGTGTCCTCGCCCGCCGAGGAGACCAGCCGGCGGTGGTGCTCGGCGTGGACCTGTGCCTCGCGGGAGGCGACCAGGCGAGTGCCCACCCAAACGCCGTCGGCGCCCAGGCACAGCGCCGCGGCGACCTGGCGTCCGTCGGTGATGCCGCCCGCGGCGAGGACGAGCGCGCGCTCCCCGACGGCGTCCACCACGGCGGGGACGCCGACCATCGTGGGCAGTCCGCCGTAGTTGTGCCCGCCGGCCTCCCAGCCCTGGGCGACGACCACCTCCACGCCGTCGTCGACGGCGCGCCGTGCCGCGTCGGCGGAGCCCACTTGCTCCCACACCGAGATCCCGGCGTCGCGCAGCCGCCGGAGCTGGTCCGCCGGCGGATGCCCCCAGTGGAAGGAGACGATCGGCACCTGCTCCTCGACGCAAACCCGCACCGCGTCGCTGTTGTCGAAGTACGTGATCAGGTTGATGTGGAACGGGGCCCCGCCCACGCGGTCCCGGATCTCGCAGATGGTCCGCCGGAGCGTCTCCAGCGGCAGCAATGCGGCCCCCACCCCGCCGATGCCCCCTGCCCCGGAGACGGCCACCGCGAGATCCGCGGTGCCACCCGCGAAGGCCATCCCGGCGCAGACGAACGGGTGCTGGACTGCGAACCTCTCGGTAAGCCTGGTGGATAGCATGCTCATATCGGCTTCCTTCCGATCGCCTTCCGAGGCCTCGGGCCGGGCCGACCGTGGATCCGGCAGGTGACGCGGGTACCGGTCGGCGGGGCACCGGGAAGGCCAAAGCGCTGAGCCTCCGTCACCTCGGTCTGAACGCCGTGGCTGGCGGCCCATGCCGTGGCTGCCCACAGGATGCCAGAACGGAGCGCCGGGCCGACGCAGAAACAGGCAGGCGGCACTCCGGGCGGTGAAGTCGCGCGATCCGCCGGCCGGTCAGCGCTGGTCGACGATGACGGAGACGCCCCAGCCGATCGCCGCGAGTACCAGTGCGAAGACGCGAAGACCAGCCCGGCCAGAGCGCGGCGGGTCGGACTGGAGGGCGGTCCGGAGGCCGGGCCGAGGGGGTTGAGCAGCCACAGGGCGCAGACGAACAGCGCGGGCAGCCCGGTGCTGGTGGGCAGGCCCATGGCAATGATCTCCGCGAGGGCGCCCAGGTCGACGCGGCAAGCAGCGCCGCATGCCGCATGCCGCCACCGGTACGGCCGGACCGGCCTGGCACTGTGTCACCTTCGGGCGGGATCCTGCGGCGAACGGGCGGAGTGTCGGAAGGCTCCGGCGGACGTCCCTTGATGTTCCGCGACCACGCCGAGCGGAGCGGCTCCGGGACGGCTGCCGTGTGACAGGCGACTACACGGGGGTGTCCAGCTACAACTGCGCTCAGCGGTCGTCGGACGGCATGCGGAACCTGTGATGGAGGTATCACGTTTCCCCGGCGGGGCACCAGCGCTGCTTGTCATCGAGTGCCGCCCTGGTGGCTTCCGTCACCTCCACCCGCGCGGACCGCGGCAATGTTGGCACCATCCACAGGGTGGTTGGGAGTCCGCAGGCTACTACAGAACCTTGAGTAGCCGCTGCGCCAAGGCCGCGGCAGAAGCCGGGTTCTGACCTGTGTACAGATTGCGGTCGACCACCGTGTACGGCTTCCACATCTCGCCGTGCTCGAACTTGACCCCGAGCTCCTTCAGTTCGTCCTCCAGTAGCCAGCGGGCCTTGGAGGCCAGGCCGACGGCGTACTCCTCGTCGTTGGTGAAGGCCGTGACCCGGTAGCCGGCAAAGGGAGAGACCCCGCGCACCCTGGTGGCCAGCATCGCGGCGGGGGCGTGGCAGACCACTGCGAGCGGCTTGTCCGAGGCGAGCGCCGCGGTCAGCAGGCGGCCCGCGTCGGCGTCGAGCGACAGGTCCTCCATGGGGCCGTGGCCGCCGGGGAAGTAGACGGCGTCGTAGTCCTCCAGGCGGGCGTCGGACAGCTGGATCGGCCGTCGGATCTCCTCCGCGGAACGGATGATGCCCTCCAGGTCCAGGGCGACCTGGGCACTGCCCGCCATGTCGGGGCGCAGGCTCATCATGTCGACGCTCGGGACTACGCCGTTGGGCGTGGCCACCACGACCTGGTGGCCGGCTTCCGTGAGCGCCTTGTACGGGGCCGTGAACTCCTCGGCCCAGTAGCCGGTGGCGTGCCGGGTGCCGTCCTTGAGGGTCCAGTAGGGGGATCCGGTCAGCACGAAGAGCAGTTTCGCCATCGTTGATCACTCCTGCGCGCAGGTTCGCAGCCCGCGTCCGTTTCGCGCAGCCGCTGCTTCCTTGCCACGATCCCGCACGGAGAGGTCGCTTGCACCCGTTCGGCCAGGCGCTGTGCGTGCGGCGGCGACCGCCGGCCCTGCCGCCGCGCAGGCCGGATCCAGGCGGAACCGGCCTGCCGGCCCCTCCGTCAGGCGGTCGTACCCGGGCCGTTCGGGTGTGGCTTCAACGGGGTGACGGCGGCGGTCATCCACGGCCACATCGGCAGGGTGCCCAGCACCTCCGTCCGCAGCCGGGCCACGTCCTCGGCCCGCCAGACGCCGATGCTGCGCTTCTCGCCGACCGACCGCCATAGCCTGAAGAGCCGTCCGGCGGAGGCGAGTTCGCGGGCGCGTTCGCGCTCCGCGAGGCGCCGCTGGTCGACTTCCTCGGCGGGGACGTCCGGGGGCGACGGTGGTGATCTCGACCAGGAATCTCTGCATGGAGCTGCTCCTTCGCTCGGATGGCGGCGGCCGGTCGCCCGATCGCCCGGGGCGGGGCGGACGCCAGGACGGGCATCCTCCGGTCTGGGAGTCGCAGGCTCCCACGAGTCGTACCATGTGGGCCGTGGAACTGCGCCAACTGCGGTACTTCGTCGCGGTCGCCGAGGAGCTGAACTTCGGGCGGGCCGCGGCCCGGCTGCTGATCGCCGGCCCCTCGTTGTCCCAGCAGATCAAGTCGCTGGAGCGTGACCTCGGAGTGGTGCTGTTCGACCGGGACCGCCGTTCGGTGGCATTGACCCCGGCCGGCACCGCATTGCTGCCGCACGCGCGGGCACTCCTGGACCGGGCCGACGACCTGCGCCGACGGGCGGGCCGCCTGTCCTCCGCGCAGCCCGTGCGGGTCGGGTACGTCAACTGGTGGCCGCCGGATTTCTCCGCGCGGACGTCGGCGGTGGCCACCGTGCACGTGGACGCGTGGGTGGCGCCCTCGCACACCCAGGCCGCCCGGGTGGCCGACGGCAGCCTCGACCTCGCCGTGTGCTGGGTGCCCGACGCCGACTTGGAACGGCTCGGCCTGGTCGCCCGCAGGATCGGCGCGGACCGCCTGTACGCGGTCTCCGCCGGGAGCACCGTCGAGCCGGTAAGGGCCCGGGACGTGGTGGTTCTGCTGGACGAGGACGTCATCTCGTGGGCGTCCTGGAACGTGTACGCGGAGGAGCTGGTCCGCGCCACGGGCGCCCCGGTGGAGCGGATCTCCGACAGCGGGGTGACCGGCCCGGCGTTCTTCGACCACGTCCGTCGACTCGGTCGGCCCGTTCTCAACTCGCCGAAGGGCCAGACCGCCGCGCTGCCCCCGGACCTGGGGCGTCGCCCGATCGCCTCGCCCGAGGTGCACTGGCTGTGGCTGCTGGTACGGCGCGCCGACGAGACCCGGGCTGCCGTGCTGGCGGTGGTCGACGCCCTCGGCGACGGGGCGGGCGGGCTCGGACTGCCCCGTCCGGACGCCTGGCTGCCCGGTGGCGATCCGGGCCCCGTCCGGTCCTGAGGCGCTGACCTGGGCTGGGAGGCGCGGCCTTCCAGCAGGGAGGGGACCGGTCCCGGCTGGAGGGCGGTTCGGCGTTGCCGGCCGTGTGGCGCGCGGCCTACCTTCGAGATGTCGGCAGGAGCCGGCGGCCGGGAACCGGAACGGGGCCCGTCCGCAACCGGTGACGCCGCCGTCCCACACCCACCCGACCGCGCAGGTGCCGGTCCCCCCGGAGGTATGTCATGTCCATTTCTGATCAGAAGGTCGCCGTCGTCACCGGAGCCTCCCAGGGCATCGGCGCCGCCCTCGTCGACGCCTACCGCAAGCTCGGCCACGCCGTCGTCGCCACCTCGCGCACCATCGCGCCGTCCGAGGACGCGGGCATCCTCACCGTCCCCGGCGACATCGCCGACCCGGCCACCGCCGAACGCCTGGTCGCCGCCGCCGTCGAACGCTTCGGGCGGATCGACACCCTCGTCAACAACGCCGGCCTGTTCGTCGCCAAGCCCTTCACCGACTACACCGCCGCCGACTACGCCGTCGTCACCGGCGTCAACCTGACCGGCTTCTTCCGCCTCACCCAGCTCGCCGTCGGCCAGATGCTCGGCCAGGGCGGCGGACACGTCGTCAACATCACCACCAGCCTCGTCGACAACGCCGACGCCCGCGTCCCGTCCGTGCTCGCCTCGCTCACCAAGGGCGGGCTGCAGTCCGCCACCAAGTCCCTCGCCATCGAGTACGCGACCCGCGGCATCCGGGTGAACGCGGTCTCCCCGGGCACCGTCCGCACCCCCATGCACGCGCCCGAGACCCACGAGTACCTGGCCGCCCTCCAGCCCGTCGGGCGCCTCGGAGAGATCGTCGACATCGTCGACGCCGTGCTCTATCTGGAGAACGCTTCCTTCGTCACCGGCGAGATCCTGCACGTCGACGGCGGCGTCAGCGCCGGCCACTGAAACCCCGCCACCATCCCAGGAGAGACCGCCATGGACGGAACCGTCACTCGCGACACCGACACCCTGCGCGCCGTCCTCGACCGCTGGAAGGACGCCGTCGACCGGTACCAGCCGGAGCTGGTGGCCGCACAGTTCACCGAGGACGCGATCTTCCAGGGCCTCCACCCCTACAGCGTCGGACGCCCCGGCATCACCGCCTACTACGCCTCCCAGCCACTCGGCATGACCGCCGACTACCGCATCCTGGAGACCCGCCGACTGGCCGATCACCTCGTCCTCGGCTACCTCGCCGCCACCTTCGCCTTCACCGACCGCCCCGACCT
Source organism: Kitasatospora sp. NPDC048298 (assembly GCF_043201465.1). Taxonomy (NCBI): domain Bacteria; kingdom Bacillati; phylum Actinomycetota; class Actinomycetes; order Kitasatosporales; family Streptomycetaceae; genus Kitasatospora; species Kitasatospora sp. NPDC048298. Next base: position 93,059 of record NZ_JBICYZ010000030.1, read on the forward strand.
CGACGTCAACCTCGGCATCCTGCTCCACCGCACCGGGACCGACTGGGCCATCGCCCACTACCAGGTGTCCCGACTGCCCTGACCCGACCACTCGAACCGCACCCACCGTGGCGGAGGCGACCGGCCCCGACCGGGCCGCCTCCGCCACGGCGTCGACTCGCCGCCATTGCGTCCCGCAACACCACTACGACGAGACCGCCACAACCGAGACTGCGCGCAACCGCTACCGTTCAGCTCTCGGGCGGTCGGATCCGGCCGGCGCGTTCGACCGTGCCGAGGATCCAGGCCGCCTCCGGTCCGCGGATGTCGTCGATCGGTCCGACGGTCTCGGTCAGGAAGCCGTGGAGCCCGCTGAGGTCTGCGGCGGCGACGGCCACCAGCAGGTTGGCCGCCCCGGTGGTCGCCGCGGTGAACCGTACCTGCTGGTGGCGGCGAGAGCGTCCAGGCGGCGGCGCACCGTGGAGGCCGAGGCGCCGTCCACGCGGACCGACTCCGGGCGGCTACGCGTCCACCGGGGCGGCCAGGCGGTGCCTGCGCTTGGGCATGCCGAGGGTCGGGTGCGAGGTTGCCCAGCGGGAGATCTCGACGAGGACCACCTTGAGCCGCGCGGACTTCCGCCCGCCCATGTGCGTCGGCTTTGCCTGCCCTTCGTCGTCGATCCCCTGCCAGATCGCGTCCCGCCGTCCGAGGCTGATGTGGTTGTACGTGTAGACCAGCTTGGTGTTCGCGACCTCGCGGCCGGTCAGACGGCCCACGATCGCCTCGATCCCCTGCTGGCTGGTGTATGCGGCCGAGGAGCAGGACATCGGCAGCGGCCTTCCGTTGTCGCCGATGGCGTGGGCGCTGTCGCCGATGGCGTAGACGTTCGGGTGCGAGACCGACCGCATGGTGCGGTCGACGACGATCCGGCCGTTGTCGGTGACCTCCAGCCCGCCGGCGGCGGCGATGGGGCTGACCGCGAACCCGGCCGTCCACACGGTCGCGTCGGACGCCAGGGCGGTGCCGTCTGCGCACCGGACCCGTGCCGCTTCTACGGCCTCGACGCTGGTGTGTTCCAGGACGGTGACGCCCAGCCGGTCGCAGGCCCGGCGCAGGCGGCCGCGGGCTCCTGCGGAGAGCGGAGCGCCGAGCTCGCCGCGGGCGACCAGCGTCACCGACAGGCCGGGCCGGGACTCGGCGATCTCGGTGGCGGTCTCGATGCCGGTCAATCCGTCGCCGACGACCACCACGTTCCCGCCTTCGCCCCGTCGGCCCAGGCTGTCCAGGCGTTCGCGCAGGCGCAGCGCCGAGGGCCGGCCGGCGACATCGAAGGCGTGCTCGGCCGCGCCGCGGACGGCGTCGACCGCGCCATGGCTGCCGAGCGCGTAGACCAGCGTGTCGTAGCCGAGCTCGCCGCTGCCGTCGGCGTCGGCCACGGCGACGAGTCGGCGCTCGGGATCGACGGCGGTGACCCGGGCCAGGCGCAGCCGGATCCCCGTACCCGCGAACACGTCGGTGAGCTTCGGGGCCTCGACTTCCCGACCGGCCGCCAACTGGTGCAGCCGCACCCGCTGGACGAATTCCGGCGCGGCGTTGACCACGGTGATCTCGACGTCCGCCGGGGACAGCCGACGGGCCAGGTTCCCGGCGGTGTACGCCCCGGCGTAGCCGGCGCCGAGGACGACGATGCGGTGTTTCATGTCTCGCTCCCAGTGGTTCGCTCGTGTGTGGTGAGTGGGGTGGAACGGCGCCCCGGTCGGGCGAACCGCAGGTGGTGTGCGGGCGGACCGCCGGCCAGGCAGAGGACCGCGCCGAGGGCGATCCAGGCGACCAGGACGGTGACGGCGTGGACGGCGCCGTGGCCGTCGAAGAAGGCGGTCGATCGCAGCAGCCGGCCTCCGGCCCCGGGGGGCAGCAGCTGGCCGAGCGTGCCGGACCGGCCGGGCAGCATCTCGGGTGCGGTCGCGGTACCCGACAGGGGGTTGCCGACGAGCACCATGACGGCTGCGCCGATGCCGATGCCGACGGGCCCGAGCAGGGACTCCAGCCCGAGCACGGTCAGGGCGGTGGCCGCGATGGTCAGCGCGACGGCGCCGGCGTTGGCGGGGTAGGACCCGCTCAGCGAACCGAGCCAGAACTGCAGGACCGCCGCCACGGCGAGGCTGCCGGTGGCCGCGAAGGCGAGCGCACCGGTGACCCGGCGGGCGGTGCCGTGAACGAGCCTGGTCAGCAGCACTGCGGCCAGCAGGCCGCCCATGACCAGGGGCAGGGCGCCCGCGGCCAGGCCGGCGCCGCGCGGGTCGTCGGCGGGCAGGGCGGCGAGGTCGCGGACGACGACCGACCCGCCCGGCCTGTCTGCCTGGGCAAGGTTCGCTGCCATGGTCCGCAGGGTCTGGTCGATCGCGGTGCCGGCGGCGGAGGCGACGACGACCTGGGGGGTGCCGGAGCTGAGGTCGATCGCCCCGTACACCTGCCGGTCGCGGATGAGGTGCTCGGCCGCGGCGGTGTCGGCGACCTCGGTGATGTCGAAGCCGCCGGGCAGACGTTGATCGAGCGCGGTACGGATCTCGGTGATCGCGGTGTGCGGCCCGGCGACGGCGATCGGCACACCGTGCACCGACGAGCGCACCGACGGCCAGGCGAAGGCGGTGAGCAGCACGCCGGTGATCACCGTCAGCAGGACGACTGCGCCGGCCACGGTCGACCATCGTGACGCAGGCGTGCCTATCGCGGGCGGTCTCTGCGTGGTCACGTCCACTCCTCTCCTCGAACAGATGGGTGATGACCGGTGTTCATCGCAGGGTGAGTGGGGTCTCGGAGCCGAGGTGGGTCAGCTTCTGCGGGTTGCGGACGAAGTAGAGGCCGGTGATGCGGGTGTCCTCGACGCGCATCGCGAGGACGCCGTCGAGTTCCCCGTCCACGTGCAGGGCCAGCGCGGGACTGCCGTTGACGATGGTCGCCTCGACCGTGAGCGCGACGTCGTTCCTGGTGAGGCCGCCGACGATGAAACGGGCCACCTTGTCGGCGCCGATGATCGGCCGAGGTGAGGCCTGCTTGATGCCGCCTCCGTCGCTGATGGCCACGACGTCGGGGGCGAGCACGTCGAGCAGTCCCTGCAGGTCCCGGGTCTCGAGCGCGCGCCGAAATGCGTCCGCGGCCGCCTCGGCCTGACGGGCGGTGACCGAGCGGCGCGGACGTCGGGCTTCGACGTGGCGGCGGGCGCGGTGGGCGATCTGGTACACGGCGGCGGGGGTCTTGTCGAGCGCGGCCGCGATCTCGTCGTAGCCGATCGCGAACGCTTCGCGCAGCACGAACACCGCCCGTTCGGCCGGGGTCAGCGTTTCGAGCACGAGCATCAGCGCCATCGACACGCTTTCGGCGAGCTCGACGTCGGCGGCCACGTCCGGGGTGGTGAGCAGCGGCTCCGGCAACCACGGGCCCAGGTACGCCTCCCGGCGGCGTTTCATCGACCGCAGCCGGTTGAGCGCCTGGCGGGTGGTGATCCGGACCAGGTAGGCGCGGGGGTCGTTGACGTGCGCCGCGTCGACCCTGACCCAGCGCAACCAGGTCTCCTGCAGGACGTCGTCGGCGTCGGCCGCCGATCCGAGCATCTCGTAGGCGACGGTGAACAGCAGGCTGCGGTGGGCGACGAACGTTTCCGTCGCCTCGAGGGTGCCGCTGTCGCGCTCCGCCGCGTCGCCGTCGGCCTGCCGCTGCCCGGCGGGTTCACGTGTTGTGTCCATCAAGTCCTCTCCTGTCTCCAGTCGGTGGCCGTTCGAGCCGGCCCACCGAGTCGCCCACGATGTGTCCTACGCGGCCGGTGCCGCCACGTCGCCGCGCTGGGCGAGCAGCAGGGCCGGCCGGTGCTTGCCGTCCTTGGGCCAGGAGTGCGAGCCGGGCTTGTGTGCTTCGGTCACCAGGTGTTTGACGCTGAAGTCGCAGGACAGCTCCTTGAGCTTCCTGCCGGCGCGCCCGGCGAGGTAGAGCGGCCTCGCGGTGTCGTCCTTGTGGGCGAACTGGAAGATTCCGGTGCGGCGGCCGAAGCCGATGCACATGGCGGGGAACGACAGGTCGATCGGGCCCGGCCGGTCACCCGCGATCCGGTGCAGCACGGTGTCGGCCGCATGGGCGCCCAGGCATCCGGCGGTGTAGGCGCTCATCCGGAACGGCAGGTCGGACGGTGCCGACGAGTCACCCGCCGCGACGATGCGCTCGTCGTCGACGCTGGTCAGCGTCTCGTCGGTGAGCAGACGCCCCGCGGCGTCGGTGCGCAACCCACTGCGGTCGGCCAGATCGGGCACACCGAAGCCAGCGGTCCAGATGGTGACCCGACTCGCCACCGTGCGGCCGTCGGCGAGGTCCACGGCCTCACGTGCCACCGCGGTGACCGACGCGCCGGGGCCTTCGAGAACGCCGACCCCCAGCCTGGCGAGGTACGTGCGGGCTGTGCGTCGAGCCCGGGGGTGCAGGTACGGCCCCAGGACACCTCCACAGACCAACGTGACGGTGCGACCCTGCTCCGCCAGTTCCGCGGCGGTCTCGATGCCGGTCGGACCGGCCCCCACGACCGTCACCGCGGCCATCGACGGTGTGGCGTCGAGCACCGACCGCAGCCGCTGCGCCGCCTCCAGGGTCGCGACCGGGTAGGCGAACTCGGCCGCGCCCGGCACCCGCGGGCCGGGGCTGCCGCTACCCACCGCGTATATCAGGTAGTCCCAGCCGATCTCGCCGCCCTCGGCCAGCGTCACGCTGCGCCCGGCCGCGTCGATGCGGGTCGTGCTGTCGACGACCAGCCGGACGCCCTCGGCCAGGACTTCCCGGTACTCGACGACCCCGTCGTGGGTCCCGCCCACCAGCTGGTGCAGACGCAGCCGTGGGACGAAGACGGGGCGCGGGTTGATCACGGTCACCGTCACGTCGTCCCGCTGCGTCAGACGGTTGGCCGCCATCACTCCGGCGTATCCGCCACCGATCACGACCACATCGGTGTTCTCGCTCACGATGTCTCCTTCGCTCCAAGGGGTCGAGCACAAGACACCGCATGGACGGAATTCCTGACACGATGTGAAGCAGATCACTCGATCCGCGCGACCTTCACCTCATGGCTTGATCGCATAGCCGGTCCTGAGGGTGGAGGTCGAAGCTGCTTCTCGGGGCCGGGGTCCTCCCCGTAGGCCCGGACGTCGCTCCAGAACCTGCGTGCCCGACGGATGCCGGCGTACCGCTCGGGCGCTGGCCGCCGCCATCGACGAACTCGAGGCGCGAGACGACCTGTTGGTCGGCGTCCTCACCGGCTCGAACGGCGTCTTCAGCGCCGGCATGGACCTCAAGGCCTTCGCGAAGGGCGACACACCCGTCCTCGAAGGACGGGGTTTCGGGGGCATCACCCGCACCGACATCAAGACCCCGCTCATCGCCGCCGTCGAGGGCCACGCGCTGGGCGGCGGCACTGAGATGGCCCTCGCCTGCGACATGATCGTCGCCTCCCGGGACGCCACCTTCGGCCAGACCGAGGTCCACTACGGCATCGTGCCCCCCGAGGGCGGCATGGTGCGGCTGCCCGAGCGGATCCCCCGCAACATCGCCCTGGAGCTCCTGCTCACCGGTGACCCGCTGCCCGCCGACCGCGCCGAGCGGCTCGGCCTCGTCAACCACCTCACCGAACCCGGGGAGGCCCTCACCCGGGCCCTGGAGCTCGCCCAACGCGTCGCTCGCAACGCCCCGCTCGCCGTCACGGCCGTGAAGCGCGTCGTCAACGAGTGCACGGCCTTCCGTGACACGGACGCCCTGCGCGACCAGGACCGGTTCGTCACCCCCGTGCTCGCCTCCATGGACGCGAAGGAGGGCGCCCGCGCCTTCGCCGAGAAGCGCCCACCCCACTGGCAGGGCCGCTGACCGGTCCCCGGCCCACGGCCCCGAAGGATCCCCGGCGAATCCGCCGACGGCGTACGGGCTCAGCGCTCCTGTCCCGACACGAGAGGACCCCGTCACGTGCGCTCCCAGGATGTGACGCAACGGCTCACCACGCCCCTGGACGCTCCGGCCTACCCCGACGGCCCGTACCGCTTCACCGATCGCGAGTACTTCACCATCACCTACCGCACCGACCCGCAGGTGCTGGAACGCCTCGTCCCGGAGCCCCTGCGGGTCGCCGAGCCGACCGTGCGCTTCGAGGTCATGCGGATGCCCGACACCACGGGGCTGGGCGACTACGCCGAGTCCGGCCAGGTGCTCTCGGTGGAGTACGAGGGCGAACGCGGCGAGTACGTCCTCGCGATGTACGTGGACAGCCTGCCGGCCATCGCCAGCGGCCGTGAGATCAGCGCCTTCCCCAAGAAGCTCGGCGCTCCGCGACTGACCGTCGACTCCGACACCCTGGTCGGCACCCTCGACTACGGATCGCTGCGGGTCGCCACCGCCACCATGGGCTACAAGCACGCCCCGCTCGACCCGGACCGGGCGCGCGAGGAGCTGTGCGGTCCCACCTTCATGCTGAAGAAGCTTCCGGGATACACCGGCGAGCCGCGCATCTGCGAACTGGTCCGGTTCCAGATCGAGAACATCACCGTCAAGGGCTCCTGGACCGGTCCCGCCCGGCTGCGGCTCTTCCAGCACGCCCTGGCGCCGATGGCGGACCTTCCGGTCCTCGAAGTCCTCTCCGCCAACCACGTCCTGACCGACCTCACCCTTCCGCACCCCGAGGTCGTGCACGACTACCTCGCCCGGTGAACTCCGCGGCGCACCACTGAAGGAGCCATCGTGAACGACACGTCCGCCGCCCCCAGCCGCGCTGAGGGGCCCTGGCAGAACATCACGGTCGTCGGGGTAGGGGTCATCGGCGCCTCGTGGGCCGCTCTCTTCCTCGCCAAGGGGATGACCGTCACCATCAGTGACCCGGCCCCCGACGTGGAGAAGCAGGTGCGCGCCCAACTGGACGAGGCCGCCCCCACCCTGCGCGCACTCGGTCTGCCGACCGACAACCTCGACCACAGGTTGCGCTTCGAGTCCGACCTGGAGCGGGCGGTCGCCGACACGGACGCCGTCCATCGGCAAGAAGCCGCGCGTGCTGCGCAAGGAGGTACCGGGATTCGTCGCCAACCGGCTGCAGGCCGCACTCTTCCGCGAGGCGATCAACCTCGTCGTCCAGGGCGTGGTGACCGAGGACGAACTCGACGAGATCGTCACGTCCTCCATCGGCCTGCGGTGGGCGGTCGCCGGCCCGTTCCGCAGCTTCCACCTCGGCGGCGGCCCCGGCGGCCTGCCCGCCTTCCTGCGGCACCTCGGCCCCGCCCTGGAGACCCAGTGGAGCGACCTCGGCTCCCCCCGACTCGACGATCCCACCGTGAAGTTGCTCTCCGAGCAGGCCGACTTCGGCGCGAGCTTCGCGGAGTTGCAGGCCGCGCGGGACAGGGCACAGATCAAGGTCATGCGCGCCCTCGGCGAATGAGCCCCTTCGCGGAGCGAGTGTCGGAAGCACCGCTTCGGACACCGCCCTGATATTCCGCCTACGGTACGGAGTGGATCGACTCCACACCGTCCGCATCCGTACACCCAGGAGAGAAAGGCAACGATCATGGGAAGCCTCTGGGACTACTACAACGCCCCGCCCCGGACCGACCCGAAGCTCGGCCGCGGCGAGCAGGAGGTGCTCGCCGAACTCGCCGAGCAGCAGGAGAACGACGAGCAGCCGGGCTGACGCCGGTTCGGTGCTCCGCCGAGTGAGTACGGTCGTCGCGTGTCCTGGCGAGCAGAGCGCGACGACCGTTCCCTGCCGTTGCCGATCCGCCCGGGAAGGTATCGATCGCGATGTCCCCGTCCGTTTCTCCGTACTCCCCGGCGGCGCCGTCGCAGTACGGCGAGCGCGACGTCCTGCTGGAGGACGCCTGGCGGCACGGAACGACCGCCGCACGCGAGCTGGGCCTGACCTACTCCCTCACCCCCATGCCTGCCGAGGACCCCGGGGCGTGGTGCTGCACCCTGCACCGGGACGGCCGGGAGGTGCCCGGCGGACGCGGCTCCGGCAAGGGGGCTGAACCAGCCGCCCGGGTGGGGGCACTGTTCGAGGCTCTGGAGCACCACCTCACCGCCGAACTGCCGACTGAGGGTGAGGCGTTCCTCCTCGGTGCCCATGAGATCGCCGCCGGGCCGCTGGGCTGCGAGGCGGCGGCGACACTGCTCGCCGAGGGCCCGGACCTGCCGATGGCCTGCCTGCCGTACCAGAGCCTGAACGGCGACGGCGAGCTCGCCGTCCCGCTGTTCTGGAACACCCCCGACTACCTCACCGACCAGGGCCGGGCACGCGCCGGCTACGGGGACACCTACCCCTACGACTCGGTGTGCCGGTACTCGATGAACAACGGCTGGGCCGCGGGCACCACGCCCACCGAAGCCCTGGTCCACGCCGTCAACGAGATCATCGAACGGGACGCCATGTCCCTGCTGCTCGTCGACCAGTTCATCACCCGCACTCCCGGGACACTGCGGGTGGTGGACCCCCGCATCCTCCCCGCCGACCTTCGCGCCTGCCACCGCGCGGCCGAGACCCGCGTCGGACAGCCGGTCTCGCTCCTGGAGGCAACCACGGACCTGGGCGTTCCCGCCTACTGGGCCTACACCCCAGCCCCCGCCGGAGCACCGGCACGCATCCGGGGCGCGGGCGCCTCCCTCTCACCCCACTACGCCGCCGAGCGCGCCCTGACCGAGCTCGTCCAGACCCACAGCGCCGCCACCACGCTCCCCCTCGCCGCACAACCCTCGCAAGGGCACACCCGGCGCCATCCGGCGCTCCACCGCTGCCACCTGGCCGACTTCTCCACCGTCCTGCCCCGCGCCACCACCGTCCCCTTCACCGACCGCCCCAGCCCGGCAACCCCACAAGCCCACCTGGAGGCGCTGCTCCGGACACTGTCCCACCGGGGTTTCACGGCCTACGCCCGCCACCGCCACGTCAGCGAACACCTGGCCGTCGTCAACGTGATCGTCCCCGGCCTGGAACGCTTCGTGCTCGTCACCGACGACCAGATCGTCCTGCCGGGACGACGCGGCCTGGACCGCCACCGGCAACGGCGCACCGCAACGGCGCCGAAGTAACCACCTGCCACAGCGAGTTCCGCTGCGCCACCCGTGCACCCCCACGCCGCGGATCGGACCGCGTTGCGCTGGGTACGGCTGCGGGGGACAGCACTCGCGCGACTGGAGCCGGTGACCCTGATGATGCAGCTGCCGTTCGACCGACCCACCCCGACGACCGTGGCACCGGAGTTCCAGGAGCTCCAGGCGTCCGGCGAGATCGCGCGGATGCGCACCTTCGCCGGACACCCCGCCTGGCTGGTGACCCGGCGCGAGGACGTCATCCGCATGCTGTCGGACGACCGGTTCGGCCGGGTCCACCCCGATCCGCTCTCCGCCCCGGTGCTGTCCGCGACCGGGCAGTTCTACGGGCCGCAGGGGACCGACCACGAACGTCTGGAAGCGGAGTTCCGCACGCTGCGGCACGTCACCGCCAACTCCCTGTCCGTACGCAGGGTCCGTGAGCTCAAGCCCCGGGTCGAGGCCCTCGTCGACCGGCGGCTCGACCACCTGGCCGCCACCGGCGCGCCGGCGGACCTGCACGCCCTGCTCGCCGAGCCCCTCCCCGTCGAAGTGGTCTGCGAACTGCTCGGCGTGCCGCTCGCCGACCGCGAGGACTTCCAGCGCTGGACCGCGGACGTCGTCTACCTCTCCGAACCCGAGCGCGTCGGCGAGGCCCTGGTCCACCTGAACGACTACATGCGCGCACTGATGGACCGCAAACGCGCCGAGCCGGCCAAGGACGCCCTCACCGACCTGGTCCGCGCCCAGGCGGAGGGGACCGTCACCGAGGACCTCGCCGTCCTGTGGTCCGTCGCGTTGCTGTTCGCCGGGCACGTCACCACCGTCACCCGGATCGGCACCGGCGCGCTCCACCTGCTTACCCACCCCGACCAGCGCCGGGCGATGCTGAGCAGCCCCCAGCTGCTCGCGGCGACCGTGGAGGAACTCCTCAGGGTCAGCCAGCCGGACCTGGGCCTGGTGTGGCGCTGGGCCGTCACCGACGTCGACACCGGGCGCGCACGGATCAACGCAGGCGACCTGGTCCTGTTCGCCAACGGTCCGGCCTGCCTCGACCCCACGGCCTACCCCGAACCCGACCGCTTCGACGTCCACCGCGCCCAGCTCCCGCACACCGCCTTCGGCGCCGGACCCCACTTGTGCGTCGGAGCCGCCCTCGCCCGGCTGGAACTCCAGGTCGTCCTCGACCTGCTCTTCCGCCGCTTCCCCGAACTGCGCCTGGCCGTACCCGAGGAGGAACTCCGCTGGCACGAAAGCCAACTGACCGGAGGGCTGCTCGCACTGCCCGTCACATGGTGACGACCGTGACCCGTGCGGCGGGAGGTTGCCCGGCGGTGATGACCCCGTCGAGGACCCCGGCCGACGTGTCGTTCATGGGAAGGCGGGTCATCCGGCGGCGTTCAGGACGGCCGGCCGGACCGGTATCTTGCCTGCGGCCCCGACGTTTCTGTCCTGTGACAGCGAAGTTTCACCGTTTGCCATCGAAGTTTGATCGACCTGCTTGTGCCAGTAGTTCGCCAGGCGGCGGTTAGGCTTCCGTTG
>NZ_JBICYZ010000031.1:0-101780 GCF_043201465.1 Kitasatospora sp. NPDC048298
TCTCAACACCCCACCGCCAGGGTTGGCAGTCTGAAAATCATCCAGCCCCCGGAGCACCCCCCCCCGGAGCCGCCCCGGCCCCCCACCCTCCCGAAAGCCCCCGTCCACCCCCAGCACCCCAGCACCCCCCGTTGCCCACCCCACCCCCAGGGCGCAGGCTGGAACACAGGGAGGTGCACCGCACCATGAGCACCCTTGAGGAACAGATCGACATCGCCGTCCCCGTCCTCGCCGCCTGGGAGCAGCTGCACCGGGTGCACGAGTACCCCCAGTTCGTCGACGGCATCCGCAGCGCCCACCCGCACGGCCGGAACCTCGCGCACCTCGGGGTGGAGATCGACGGCGACGAGCGCTCGGTCGACGCCGAGATCACCGACCGCGGGCGGGGCCGGGTGATGTCCTGGCGGACCACGGACGCCCCCCGGCTGCGTGGCACCTTCGCGCTGCTGCCGCTCGACGCCGAACACACCCGGGTGCAGATCCGGGTGGAGTACGACCCGGACGCGGTGCACCGGGAGTTCGGCGGGCCGCGCGGCTTCGCCCAGGCCGGGGCGATCGAGCGGGCGGTGCGCGAGGATCTGGACCACTTCCGGGAGCTGGTCGAGGCGCGGGTGAACGAGGCCGAGGCCCACCCGGAACCGTCGGGCACCCCCGCCCCAGCCCCCGACCACCACCGCCCGTAAGCGCTGCATAAGCCCAGCTCAGGACGGGTGGTGAGGCTCTTCACAGCTCACCACCCGGCAGACCGTTCCAGTTTCAACCTGTGGCAGACTCGGGTCCCATGGACATCGGCCCGGCCACCAGGACGCTCCGCGCGGCGGTCTTCGCCGCGCTGGTCGTGCTGCTCGCCGGGCTCGGCCAGGTGCTGGTGACCGGCCGTGCGCTGCCGGTCGGCCCGATGCTGCCGGCCTTCGCCGGCGTCTTCGCGGTGGCCTTCGCGCTGGCCGGCCGCGAGCGCGGCTACCCGGCGATCGCGGCGGTGTTCCTGCCGCTGCAGCTGGGCACCGGCGCGCTGTTCGACCTCGCGCAGAGCACCTGTCCCTCGCTGCCGCCCGGTGCCGGGCACGGCCTGCGGCCGCTGCTGTGCGGCGGCGGCTCGCTCGGCGGGTTCCTGCTCGGCCACGGCGCCTCCGCGCAGACCGGCGTACTGCTGCTCCTGCTCGTGCTGCACACGGTGATCGCGCTGGCCGGCGCCTACTGGCTGCGCCGCGCGGACGCCGCGCTGTGCTGCCTGGCCGGTGCCGTCCGGATGCTGGGCGAGTTCCTGCACCGCCACCTGCCCGCCGCCGCCCGCTGGCTGCGGCTGCTGTTCGCCCCGCTGCCGGCCCGTCCGCCGGCGCGGGTGCCGTTTCCCCGGGCCAGCCGCACGCTGGTCCCCGCCGAGGACGTCGTCGTCCGTCCGGCCGTCCGGCGCGGTCCGCCGGTGTTCGCCCTGGCCGCCTGAGCGACGGCGCTCCCGCCCGCTCGACCGGCTGTTCTCTCCCCTCCACGCGGTCCCCGACCGACCGCGTGCCTCCCCGTACGCCCGAGAGCACAGGACGACACCCCATGAGCAACACCCGCAAGGCCGACAAGAAGGCCTCCGCCACCGACCGCATGCGCGCCGCCCGGGCCCAGGCCGAGCGCTCCGACCGGATCCGCCGCCGGGTGGTGGTCGGCGGCGCCTGCGCCGCCGTGCTCGCCCTGGCGGCGGGCGTGGCCTTCGCCGTCGGCGGCTCCTCCGGCTCCGGCTCGGGCGCCGCGAACGGCCCGCTGGTCGTGCCGGCCAACGCGAGCGGCACCGGCGGCACCGTGATCACCTACGGCAAGGCCGACGCCCCGCACACCCTGGAGGTCTACGAGGACTTCCGCTGCCCGTTCTGCGAGCAGCTGGAGACGACCACCGGCAAGGCGATCCAGCAGCTCGCCGACGAGGGCACCTACAAGGTCGAGTACCACCTGGCGACGTTCCTGGACAACAACCTCGGCGGCAAGGGCTCGCGTACCGCGCTGGCCGCCGCCGGCGCCGCGCTGAACGAGGGCGTGGACAAGTTCAAGGCCTTCCACGACGTGCTGTACGCCAACCAGCCGGACGAGCGCAGCGACGCCTTCGGCGACGTCAACCACATCCTGGACCTGGCGGGCCAGGTGCCCGGTCTGAAGACCGACGCCTTCGTGAAGGCGGTCACCGACCAGACCTACGCCCCGTGGGCGGCCAAGGTCAACGAGGAGTTCAACAAGAGCGACGTGACCGGCACCCCGACCGTCAAGCTGGACGGCAGGAAGCTGGATGTCCTCAGCAACGGCAAGGCCGTCTCCCCCGAGCAGTTCACCGCGATGGTCAAGCAGGTGACCGGATGACGGCCGGCTCCCCCGCCGTACGGCCCACGTACGGCGCGAGCCGCCCGTTCGCCTGGCTGCTGCTGATCGGCGGCGCGGTCGGCCTGTTCGCCTCGACGGTCCTCACGCTGGACAAGATCCGGCTGCTGGAGGACCCGTCGTACGTCCCCAACTGCAACATCAACCCGATCATCAGCTGCGGTTCGATCATGCGCAGCGAGCAGGCGGAGGCCTTCGGCTTCCCCAACTCGCTGATCGGGCTGGTCGCCTTCGGGGTGGTCGTCGCGGTCGGTGCCGGGCTGCTCTCGGGCGCGGCGTTCCGGCGCTGGTTCTGGCTGGGCCTGCAGGCCGGGACGGTGTTCGGGGTCGGCTTCGTGACCTGGCTGATGTACCAGGCGCTGTACCGGATCGGCGCGCTCTGCCCGTACTGCATGGTGGTGTGGGCCGCGGTGATCCCGCTGTTCTGGTACACCACGCTGCACAACCTGCGTTCGGGTGTGCTCCCGGTGGGCCCGCGGCTGCGGGTGGCCGTCCGGGAGGCGGCCCGCTACCACTGGGTCGTCCCGGCGCTCTGGTACGCGGTGATCGCGCTGCTGGTCCTCAACCGGTTCTGGTACTACTGGAGCACCCTGATCTGATCCCCGTCCGCCGCCCTGCCCGCTCCGGCGGGAGGGCGGCGGACCGTCCTCCCCGTGGGGTGCCATGCGTCGCAGGATCGTTCTCTTCGTCTCCGTGTCGGTCGACGGCTACTTCGAGGGCCCGGATCACGACCTCGGCTGGAACCTCGTCGACGACGAGGTGCACACCCACTTCAACCGGGTGCTCGCCCGGATGGGTGGTTTCGTCTCCGGCCGGGTGACGCACGAGCTGATGGCCTCCGTCTGGCCCACCGCCGACCAGGACCCGGACGCCGACGCCGTGACGGCCGAGTTCGCGGGCATCTGGCGCGACATGCCGAAGACCGTCTTCTCCCGCACCCTCGACCACGCCGACTGGAACACCACCGTCGTCCGCGAGGTCACCCCGGAGTCGGTCGCCGCCCTCACCGCCGGTCCCGGCGGCGACCTCGCCCTCAGCGGCGCGAACCTGGCGGCGTCCTTCCTGGCCCAGGACCTCGTCGACGAGTTCCGCTGCTACGTCCACCCCGTCGTTCTCGGCCGCGGCACCCTCTTCTTCCGCCCCGCCGACCACCCCGTCCCGCTCACCTTCAAGGACACCCACCGCTTCACCAACGGCGTCACCCTGCTCCACTACGAGCGCGGCGGCCCGTCCCCGCTGGACGGGTGACGGGCCGCCGCTGCGCTCGGGTCAGAAGGTGTACGCCTCGACCTCGGCGAGGAGTTCGGCGCGGCGCTCCTCGCTGATGAAGGAGGCGCGGAAGGAGTTCGCGGCCAGGCGGCGCTGGGCCTCCTGGTCGAGGCCGAGGGCCTCGCGGACGGCGCGGAAGTTGTCCTCGACGTAGCCGCCGAAGTAGGCCGGGTCGTCGGAGTTGACGGTGACCAGCAGGCCGGCGTCCAGCATCTCGCCCAGCGGGTGGTCGGCGAGGGTGTCGACGCAGCGCAGCCGGACGTTGGAGAGCGGGCAGACGGTCAGCGGGATCTGCTCGCGCACCAGGCGGGCGACCAGCTCGCCGTCCTCCAGGCAGCGCAGCCCGTGGTCGATCCGCTCGACGCCGAGGACGTCCAGCGCCTCGGTGATGTACGCGGCCGGGCCCTCCTCGCCCGCGTGGGCGACCCGGCGCAGCCCGGCCTCTGCGGCCCGGCGGTACACCTCGCGGAACTTCACCGGCGGGTGGCCGACCTCGGCGGAGTCCAGGCCGATGCCGGCGATCCGGTCGAAGTAGGGGCGGGCGGCCTCGAAGGTCTCCAGCGCGGACTCGGCGGACTCGTCCCGCAGGAAGCACATGATCAGCTGGGTGCTGACGCCGTGCCGTTCCTCGCTGCGCTCCAGTGCCCGGGTCAGGCCGTCCACCACCACGCCCAGCGGGACGCCTCGGGCGGTGTGCGCCTGCGGGTCGAAGAAGATCTCCGCGTGGCGCACGCCCTGCTCGGCGGCGCGGGCGAGGTAGGCGTCGGCGAGGTCGGCGAAGTCGTCCTCGGTGCGCAGCACGGCCATCAGCGCGTAGTAGAGGTCCAGGAAGGACTGGAGGTCGCTGAAGGAGTACGCCTCGCGCAGCGCCTCGGTGTCGGCGTACGGCAGCTCGACGCCGTTGCGGGCGGCGAGCTCGAAGGCGAGCTCGGGCTCCAGGGTGCCTTCGATGTGCAGGTGGAGTTCGGCCTTGGGAAGCGGCATGTGCGATCTGTCCAGCGGTAGCGGGTGGACCCGGAGGTGACGGAAGGATCATCCTATGAGCTTGTCGACGTTGGGGCTCGGCGGGCGGCCCGCCCGGACCTGCCCGGCCGGACCCGACCGGGTGCACCGGCCACGCTCCGCGGGCACCCTGTAGGAGGGGACTTCCGCCGAGGAGGCACCGAGATGCGGCACGCCGAAGACCCGCACATCCGGCCCGCGGGCATCTCTCCGCACGCCCTGGGCAACGACACGCTCCTGCACGAGCTGGAACAGCTGCACCGCACCCGCCACGAGACCTTCCTGTACGGCTCGGAGGACGCGCTGAAGCGGCACACGCTGCGCACCGGCGAGCTGGAGGCCGAGTACCTGCACCGCTTCCCCAACCGGCAGGTCACCGCGGCCCGGACCAGGGCCGGGGCCAGGGCCAGGGAGGCGGCCGCCCGGGTGGAGTCGCTGCCGGAGTGACCGGAGCGGGCCGCGCGCCCGCCGGGACACGCCGGGCGCGCGGTGGTGTGCCCGGAGCCGGGCCGTCGGAGAGGGTGTGAGGGCAGACGCACCGGACCCGAACCTCCTGGGAGCCCCGCATGCCCATCGCCAGCGTCAACCCCGCGACCGGCGAGACCGTCCAGACCTTCGAGCCGCTCGACGCGGCCGGCATCGAACGGCGGCTGGCCCGCGCCGAGGCCGCCTTCCACAGCTACCGCGGCACCTCCTTCGCGGCCCGCGCCGAACTGCTGCGCCGCGCCGCCGACCTGCTGGACCAGGAGCAGGAGGCGGTCGCCCGCACCATGACCGAGGAGATGGGCAAGCCGCTCGCCGGGGCCCGCGCCGAGACCGCCAAGTGCGCCAAGGCGATGCGCTGGTACGCGGACAACGCCGAGGCGCTGCTCGCCGACGAGCACCCGGCCCCGGCCGACGTCGCCGACTCCGGCGCCGCCCACGCCTACGTCCGCTACCGCCCGCTCGGCCCCGTGCTGGCCGTGATGCCGTGGAACTTCCCGCTGTGGCAGGTCGTCCGGTTCGCCGCACCGGCGCTGATGGCGGGCAACGTCGGCCTGCTCAAGCACGCCTCCAACGTGCCGCGCACCGCGCTGGTGATCGAGGAGCTGTTCCAGCGGGCCGGCTTCCCCGAGGGCTGCTTCCAGACGCTGCTGATCGGCTCGGGCGCGGTCGAGGGCGTGATCCGGGACCCCAGGGTCGCCGCCGTCACCCTCACCGGCAGCGAGCCGGCCGGGCGGGCGGTCGCGGCCACCGCGGCGGACGTGGTGAAGAAGGCCGTGCTGGAGCTGGGCGGCAGCGACCCGTTCGTCGTCCTGCCGAGCGCCGACGTGGACGAGGCGGCGCGCACCGCCGTCCGGGCCCGGGTGCAGAACAACGGCCAGTCCTGCATCGCCGCCAAGCGCTTCATCGTGCACACCGACGTGTACGACCGCTTCACCTCCGCCTTCACCGAGGCGATGCGCGCGCTGAAGGTCGGCGACCCGATGGACGAGGGCACCGACGTCGGCCCGCTGGCCAGCCGCCAGGGCCGGGACGACCTGGAGGAACTGGTCGAGGACGCCCGCACCCGGGGCGCCCGGGTGGAGTGCGGCGGCGGGCGGCCGACCGGCTGGGACTCCGGCTGGTTCTTCGAGCCGACGGTGCTCACCGGCATCACCCCGGCGATGCGGATCCACCACGAGGAGACCTTCGGCCCGGTCGCCACCGTCTACCGGGTGGCCGACCTGGACGAGGCGGTGGCCGTCGCCAACGACACCCCGTTCGGGCTCAGCGCCAACGTCTGGACCACCGACGAGGCCGAGCGGGAGCGCTTCGTGCGGGACATCCAGGCCGGCGGGGTGTTCTTCAACGGGATGACGGCCTCCCACCCGGCGCTGCCGTTCGGCGGGGTCAAGCGTTCCGGGTTCGGGCGGGAGCTGTCCGGGCACGGGATCCGGGAGTTCTGCAACGTCACCACGGTGTGGATCGGCTGAGCCCTCCCGGGCCCGCGCCCGCCCCGGGCCGGTCAGGATGCCACGCGGTGGCGGCCCGGCCCGGGGGTCATCCAGCGGGCGATCACGCCGCCCAGCGCGATGAGCGTCAGCCCCCAGAAGATCGCCATCGGTATCAGCACCGGCAGCAGGCTCACCTGGACGGCCACCATGCAGAGGCCGATCGAGAGCGCGACCATGAACGTCACCACGGTGGGGCTGAGGCTGAGCAGCCAGTGCCAGGCGCGGTGCCCGAAGCCCCGGTTCCGCTGGGCTTCGGGCTCGGCCTGTTCCTTGGCGTCGAATTCCTGGTAGGTCAGCAGGTCCATCGGGATCGCCTCCAATGCTGGACGGCTGGACGGGAGGAACGCCTGGCCCGGGAGGGTCAGGAGGCCTTGCGGGGAGCCGAGGACTTCCGAGCGGTGGTCTTCTTCGCGGCCGGACCCTTCGCCGAGCCCTTCGCCGAACCCCCTGCGGAGCCGCCGGTGGTGGTCTTCGCGGTCGCCTTCGGGGCGGCGTTCGGGGCCGACTTCGCGCCGGTCCGCTTCGCCGGGGCGCGCCTGCGCGGCGCCGGCTCCTCCCCCTCGGCGTCCTCGGCGCCGCCCGGCCCACCGCCCCGCCCGCCCTTGGCCTGCTTGAGGCTGCTGCGCAGCGCCTCCATCAGGTCGATCACGTTGTCCGGCGCCTCGCCCGGCTCCTCCTCGTGCGGGACCTCCACACCCTCCAGCCGCGCGGTGATCACCTGCTGCAGCGCCTGCTGGTAGTCGTCGTGCAGCTGGGAGAGGTCGAAGTCCTCGGAGAGGGTGTCCATCAGCGACCGCGCCATCTTGAGCTCCTGCGGCCGGACGGTGACGTCCCCCTCCGGCGCGATGCCGGCCGCCGGGCGGACCTCGTCGGGCCAGATGCAGGTCTGGAGCACCAGGGTGTTGTCGTGCACCCGCAGCACCGCGGGCGACTCCCGGGTGCGCAGCGCGATCTTGGTGACGGCGATCTGCCCGGACTCGGTGAGCGCGTCGCGCAGCAGCGCGTACGGCTTGGCGGCGGCCTTGTCGGCGACGCCGACGTAGTAGGCCTTGGAGAACATCAGCGGGTCGATCTCGTTCTCGTCCACGAAGGCCAGTACGTCGATGATCTTCTTGCTGGGCAGCGGCAGGTCGGCGAGGTCCTCGTCGGAGAGCGTGACGGTCCGCCCGTCGGGGGACTCGTACCCCTTGGCGATCTCCGCGTACGGGATCTCCTTCTCCTCCCGCTCGCAGTACCGCTTCATCCGCACCCGGCCGCCGTCCTTCTCGTGCACCTGGTGCAGCGGGACGTCGTGCTCCTGGGTCGCGGAGTACAGGTGGACGGGGATGCTGACCAGCCCGAAGCTGATCGTCCCCTTCCAGGTGGTCTGCATGGGGTCGCTCCTGACCGGCGCCGGGAGCCGGCCGGCGCCGCGAACGCTCGGGATGCTCCTGCGGCATGCCCCGAGAGTCCCACTGTGCCTGGATTTGCGAGGATCGGCCACACCGCGCCGACAATGGGCCGAGGAGGTCGATGCGGATGACCGCCCGTAGCCGGGAGGACCGGCAGGACCGGGCCGGGCCGCCCCCACCGGAGCGGTACGGCTACCTGGTGACGTACGCGGTGCGGGGCGAGCCCGGCACCCGGCGCGCGGAGGTGGCCGTCCTGCCCGGATACTCACAGGAGGAGGACATCCCCCGGATCCTGGCCGCCCGGCTGACCGGGCGACCGGCGGACGAGACCTCGATCACCGTCCTCGACGTGCGGCCGATCTGACCGCCCACCCACGGGCGATTTGAGCCCCAACAGAGCTTGGAAACCTCTCAAAAGGCTGACGAGGCGTCAGATTTGAGGTTTTCATGCCACCTTTCCACCCACCCCGACCAGGTCTTTTGCGTTCGTTGAGCGAACAGTTACCAAAAAATTGTTCCGATCATCGGTGCGTAGAAGTTAGGTTGCGACGCAATGCGCGGGCAAGTCCCCCACCCTCCGGCACGACGAGTCGAGGGTCACACCGCGCTGGAAAGGCACAGGGTCCCGAGATGAGTGCGGACACCACCAGGCCCACCACGGCCACCAAGCTCCCCCAGCAGACCGGTCCGGTCGGACACGGCGGCGACGGCCACCTGAAGGCCGGGCTCAAGAACCGCCATCTGTCGATGATCGCCATCGGCGGCGTGATCGGCGCCGGCCTGTTCGTCGGCTCCGGCGCGGGCATCGCGACCACCGGCCCCGGCATCCTGCTCTCCTACGCCCTGGCCGGCGCGCTGGTCGTGCTGGTGATGCGGATGCTCGGCGAGATGGCCGCGGCCGACCCGCAGAGCGGCTCGTTCTCGGCGTACGCGGACCGCGCGCTGGGCCGCTGGGCCGGCTTCTCCATCGGCTGGCTGTACTGGTTCTTCTGGGTCGTGGTTCTCGCGGTCGAGGCGACGGCCGGTGCGAAGATCCTCAACAACTGGGTGCCCGGCGTGCCGCAGTGGGGGTGGGCGCTGATAGTGATGGCGGTGCTGACCGCCACCAACCTCTTCTCCGTGGCCTCCTACGGCGAGTTCGAGTTCTGGTTCGCCGGGATCAAGGTGGTCGCGATCGCCGCATTCCTGGTGATCGGCACCCTCGCCGCCTTCGGCCTGCTGCCCGGCACCCACGCGGTCGGCGCCAGCAACCTCACCGGCCACGGCGGCTTCCTGCCGCACGGGGTGGGCGCGGTGTTCACCGGAATGCTCACCGTGGTCTTCGCCTTCATGGGCAGCGAGATCGTCACCCTGGCCGCCGGAGAGTCGGAGGACCCGGAGAAGGCGGTCAGCAAGGCCACCAACAGCGTCATCTGGCGCATCGGGATCTTCTACCTGGGCTCGATCCTGCTCGTGGTCACCCTGCTGCCGTGGGACTCCGCCGACGTCAAGGCGAGCCCGTACGTGGCGGTGCTGGACCACATCGGCATCCCGGGCGCCGGCCAGGTGATGGACGTGATCGTGCTGACGGCGGTGCTGTCCTGCCTCAACTCCGGGATGTACACGGCCTCCCGGATGGCCTTCTCGCTGGGCCAGCGCGGGGACGCGCCCAAGGCCTTCGCCACGGTGACCTCGCGCGGCGTGCCGCGGGTGGCGATCCTCTCCTCGGTGGTCTTCGGCTTCGTCGCGGTCTTCTTCAACTACACCTCGCCGGACACCGTGTTCGCCTTCCTGCTCAACTCCTCCGGCGCCGTCGCGCTCTTCGTCTGGCTGGTGATCTGCGCCACCCAGCTGCGGATGCGGAAGATCATCGAGCGTGAGATGCCCGAGCGGCACACCGTCCGGATGTGGCTGTACCCGTACCTGACCTGGACGGCCATGGGCATGATCGGGTTCGTCATGGCGTACATGTTCACCGACGCCGACGGGCGCAAGCAGATGTACCTGTCGCTGGTCGCCGCAGCCATCGTGCTGACGGCCTCGGCCGTGGTGGGCCGACGGCGGCGGGCCGCGGTGGCGGCGGGCTCCTGACCCGCCCGCCCCGTGCGGGAACGCCGGGCCCGGGAGCCGATGTGGAGGCTCCCGGGCCCGGTGCCGTTTCTCCGGCGCCGTCCCGCCGGGCGTCCCGTTGGCCGGTCGGCTCGACGCCCCGCCGGGCGTCCCGCTCGCCGCCCCGTTCGCCCTCCCTGTTCGCCCTCCCCAGTTTGACCAAGGCACGTCAAGGGGGATACCTGGGCCAGCGCTCCCCCACGAGCACTTCCCGACCCTCACCGGGAGACCCCGTGCCGATCCCGCCCGCCCCCACGCCGCCCTCCCCGCCACCGCCCCGTGCGGAACCCGAGTCCGCACGCCTGCGCTTCGGCCGTCGGCTGCGCCACTGGCGCGAAGCCCGCGGCCTCAGCCAGGCCGAGCTCGGCCGGCTGCTCGGCTACCACG
Organism: Kitasatospora sp. NPDC048298; assembly: GCF_043201465.1. Classification (NCBI taxonomy): domain Bacteria; kingdom Bacillati; phylum Actinomycetota; class Actinomycetes; order Kitasatosporales; family Streptomycetaceae; genus Kitasatospora; species Kitasatospora sp. NPDC048298. The sequence continues at coordinate 10,472 of NZ_JBICYZ010000031.1, forward strand.
ACTCGCTGATCAGCCGGGTGGAGAACGCCCGCCGCTGGCCGCCGCCGGGGATGCCCGACCGGGCCGACGAACTCCTCCTCGCCGACGGCGAGCTGGCACAGCTGTGGCAGGCCCTCCAACGGGAACGCCGACGCCTCGGCGAACTCGCCGCCGCCGCCCGGAAACCGCTCGCCGCCGACACCGCCCCACCGGACGCCGCCACCGTCGAGGTGCTCGCCCAACTGCTCGCCGTCTACCGCGCCGCCGTCGGCCGGATCGGCGGCGAGGAGCTGGCCGCCGTCCTGGAGCACCACGCCCGCACCCTGGCCGGCCGGCCACGCACCGGCCCGCGCGAGAGCCCCGCCGCCGACCGTTCGCTCGCCGCCCAGTACGCCGAGCTCGCCGGCTGGGCCCACTTCGAGGGAGACCGCCACGCCCACGCGCTCGGCTGGTACGCCACCGGGCTGGAGTGGGCCCGCGCGAGCGACGACCGGGCCACCACGGCCGCCCTGCTCGCCCGCCAGAGCACCCTGTACTGGTGGCACGGGGACGCGGCCACCGCGCTCACCCTGGCGGAGGCCGCCCGGAGCACCGCCCCTCCCCTGCCGGAGCTGTGGGCCTGGGCCGCCGTCGTCCAGGCCCACGCCCACGCACTGGCCGGACAGGCACCGCAGGTCCACCGAACCCTGGCGGACGCCCGGCGGCTGACCGGCGCCGCACTGCGCTCCGGCGCGCCGACGCCCTGGACGGAGCGCGCCGAGCTGGTCCTGGCCGTCGCCCATGGCACCTGCCACCGGGACCTCGCCCTCCACACCGGCCGCACCGCCCACGCCCACGCCGCGGCGGACCGGCTGGAGGCGGCCCTGCGACTACTCGACCGGGCCGCCCGCCCGCGCGACCACGCCCTGATCACCGCCCGCCTCGCCGGCGCCCGCGCCCTCGCCGGTCACCCCGACGCCGCGGCCGCTCTGCTCTCCCGGCTGCCCCCGAACACCACCGGCCGCATCGCCCGCGAGCAGCGGCGGGCCGGGGAGTGGCTGCGCCGGTGAACGCCCGGACTCCGCGGCCCCGGCCCGGACTCCGCGGCCCCGGCCCGGATGCCGCCGCCGGTGAAAGCCAGGACGCCGCGCGGGCGCCCGGACGCACGGCAGCGGGGCCGGCCACCACCTGCGGGAGTGGTGGCCGGCCCCGCCGGACCGGTCCGGCGGCCCCTGCGGGTCGGCTCAGAGGCCGGCCGCCGCCGAGGCGATGGCCGCCGCGTACGTGCTCACCTGGGAGTAGACGCCCGGGTAGCCCGCGCGGGCACAGCCGTTGCCCCAGCTGACGATGCCGACCTGGACCCAGCGGCCCACCGCGTCCTGGCGGACCATCGGGCCGCCCGAGTCACCCTGGCAGGTGTCGACGCCGCCCTGGGAGACGTAGCCCGCGCAGAGCGAGCCGGCCTTGTTCAGGCCCGGGTAGGCGCCGGCGCAGGTGGCGTCGTCGACGAACGGCACGGTGGCCTTGAGCAGGTACCGCTGCTGGGCGCCGCCCTCGCTCGCGGCGCCCCAGCCCATGATGGTGAAGGTGCCGTTGTCGTAGGCGGTGGAGGTGGCGATCGGCAGGGTGCTGACCAGGCTGCCGCTGATCGGCGAGGCCAGCTTGATCAGCGCCCAGTCGTCGCCGTTCTCGGCGCCGGTGAAGGCGGGCGCCTGGTAGACGTACGAGGAACGGACCTTGATCGCGGTGCCGCTGCGCAGGTCGACCGCTCCCGCGGTGACGGTGATGCTGCTGTCGGCGCCGGTGCCGTCGACGCAGTGGGCGGCGGTGAGCACGATCTGCGAGGTGTAGAGCGCGCCGCCGCAGCCCATCGAGAGCCGCACCATGAACGGGAACTCGCCCTGCGCGGCCCGCGTGCCGCCGACCACGCTCGGCGACGGCGCGGGCGAGGCGGCGGCGGGCAGCACGAGTGTGCCGACGCCGAGCACCAGACCGACCAACAGGCTCATCAGCCTGCCTAGTTGACGCTTCATCGGACTCCTCCTTGCAGGTGGGGGAAGACCGAGAGTGGCCCGGCGGGCGGCGCTACAGGAGGGGGGCGCCCTTGCCGGTCGAAACTGGCAGGAACACGGCAATGCGAGGTTCCGGGCCGGGAGGCCCTAGGGTGATCGCCCATGCGGGATCTTGTGGCGGGGATGAAGTACCTGGTCGAGGGCCAGAGATGGGTGGGCCGGCACGGCCGCTGGTGGGGCTTCGGGATGCTGCCGGCCCTGCTCACACTGGTCGGCTACGTCATCGCGCTCGCCTTCCTCGGCGCCTGGGCCAAGGACCTCGCGGACTGGGCCACCCCGTTCGCCGACCACTGGGGCTCACCCTGGCGGGAACTGCTGCGCGACGCGCTCGCGGCGATCGTCTTCGGCGGCGGACTGCTGCTCTCCCTGCTCACCTTCACCGCGGTCACCCTGGTGGTCGGGCAGCCCTTCTACGAGGCGCTCTGCGCCGAGGTCGACGAGACCGAGGGCGACGCGCCCGCCGCACCGGACACCGCGCTCTGGCGCGAGCTGCTGACCGCGGTGCGCGACAGCCTGTACGTGCTGGTGCGGGTGGCCGCGTTCGGCGTGGTGCTGTTCGCCTGCGGGTTCATCCCGGTGGTCGGGCAGACGGTGGTCCCGGCGCTCGGCTTCCTGGTGTCCGGCTTCTTCATGACCGTCGAGCTGACGGCCGTCGCCCTGCAGCGGCGCCGGGTGCCGCAGCCCGAGCGAATCCGGCTGCTGCGCGCCCGGCTCGGGCTGGCGCTGGGTTTCGGCACACCGCTGATACTGGCCTTCCTGGTGCCACTGGTCACGGTGCTCGCCATGCCGGGGGCCGTCGCCGGCGCCACTCTGCTGGCCCGCGACCTCGTCCCGACCGCACCGCAGGAGGAGCGGGAGAGGCCGGCCCCCGACGTCTCCGCCCCCGACGTCCCCACCCCCACCGGGTCGCCCGTCCCGGGCAATCCGTACGCGACCCCCTGAGGCCGTGACCCTCCGCTCACGCTGCGCCGACATCGGGTGGGTAAACGTGTGAGCCCGCCCACAGGGGGATCGCCATCCACGATCCCCGATAGTGGACGCGCGCCCCGGTGCCCCCATCCCGACGCCGTCGAGGCGCCCCGGGCGGACCGTCCACGACCGCGCTCCGCCTGAAGAACACAGGCCACCGTCGGTGTCGACGCTGCGATCCCTCACCGCCTCCCGGGCTCTGCCGTCGGATGGGCAATTCGGGCAAATACTCACAAACCAACCGCCGATCCTCGCCACGCCGACTCCGCAGCCACGATCCGGCGTAGTAGAGAACGCCTTTGCCACCCGTCCTCGGCCCTGCCAAGAATGGCCCGTCGCCAGGCAGCGCAGCCTCACCTCCTCCGCCGCCGCGCTGCCCGCCCGCCCCCGCCTCTCCGGCCGGGGCGCAACGGCCGTCCAGGGCGGCCGCAGCAGGCCCCGCTCACCCGGAGCCCGCGCGATGCCCCGCCCCCGGTGCCCACCGGCACGGCCCCCGACGGAGAAGGATCGTCCGCCCGATGCAGCTCAGCCAGCTCAGCCATGCCCGCCGCAACTCCCTGATCACCGGTGTCGCCACCCTCGTGGTCGCGAGCGCCGCCACCGCCGCCCTCGCCATCCCGCAGGCCGGGAACAACACCGAGGCCGCCCCGGTGGCCGCCGTGTCGGCGGACGGCCGGCCGGTCACCGAGCCGGGCCAGGCCGACACCGCTGCCGCTGCCGCTGCCGCCGACGCGCAGGCCGCCCAGGAGGCCCAGGCCAAGGCCGAGGCGGACGCCGCCGCCCAGGCCGAGGCCCAGGCGCAGGCGCAGGCCGACGCCAAGGCCAAGGCCGACGCCGAGGCCGCCGCCTCCCGCTCCCAGGAGCGCCAGAACCTCGACAGCGCGCCGGCCGCCTACTCCGGCACCCCGCAGCAGATCGCCGCGCAGATCGTCCCGGCCGGCCAGCTCCAGTGCTTCAGCAACATCGTGTTCCGCGAGAGCAGCTGGAACCCGCTCGCGGTCAACGCCTCCTCCGGCGCGTACGGTCTGGTCCAGGCCCTGCCCGGCTCCAAGATGGCCTCCGCGGGCGCCGACTGGCGCACCAACCCGGCCACCCAGATCAAGTGGGGCCTGAACTACATGAACACCCGCTACGGCAGCCCCTGCGCCGCCTGGTCGTTCTGGCAGGCCCACCACTGGTACTAAGCCGGACCCGTTCGGCCCACCGGGGCCCGCGACGCACCTCGCGTCGCGGGCCCCGGCGCACATCGCCGCAGGTCGGGACGGGCGTGGACACGTCCGGCAGGCGGCGTGAAGATATGGCGCACGCTCGTACGATTTGCCACCGATTGCTCGGAATTACGGACCGTCAGGGCTTTGCCACGGTCCGCAGGCCCACTTACGCTCCGGCGTCATGCCCTCACCCCTGATCAGCGTCGTGGTCCCCGCCTACGACCAGCACGGACAGCTCGCCGACTGCCTGGACTCGCTGCTCGCGCAGTCCCTGGCCGACATCGAGGTGATCGTGGTCGCCGACCGCTCCCCCGAGACCGCGGGTGGGCTCGCCGACGCGTACGCCGCCCGGCACCCGCGGGTGTCGGTGCTGCACCTGAACGCGGCGGTCGGGGTCGGGGCGAGCCGGAACGCGGGGGCGGCGCGGGCGGCCGGCGAGTACCTGCTGTTCCTGGACGCCGACCACCTGCTGCCCCGGGACGCCCTGCGGACGCTCGCCGACCGGCTCAAGCAGACCGGGCCGGTGGACGTGCTGCTGTTCGGCCACTCCCGCCGCCACCAGGACCGGGACTGGCCGGGCGGGGCCGAGGCGCTGCTCGCCGAGGCCGGCCCCGAGCCGTTCGCGCCCTTCGACCGGCCCGAGCTGTTCGGCGCGCCGCCGCTGATCTGGGACCGGCTGCTCCGCCGCGGCCACTGGGCCGAGCTGGGCCTGGCCTTCCCGCCCGGCCGCTACGAGGAGGTCCCGGTGGCGCACGCGGCGCTGCTCGGCGCCCGGAGCGCCGCCGTGCTGGCGCGCGAGTGCGTCCAGCTGCGACGCCGGGAGACCGTCCACCCGGCGGGCGGGCCCGGCAGCAGCGTCTTCGACCTGTTCGAACAGTACGAGCGCAGCTTCGCCCTGCTGGAGGACCAGCCGCACCTGTACGCGGTGCGCGACGCGCTGTTCGTCCGGATGATCCGGCACTACCTGTTCGTCTTCGACCTGGCCGGCTGCGTCCCCCGCACCGAGCGGCCGCAGTTCTTCCACCGCGCCGCCGAGCACCACCGGCGCTTCCAGCCGCCCGGCCACCGCCGGCCCGGCGGCCGCGAGGGGATCAAGTTCTCGCTGCTGGCGGGCGGCGCCTACCCGGCGTTCGAGGTGGCCAAGCTCTCCCACATCGCGCGCGGCACGCTCACCGGGCGGAAATAGCTCAGCGGGCGTGCGCGGTGCCGCCCTCGGCGGCCATCGCCACCGCGATCCGGCGGGCCCGCTCGGCCCTCACCCCGGCGGGCTGCGGCGGCAGCACGTCCATCCACAGGGGCAGAGTCGAGCCGCGCAGCTGGGCCACCCCCTCGGGGCGGGCGAGCAACCACAGGTGCAGGTGCGCCGAGCCGTCGCCCCAGCGGTTGACGTGGACCCGGCCGACGCCGCCGAGCGACCGTACCGCCCGCTCCACCCTCTGCAGCATCGGGCCCAGCTGCGCGGACAGTCCGGCCGGCAGGTCCAGCAGGTCGTGGTGGGCGCGCGGCCAGAGGAGCAGGGTGGCGGGCAGGCCGTCCGGCTCGTCGGTGGTGCCGAGCCGCCAGTGCTCGTCCGTCCACAGGAAGTCGGCGTCCGGGCGGGCGCAGTCCGGGCAGCTCTCCGGGCCGTCCTCGCCGTTGCGGGGCGGCTCCGGCAGCTCGGGCGCGCGCAGTTCCCGGACGGTCAGCTCGCCCTCGTACGGGAAGATCTCCCAGGACGGCGCGCCGTCCGCCGGGAAGGGCAGCGGCTCGCCGATCGGGAGGTGGGCGAGGTAGGCCTCGGGGCCGGCCGGGTCAACGGGCACGGGTTCGTCGATCATGACCGCCGAGGGTGCCACATGACACCCCGTCGGCGGTACCCCCGTCGTGCCCGGTACCGGTCCGGCCGGGTGCCTGCGATCATCGGCGGAGCCGTCGCCACACCCGCCCGGGAGGTCCCTGGTGAGCCGTCCGTCCGCCGTACCCGGGGCCGCGCTGGCCCGTGAGCTGGCCGCCGTGCTGCGCGGCGAGGTCCGCTTCGGCGCCGCCGAGCGCACCGTCTACAGTCAGGACGCCTCCAACTACCGGCAGTTGCCGCTGGGCGTGGTCAAACCCGCCGACCTCGACGACGTGCGCACGGCACTGGCGCTGTGCCGAGAGCACCGGGTGCCGGTGGTGGCGCGCGGGGCCGGGACCAGCATCGGCGGGCAGGCGATCGGCCCGGGCGCGGTGGTGCTGGACTTCCGCCGCCACCTCGGCGCGGTGCTGGAGCTCGACCCGCAGGCCCGCACCGCGCGCGTCCAGCCCGGCACCGTACTGGACGACCTCCAGCGCGCCGCCGGACCGTACGGGCTGCGCTTCGGCCCCGACCCGTCCACGCACAGCCGCTGCACCATCGGCGGCATGATCGGCAACGACTCCTGCGGCTCGCACTCGCTCGCCTGGGGGCGCACCGCCGACAACGTCGAGCGGCTGGAGCTGCTGCTCGCGGACGGCACCGAGCTGACCGTCGGCGGACGGCTCACCTCCCGGGAGCGCGCCGCGCTCGCCGCGCGACCCGGAAGGGTCGGTCGACTCCATGCCGAGCTGCAGGATTTCACCGACCGCAACCTCGCCGTCATCCGGCAGGGCATGCCACAGCTGCCCCGCCGAACCTCCGGCTACCCGCTGGACGCGCTGCTGCCCGAGCACGGCCACAACCTGGCCCGGGCGCTCACCGGCACCGAGGGCACCTGCGCGCTGCTGCTCGGCGCCACCGTCCGACTGGTCGAGGACCCGCCCGCGCGGGCCCTGGTGGTGGCCGGCTACCCCGACGAGGGCGCCGCCGCCGACGCCGTCCCGGCGCTGCTGCCCCACGGCCCGCTGACCGCCGAGGGCATGGCGGCCGACCTGATCGCCGCGCTGCTCGCCGCCGGGCCCCGCCCGCCCGCACTGGACCGGCTGCCCGCCGGCGAGTGCTGGCTGTTCCTGGAGACCGGCGGCGACACCCCGCTGGCCGCCTACCAGGCCGCCCGCCGACTCGCCGACGAGGTGCGCCGCGAACGCTCGGCCACCGTCGCGCTGGTCACCGACCCGGTCGAGCAGCGCCAGCTGTGGGCCGTCCGGGAGGCGGGCGCGGGGATCGTCACCCGGCTGCCCGGAGGCGGCGAGGCCTGGCCCGGCTGGGAGGACTCCGCCGTCCCGCCCGAGCGGCTCGGCGACTACCTCCGGGACCTGCGCGCCCTGCTGCGCCGGCACAGCCTGCGCGGTGTCCCGTACGGGCACTTCGGCGACGGCTGCGTGCACCTGCGGATCGACTTCCCGCTCGACGAGCCCCAAGGGGTGCTGGTCTTCCGGGAGTTCCTGGAGCAGGCGGCCGACCTGGCGGTCTCGTACGGCGGTTCGCTCTCCGGCGAGCACGGCGACGGGCAGGCCAGGGCGGAGCTGCTGCCGCGCATGTACCCGCCCGAAGTCATCGGCCTGTTCGGCGAGTTCAAGCGGATCTGGGACCCGGAGAAACTGCTCAACCCGGGCGCCCTGGTCGACCCCCGCCCGCTCGACGCCGACCTGCGCTTCGTCACCGCCCCGCGCCGCACACTGCCGCTGGCGCTCCCGTACGAGCAGGACGGCGGCAGCCTGGTCAAAGCGGTGCACCGCTGCGTGGGCGTGGCCAAGTGCGTGGCCCCGGGCAGCGGGGTGATGTGCCCGAGCTACCTGGCCACCGGCGAGGAGCGGCACTCCACCCGGGGGCGGGCCCGGCTGCTCGCCGAGATGCTGCGGGGGGACGCGGTCGCGGACGGCTGGCGCTCGCAGGAGGTCCGCGAGGCGCTGGACCTCTGCCTGAGCTGCAAGGGCTGCGCGAGCGACTGCCCGGTGCACGTCGATATGGCAACGTACAAGTCCGAGTTCCTGTACCAGCACTACCGGCACCGGCCGCGTCCGCTCGCGCACTACTCGATGGGCTGGCTGCCGCTCTGGCTGCGGGCCGTCGCGCTCGCGCCAGGGGCCGCCAACACGCTCGCCCGCTCCCGGGCCGGCGCTCTGCTCAAGCGGCTCGGCGGGATCGACCGGCGCCGGGTGCTGCCGGTCTTCCCGCCGGAGACCTTCACCGCCTGGTACCGGCGGCACCGCGCCGGCGGCGGCGCCCCGGACCGGCCGGCCCCGGCGGACGCCCGGCCGGTGCTGCTGTGGCCGGACACCTTCTCCGAGCACCTCCAGCCGAACGTGCTGCGCTCGGCCGTCGAGGTGCTGGAGCACCTGGGCTTCGACGTCCGACTGCCCTCGGGCCCGGTCTGCTGCGGGCTCACCTGGTACTCCACCGGCCAACTCGACACCGCCCGATGGGTGTTGCGGCGCAGCCTGCGGACGCTGGACGGAACCGGGCTCCCGGCCGACACCCCCGTGGTCGGCCTGGACCCGAGCTGCACCGCGACCCTGCGCGAGGACCTGCCCCGACTGCTCGGCACGGAGGGCCGCCCGCTCGCCGACCGCACCCGCACCTTCGCCGAGTTCCTCGACGAGTACGCCCCCGACGCCCCGCTCCCCCGGATCCGGCTGGACGCCCTCACCCAGACCCACTGCCACCAGCACGCGGTGCTCGGCAGCGCCGCCGACCGCCGGGTGGAGGCCCGGCTCGGGCTGAACAACCGGGTGCTGGAGGCCGGTTGCTGCGGGCTGGCGGGCAACTTCGGCTTCGAGCAAGGGCACTTCGAGGTGTCCGAGGCGATCGCGGAGCGGGTGCTGCTGCCCGAGGTCCGCGCCGCCGGGCCGGAGACGGTGGTGCTGGCGGACGGCTTCAGCTGCCGAACCCAGATCGCCCAACTCGCCGACGGGCGGCAGGCCCTGCACCTGGCGGAGCTGATCGCCCGGGAGCTGCGCCGCTAACGCGCGTGCCCGGCGAGGAAGGCCCCGGCGTGTGCCGCGGCCTCCTCCCGGGTCCGGTGGCCGGTGGCCGCCTCGCCGGCCGCGCCGTCGGCGCCGGTGGCGGTCCAGCGCCAGCCGTCGGAACCCTCCACCAACTCGGCTTCACCACCGAAGAGTTCCAGCGACCCCGGCCGCGTCGCCGGACGACTGACGGCCTCCGGCCACTTCTTCCGGGCGCCCTGCCGGGTGATGCCCCAGACGGCACCGAGCTGCTCGTAGCTGGCACCGTAGGAGCCCGCGGTGGCGGCCGCGCCCGCGGTGAGCCGCTTGACCTCGGCGTCCACCAGCTTCCAGGCGGACAGCACGGAGAGGGCCACCTCGACCGGCTCGGCGTTCCACATCCGCTCCGCGGGCAGGCCGGTCGCGCGGGCGCGCACGGCGGCGGCAAGGGGGTCGAGGGCATCGAGAAGGGCCTTGGCCAGCTCGGCCCGTTCCTCATGGGTGATCTCCGCGATCGTCATGGCGACAACTTTAGTTACCGGATCCGATTTCGACAACAAAAGTTACCGACGAAGCCGATCCCCGAGTGACGGGCTCGAACCCCGCCGCTCCGGCGCGAAAGGGATCCCCGAGGAGAGCCCCCGCCGGCCGACCACCAGGGCCTCCCCCAGGAAGCCCACGCCGATCGACAGCTGGACCGGCCGGGCGTCCGCAGCCAGGCCGAAGTGCGCGGCGAGCGCGGCGAAGCCGGCCATCAGGGCCAGCGACAGCGCCGCCACGAGGAAGGTCCACCCGGTGTAGCGCTGCCAGAGCACTCCCTCCCGCCCGTAGACCCGTACGGTCGCGCCGCGCGCCGCCCCCAGCGCGACGCCGAGCGCGGCGCCCGCCACGATCCATCCGTAGTCGGCAGCCCGGAGCTGATGATCTTCGCGATGGGCGAGCTGGCCCACCGGATCGAGGCCCGCATCCGCGTCCACGCCGCCGCCCTGCTCGACCCTGCCGCCGCCGGGACCGACCGGCGCGAGCGGACCGTCCGACTGCTCGCCGAGACCCTCCCGCTGGACGCCGAGCGCCGGGAGGAGTCCGCACTCTGGCTCTCCTTCGTCACCGCCGCCCGCACCCGGCCCGGCCTGCGACCCCGCGCCGCCGAACTGCAGGCCGGACTCGACGACTTGGTCAGCCGCATCCTCGCCGAGTCCGCACGCGCCGGCGGCCTGGCCCCCGGCCTCGACCTCGACCTCGAGACCCGCCGACTCTCCGCCCTGCTGGACGGCCTCGCCCTCCAGGCCGTCCAGCACCCCGACCTGGTCGGCCCGGACGAACTGCGCGGGGTGCTGCGCCGCCACCTCGACACCCTTGCCGCGCCGCACTCCTGACGGAACGTCGACTCCCCCGGCACAATGGCGCGATGACCCTCACCACCGCCGACGCGGACAAGCTGTTGACCGAGCACTTCGCCCCCTGGGTGCGGGACCTGGGGCTGTCGACCGTCGAGACCGGCGAGCGCCACGCCGTACTGCGGCTGCCCTGGACCGACCGGCTCGCCCGCGAGGGCGGCGCGCTGTCCGGCCAGGCGCTGATGGCCGCCGCCGACACGGCCTGCGTGATCGCCCTCTCGGCGGCCCGCGGCGGCTTCGGCCCGATGACCACCGTCCAGCAGTCCACCACCTTCCAGCGGGCCGTGCTCGCCCAGGACGTCCTGGTGCACGCCCGGATCACCAAGCTCGGCCGCCGGATCGCCTTCCTCGACATCACCCTCATCCCCGAGGGCGCCGAAAGCCCCGAGGACACCGGCGACCCGGCCGCCCACGCCACCGCCGTCTACGCCCTGGGGTGACCCGACCACCACCCGGGTGTCACACCGCCGTGCCCGCCGGTGTCCTCATGCCGCCAGGTCATCGGGACCCCGTCATCGGACACAGTGGAGCGCACACATGAGCAAGGTCTGGTTCGTCACCGGTTCCTCCCGCGGCCTCGGCCGCGCCTTCGTCGAGGCGGCCCTGTCCCGCGGCGACAAGGTGGCCGCGACCGCCCGCGACACCTCACGGCTCGCCGACCTGGTCGCCGCCCACGGGGACGCGGTGCTCCCGCTCCCGCTGGACGTCGCCGACCGGGACGCCGTCCACCGCGCCGTCCAGCGGGCCCACCGGCACTTCGGCCGGCTCGACGTCCTCGTGAACAACGCCGGCTACGGCCTGTCCGGCGCCGTCGAGGAACTCTCCGAGGAGCAGCTGCGCGACCAGCTGGACACCAACCTGTTCGGCCCGCTGCGGGTCGTCCAGGCCGCACTGCCCCTGCTGCGCGCCCAGGGCTCCGGGCACATCGTCCAGATCTCCTCGGTCGCCGGCGTCGCCGCGTTCCCGCTCGGCGGCGGGTACTGCGCCTCCAAGTGGGCCCTGGAGGGCCTGAGCGAGACGCTCGCCCAGGAGGTCGCCGGGTTCGGCGTCAAGGTGACCGTGGTCGAGCCGGGCAGCTACGCCACCGACGCGGTCGCCTCCGCCGTACGCGCCGAGGCCGACCGGCACTACGACGGGCTGCGCGCGGCCTTCGCCGCCCACGCCGCCTCACTCGATGTCGGCGACCCGGCCGCGGCGGGCCGGGCCCTGCTCCGGCTCGTCGACGCCGAGCGGCCGCCGCTGCGGGTGTTCTTCGGCACCCAGGGCCGACCGATGCTCCAGCAGGTCTACGCCGACCGGCTGGCCGGCTGGGCCGAGTGGGCCGAACTCTCCGTCGAGGCGCACGGCCCCGCCGCCCCGGCCGCCTGACCGGCACGACCGCGACCGTGGCTCCACCCCGGCGGGGGCCGGGGCGGGGCCACGGCCCACGTTTGCACGACGGTGTCAGCCCTGGGCGATCAGCCCTGGGCGGCCCCCGCGGGCGCCTCCTCCGCGCAGACCGCCGCCACGAACTCGGCCACCCGCGCCTGCGGCAGACCGCGTGCGATGTCCGCCTCGCTGATCATGCCGACCAGCTTGTGCTCCGGGTGGTTGATCACCGGCAGCCGGCGCACCTGGTACTGCTCCATCACCCGCAGCACCTGCTCGCAGTCCTCGTCCGCCTCCACCGTCATCGGCCGCCCCTGAGCCAGTTCGCCCGCCGTCACCGACGCCGGGTCGCGACCCTCGGCGACGCAGCGCAGCACGATGTCCCGGTCGGTCAAGATCCCCAACAGCTTGTCGCCCGGCCCGCAGATGGGCAGGGCGCCCACATGGCGTTCCCGCATGATCCGGGCGGCAGCCGCGAGCGTCTCGTGCTCGCGGATGCACTCCGCGCCCGGGTGCATGATGTCGCTGGCTATGGTCATGGTCCGCCTCCTGACCTGGCTTCCCTTCCCACGTCCATCGTGGTCCGGGTGGATCGCCGACGCCACCGGGGCCGTCCCGCCCGTCCCGCCCGGGCGGTGTGCTCAGCCCCCTCCGCCCGGCCCGGTGGCCTCGTCCGGCTCGACCCGACCGTCCGGCGACTCCGTACGGTTCAGCGGCGAGCGATCCAGCACCTCCTCCAGCGGCGGGAGTTCGTGCCGGGGCTGGTCCGGTTCGAGCTCCTCCTCCGGGACCTCGCCGCTCTCCACCGCGTCCTCCGCGGCCTTCGCCCCGGCCGCGGCCGCGGCGGCCGTGAGCAGGTTCCGCTGCTGGACCTCCGTCGCGCTGTCCAGGAAGCGCAGCAGCTCCACCGGGAAGGGCAGCACCAGCGTCGAGTTCTTCTCCGCGGCCACCTCCACCACGGTCTGCAACAGCCGCAGTTGGAGCGCGGTCGGGGTCGCGCTCATCACCGCGGCGGCCTCCGACAGCCGCTCCGAGGCCTGGTACTCGCCGTCCGCGGTGATGATCCGGGCCCGCCGCTCCCGCTCGGCCTCCGCCTGCCGGGCGATCGAACGCTTCATCGACTCCGGCAGCGCGACGTCCTTGATCTCCACCCGGTCGATCTCGATGCCCCAGCCCAGCGCCGGGCTGTCGATCATCAACTCCAGCCCCTGGTTGATCGGTTCCCGGTTGGCCAGCAGGTCGTCCAGCTCGCTCTTGCCGATGATCGAGCGCAGCGAGGTCTGCGCGACCTGGGAGATCGCGAAGTTGTAGTCCTGCACGTTGACGGTGGCCTTCACCGGGTCCACCACCCGGAAGTAGACCACCGCGTCCACCCGCACGGTCACGTTGTCCCGGGTGATGCCCTCCTGCGCCGGGATCGGCATCGTCACGATCTGCACGTTCACCCTGTGCAGCCGGTCCGCGACCGGCATCAGCGCCACCAGCCCGGGATCGCGCACCTCGTCGCGCACCTTCCCGAAGCGGAACACCACGCCCTTCTGGAACTGCTGGACGACCCTGATGCTCGTGATCGCCCAGATCGCCCCCAGCCCGGCGAGCCCCGCGAGGGCACCCAGCACCGAATCGACGATCATCGCGGCCTCCTTGCGGCCTGCGCGCACACCGGCACGTCCGGCCGCCGCCGACCCGGACCGGCCGGGGACCGCCGGAGCAACTGATTCCACGCTACGCCTGCCCGGCCGGGGCCGGAACGAACGTCCGGGAGCCCCTAGGATCTCGGCCATGCCGACCGTGGCCGCACCCTCCTCCCCCGCCGACGACCCCGACGACCCCCGGCACCCCGCCGAGGCGGCCGCCCGGGCCGGCACGCTCGCCGCGATGGACCGCGTCGTCACCGGCTGCCGGGCCTGCCCGCGCCTGGTCGAGTGGCGCGAGGAGACCGCCCGCACCAAGCGCCGCGCCTACCAGGACTGGGACTACTGGGCCCGCCCCATCCCCGGCTTCGGCCCCCCGGACGCCCCGCTCGTCCTGGTCGGCCTCGCCCCCGCCGCCCACGGCGCCAACCGCACCGGCCGGATCTTCACCGGCGACCCCTCCGGCGACCTGCTCTACGCCGCCCTGTACGAGCTCGGGTTCGCCAACCGCGCCGAGTCCGTCCGCCACGGCGACGGACTGGAGCTGTCCGGCGTCCGGATCACCGACCCGGTCCGCTGCGCCCCGCCGGACAACAAGCCCAGCACCGCGGAACGCGACACCTGCCGGCCCTGGATCAGCCGGGAGCTGGAGCTGATGCGCCCCACCGTGCGCACCGTCGTCGCCCTCGGCGGCTTCGCCTGGCAGGCGATGCTGCCGGTGATCGCGGACGCCGGCTGGCAGGTCCCGCGGCCCCGCCCCGCCTTCGGCCACGCCGCCCTGGCCACCTTCCCGGCCCGCGACGGCGGCCCGGAGCTGCGGATGTACGGCTGCTACCACGTGAGCCCCCGCAACACGAACACCGGTCGGCTGACCACCACGATGCTCCGCGACCTGCTGCGCGAGGCGGCCCGCTCGGCCGGGCTCGACCCCCGGTAGCCCCAAGCGCCGCCGCGCCCGCAGGTGCACCCGGGCGCCGACCGACCACGACACCGCAAGGCGCGCCTGTGCCCCGGGGCACGCCGCCCGGGCGGTCCCACGCCGCCCGGGCGCTAGCCGAACCGGGCCAGCTTGCGCTTGCCCGCCCGCCGCCAGACGTCCGGCAGCCGTCGCCGGGCGGCTTCCTCGGTGGCCAGCTGGCGGCCGTACAGGACCCCGTATCCGAACGGCTCGCCGCTGCCCGCCGCGCGGGCGGCGAGCGCGCCGGCGGCGACCACCGCGTCCTGGTGCTCGCCCAGGACGTCCTGGACGGCCTTCATCCGCCGCGCGTAGCGCTCGGCCCGGGCGCCGATCGCCGCGGCGGCGGTCTCACCGGCGTAGCGGGCGCGCTTGGCCGCCTTGCGGGCCTCGTGGAGGGCGACGGCCCGGTCCGCGGGCGCGGCGGCGAGGGCGGTGCGGACGCGCTCGGCGGTGCGGTGCTGCTCGCGGGCGGCGATCCGGGAGAGCTCCGGGACTGCGCTGCGGGCGGCGCGCGGTTGCAGCGGCGGGTCGGCGAGCAGGGTGGTGAGGGCCTCGCCGAGGGCGCGGCGGCGGGGGCTGTCGAGGGCGGCGACCACCTCGGGCCACACCTCGCGGTACTCGGCCCGGCCCCACCGCTCCAGCGCGGCGGCGACCCGCTGCGGCTCGCACTCGGCGGGCAGCTCGCGGGCCTCGGCGGCCAGGCGCTCGGCCAGCACCTCGCGGTCCCGCGCCGCGCCGAGGGCGGCGGCGAGCCAGCGCAGGTCGGCGACCAGCTCGTCGGTGGCACCGGGGGTGAAAAGCCGTCGGAAGGTCCGCAGGGCGCTGCGCAGCCGGCGGCAGGCGACCCGCATCCGGTGCACGGCGTCCGGCTCGTCCGCCCGGACGGCGTCGTCCAGGCCGGCCAGCTCCGCCGTCTGCGCCTCGATGCGGGCCAGCAGCACCTCCCCCACCGTGGGCTCGGGTCTCGCCATGCGTGCTCGCCCCCTCGTCGGGTCAGCGGGAACGTCTTCCAGGCTAATCCGCGGACGGCCGCTGTCGACCGGGCGGCAGCCCGGCGAGTGACCCCCGGCCGAACTCGTGGCCGACCTCGCAGGCTACTGAGCGCGCGTCAGCCGCACCAGGGACCTACGGGCCCTCGTGCCGGGTACGGACCCCATGACATACTCCGGAGCGTGACGACCTCCTCCCCCACGACCAGGGCCCTGCGGGCCGCGGTGTTCACCGCGCTCGCCGTGCCCATGGCCGCGCTGGGCCAGGTCGTCATCACGGGCCGCCCGCTGCCGCTGACGCTGGTGGCCTCGGCCGGTGCCGTCGTCTTCCTGGTCGCCGCCGTGCTGGCCGGCGGGGAGCGGCGGATGCTGCACATCTCCGGCGTGATGGTGCCGGTCGAGCTGCTGCTCAACACCACGTTCAACCTGGGCCAGGCCGGCTGTTCGCCGGTGCTGACCGGTCAGGTGCCCGCACGCGGGGTGAACCTGCTGGTCTGTGGCGGCGGTTCGGTGGACGGCTCACTGCTGGCAGGCCCGCTGGGCCACGCCGGGCAGCTGGCCCCCGCCGCGACCCAGCTGCTGCTCCTGCTGGTGCACGTGGTGATCGCCCTGGCCGCCTCGGCCTGGCTGCGGATGGGCGACGCCGCCCTGTCGGGTCTGGCCCGGGCGCTGTGCGCACTGCGCCAGTCGCTGGCCGCCCCGCTGCACGCCCTGGTCGTCCTGCTGGTCCCGGCTCCGGTGCGTCCGGTGCTGCGGGTGCCGCTGCCGGAGTCGGACCGTACCCGGCCGCGCCGCGAGGACGTGGTGCTGAGCCCGGCGCCCCGGCGTGGCCCGCCCGCCTTCGCGCCTGCCTGCTGATCACCTCTCCCGGCTGATCCCCTCTCCGGGCTGATCACCCCCGTACCCGGCCGAACGGCCCCGGTACGCCCGCAGGCAGTGCGCACGACTCCCGCGTTCACCGACCCCGCCGCACCCGGTGCGGCTCCCCGCGCGCACCCGCGCGCCGCGTACAGGAGTTGACTTCCCCATGTCGCAGGACAAGAACAAGAAGCGCGTCAGTGCCCGTGAGCGGATCCAGGAGGCGCAGCGCCGCGAGAAGCAGGCCGCCAAGCGCCGTCAGCGGATCGTGGTGACGGTCTCCGCCGTCGTCGTCCTGGCCCTCGCGGGCGGCGTGGCCGTCGCGATCGGCTCGGCCTCGGACAAGAACGACAAGTCCTCCGCGGCCGCCTCGGCTCCGCTGGTCGTGCCCGCCAACGCCTCCGGCCCGAACGGCACGGTGATCACCTACGGCAAGGCGGACGCCCCGCACACCATGGAGATCTACGAGGACTTCCGCTGCCCGGTCTGCAAGCACTTCGAGGCGGCGAACGGCGAGACCGTCAAGAAGCTCACCGAGGACGGTCAGATCAAGGTGAACTTCCACCTGGCGGCCTTCCTGGACAAGAACCTCGGCGGCAAGGGTTCGCGCACCGCGCTGGCCGCCGTCGGCGCCGCGCTGAACGAGGGCGTGGACCAGTTCAAGGCGTTCCACGACGTGCTGTACGCCAACCAGCCGGACGAGCGCGAGGACGGCTTCGGCGACGTCAACCACATCCTGGACCTGGCCGGCCAGGTGCCGGGCCTGAAGACGGACGCCTTCGTGAAGGCGGTCACCGACCGGACCTACGCCCCGTGGGCGGCCAAGGTCTCCGACGCGTTCAACGACAGCGGGGTGACCGGCACGCCGACCGTCAAGGTCGACGGCAAGCAGATCAACCTGTTCGCCGGCAACGCGTCGGTCTCGCCCGAGCAGTTCACCGCGCAGGTGAAGCAGGCCGCCGGCCTCCAGTAGGCCGCGGCCCCGCACGTACGGCACCACCTGGCCCGGCCGAACTCCCGGCCGGGCCGGCTCCTCCCAGCCAGCCACCGGAGTGTGCTGCCATGTCCGCCGCTACCACCGTGCACCCGCCCCGCTCCGCCCCTGACGACGCCCGCCGGGCCCCGGTCGCCGCCGGCCGGGCCTACGCCTTCCTGCTGTTCCTCGGCGGGCTGGTCGGGCTGGCCGCCTCGGCCGTCCTGACCTTCGACAAGCTCCGCCTCCTGGAGAACCCCTCCTACGTCCCCAACTGCAACATCAACCCGATCATCAGTTGCGGTTCGGTGATGCGCACCGAGCAGGCGGAGGTCTTCGGCTTCCCGAACCCGCTGCTCGGGCTGGCCGCCTTCGGCGCGCTGGCGGCGATCGGCGCGGGGCTGGTCGCCGGTGCCGCGTACCGTCGCTGGTTCTGGCTGGGGCTGAACGCGGGCACCGCGGTGGGCGTGGTGTTCGCGCACTGGCTGATCTACCAGGCGCTGTACGACATCGGCGCGCTCTGCCCGTACTGCATGGTGGTGTGGGCGACGGTGGTGGTGGTGTTCTGGTACACCACGCTGCACAACCTGCGCTCGGGCGTGATTCCGGTGGGCCCGGGGCTGCGGGCGGCCGTCCGGGAGGCGGCCCGGTACCACTGGGCGCTGCCGGTGCTGTGGGCGGCGGTGATCGCGCTGCTGGTCCTCAACCGGTTCTGGTACTACTGGAGCACCCTCCTCTGACCGGCCCTCACCCGACGTACCCGTGCGAGTGCAGCAGCGCGGCGGCGCCGGTCCGCCGGGCCTCCAGGGCCCCGGTGAGCCGGCGCGCCGCACCGGGCTGCAGCAGGACGGCCGCCTGGGCCGGGGTGAAGTACCCGTGGTCGGCGATCTCCTCGGCCTGGGCCCGGATCACCGCGCCGGCCGCGACCGTTCCGCCGTCGAACATGAACTGCACGGCGGGGTGGGCGTGTTCGCCCTGGTCCGGGATCGCGTCGCGCCACTCCACGACGAGCAGCCGCAGCGGACCGGCCAACAGGCCCGTCTCCTCGTACAGTTCGCGGGCCGCACACTCGGCGGGCCCCTCCCCCGGATCCATCCCGCCGCCGGGGAACTGCCACTGGTCGCGGTAACTGGCCTTCAGCAGCAGGACCTTGCCAGCCTCGTCGGTGAGCAGCACACTGCACCCGACATAGGCGCGCACCAGCCCGGCGAGCCACTCCTGCTCCGAGAGTGCCCAGGTGTCCGTCATCGCGCCTCCTCCGCCGGCTGCCGCCCTCGGAGGACAATCTGCCGCAATCCCCCTCCACGAAACGGCGGTTCGCGCCGAATCCACCCGAATGAGTGCCGCCGGCTTGCCTCGGACGCGCGTCAGCCGAACACGGCCCGCCGGAAGGCGTTGCGCAGTTCGGTGAGCCGCTCGGTGCCCCGGTCGTAGTGCACCTTGTTGGTGAGCAGCAGGGCCCAGCGGCCGAGCCGCCGGGAGACCCAGAAGCCGGTGCCGGTGAAGCCGTAGTGGACGAAGGTGCCCTCGGCCGGGTCGGTGCCGGGGGCGTACAGCCAGGACAGGCCGCGGGCGGGGAGCAGGCCGCCGGTCTGCTCGCGCAGCGACTCGTCGATCCACGCCCCGCCCCAGCGGAGCCCGGGCGGCGGGGCGAGCACCGCGGCGAGGAAGCGGGCGAGGTCGCGGGCGGTGGAGAAGGCCCCGGCGTTGCCGGAGACCCCGCCGAGCAGCCGGGCGGAGGGGTCGTGGACGACGCCGCACAGGTGGGTGCCGGCCGCCTCCTGGTACTCGGTGGGCGCGGTACGAACGGCGAGCGCCGCGTCGAGCGGGCCGTAGCGGGTGTCGGCCATGCCGAGCGGCACCCAGACCAGGCGCGCGGCGAGCTCGTCCAGCGGCGCGCCGCCGAGATCCTCCACCAGGTGGGTGAGCAGGACGGCGGCCCGGTCGGTGTACTCGACAGCCGTGCCCGGCGTCCGGTGCAGCGGCGCGGCGAGGACCCCGGCCCGGATCGCCGCGGGCTCCCGCCCGTAGAGCTGCTCGAAGCGGGTGTACGGGAGCATTCCCGCGGTGTGGGCGAGGAGTTGACGGGCCGTCACAACCCCGGCGGGGCGCCCGGCGGCCGGCGGCCACCAGCGGCCGAGCGGTTCGTCCAGCGGAAGTCGGCCGGACTGCCACAGCACCCCGGCGCAGGGCCAGAGCGCGACGACCTTGGTGAGGCTGGCGAGGTCGTACAGCGTGTCCGGCCCGGGCCGCAGCCGCGCGTACGGGCCCTGCCCGAGCACGCCGTGGGCACCCCCGCCGAGCGTGCCGCCGGCATCGCCGACGGCCCAGACGGCGCCCGCGCCGACGGTGCGGGCGCCGTCCCCGACCAGCCGGTCCAGCTCCCCGCCGGGCGCGGCCAGGCCGGGGAGCCGGTCCGCTCCGGGCGCCTTGGGTCCAGGTGCTCGCTGACTCATCCGTCCCCTCCTCGGCCCGGGCCGAGGGAAGCCTTCCCCACGCGGCGGCGGCTCAGACCGCCGGAGTCAGCTCCTTGCCGAGGCAGATGCTCTGCGGGTGGTCCTTGTAGATGCCGAACTTCCGGATCGCGGCGTAGCCCTCGGACTGGTAGAGCGCGACGGCCTCGGGCTGCTCGGTGCCGGTCTCCAGGACGAAACGGCCCCGCCCGGCCTCGATCGCGGTCCGCTCCAGGCGGCGCAGCACCGCGCGGGCCAGGCCGCGGCCGCGGGCCTCGGGGATCACGAACATCCGCTTCACCTCGGCGTCACCGTCGCGCAGGTCGTCCGGGCCGGCCTGCTTGGCCCGCCAGCCGCCGCAGGCGACCGGGCGGCCGTCCAGGTAGGCGATCATGAACAGTCCGGCCGGCGCCTCGAAGTCCTCGGGGTGCATGACGGTCTCGTCCGGGTCGCCGTAGCGGCGCACGTACTCCTGCTGCACCTCCGCCGACAGGGCCTGGGCGTCGGGGTGGGCGTAGCCGGTGATGCGGAACTCGACGGTGCCGATGTCCCGGGTGGTGCTGGTGCTCATGGTCGAAGAGCCTACGGTCCCCGCTCAGCCGACCTCGAACCGGGCGACCAGGTCGTCCTTGCCGAACATCCGCGCGGTGTCCACGGCGCTCGGGGCACCGGCCCGCGGGTCGGCGCCGCCGGCCAGCAGGACGTCGAGCACGTCCGTGGCGCCCTTGAAGACGGCGCCGGCCAGCGGGGTCTGGCCGTGGTCGTTGGCGAGGTTCGGGTCGGCGCCGTGCCGGAGCAGCTCCGCCACGGTGGCGGCGTGGCCGTGGTAGGCGGCCAGCATGAGCAGGGTGTCGCCGCGGCCGTTGGTCAGGTCGGCCGGGGCGCCGGCGTCCAGGTAGGCGGACAGCGTGTCGGTCTCCCCGGCCCGGGCGGCGTCGAAGAGCTTCCCGGCGAGCGCGATCACCTCGGCGTCGGGGGCGTCGGCGGGCTGCTGGCTGGCGGCGTCGGTCATGGCGGCGGCCTTTCCGGTCGGGTCGTCGGACGGTTCGGGACTGCGCCCAGGGCACGGTAACGGCCGGCGCCGGGGCGGACCAGCGGGCGTCCGGAATCCGGATGACGGCCCGCGACCGCCACGACACGCGGCCGCGCGCGTTGCGCAGCCATTCGAGCGAACTTCCCGGACCCCCCGGAAACTTCCCGCCCGCCGCCCGGGAATGTCTCGGCACACCGAATCCCCGCGACGCCCGGCCCCCACCCCGGCCGGTCCGCATACCGCCGCCCGGCCGCCGGAACGGTATTGAACGGCAGAACCACCCATTTGCACCGTTCCATCATCTATTACTTTTTGTCACGATTAGTGCACTTTCCGTAACACCCCCGCTTGTCCCCCCTTCCTGAGGAGCGGAACGTGATCCTCTCGATTTCCGGCATCGTCCTGTTCGGCACCATCGCCTTTCTCTTCTTCCGCCGGGACGGACTAAAGGTCTCCCACGCCATCGTCTGCTCCCTCCTCGGCTTCTACATCGCCGGCTCCTCGATCGCGCCGAGCATCACCGCGGGCGGCGCCAGCCTCGCCAGCCTGCTCAGCGGCATCAAGTTCTAGCCCCGTCCTCCCCCGTACCGGCCCGGGCGCGGATCCCACCGCCCCGGGCCCCGTCGGTCCCCACCCGCGCCACCCCACCCGTCCCACCGCCCGGGGAGTCAAGGAATGCCGCTCCACCGCAACTTCAGCAAGGGCCGCGCGATCGCCCGGACCGCCGGGGACCACGCCTCCGACATGTTCGCCCCGCTCTCCGTCATCGGCCGCGGCCTGCGCCACCACGTCGACTGGGCCAAGGCCCGCTGGCAGGACACCCCGAAGGATCGCCGCGGCCCGACGCTGTTCCTGACCGCCGCCATGCTGATCGGCGTCTACCTGCTGCCGCACGGCCTGCTGTTCGCCCTGATCGCCCTGATGGCCAGCGCCGCCTGGGCCGGCCGGGCCCCCAAGGCGGCGCCCGCACCGCCCGCACCGAACGTCGCCGACGTCAAGCTCGCGGCCCTCTACGCGGCGCTCACCCCGTACCTGTGCGGCCCCGAGGACGCCAACCCGCTGTACCACTTCGCGGGCAGCCACAAGAACGCCTTCAGCGCGTGGGAGTTCGACGGCGAGGGCCGGCTCGCCCGGCTGGACATGAGCTACCCGGCCTACTTCACCGACACCGAGCCGACCGCCCGGGCCCGGATCGAGCAGGTGGTCCAGGGGAAGGCCGGCCGGGCCCGCGAGTACCGCTTCGACTGGGACGAGGAGTCCAACCGGCTGCGGATCGCCGCGCTCGCCCCGCTCCCGGCCGACATCGCCGCCCAGCGCTTCGTGGCCGCGCCCGGCGAGATCGTGCTGGGCTTCACCGACGAGGACGGCACCGCCCGGACCATCCCGGTCATCCGGCGCGGTGCCACCGTCCAGCAGCCGCCGGTGGTCTGGCGCACCGGCCCGCGCTCCTCCGAGCCGCACCTGCTGGTGCTCGGCGTCACCGGCTACGGCACCTCCAGCCTGCTGCGCTCGGTCGCGCTCCAGGCCCTCCCGTACGCCGACCTGGTGGTGGTCGACGGTGCGGGCACCGGCGAGCACGCCTGCCTGGTGAACCGGCCCGGCGTGCACACCGTGGAGACCAGCCTGCACGGCGCGCTGGCCGCCCTGGACTGGGCCGTCGGCGAGACCGAGCGCCGGCTGGCCGCGCTCAACGCCGCCCGGCACGCGGGCAGCGCCCCGCCCGAGGACGCCACCCGGCCGCTGTGGCTGCTGCTGGACCACCCGACCGAGCTGAGCGAGCTCGCCCGGGCCGAGGGACGCCCCGACCCGCAGGACCTGCTGGAGCTCCCGCTGCGGCACGGCCGGGCCGCCCGGGTCACCGTGGTGGTCGCCGACGACCTCGACGCCCGGGACCGGATCACCGCCACCGTCCGCGCCACCACCCGGGCCCGGGTGGTGCTCGGCCCGGCCGGCCCCGACGAGGCGCACGACGCGCTCGGCGCGCCACTGGACATCGCACCCGCCGCCCACGCCCCGATCGGCCGCGGCTACGCCCGGATCGGCAACGGCGCCCCCGTCCGGCTCCAGGTGCCCGCCACCATCGACCCACTGGACGACGAGGCCCCGGCCCCGCTGCGGGACGCGGTGATCGCCCTGCTGCCGCACCGGGACACCCGCACCGAGGCCGCCGCCGTGCCGCCCCGCCCGGAGCACCCGCCGACGGTCCCCGCGGTCGACCCGGCCGCCGCGGCCCACCCGGTCGAGCTGGCCAAGGGCGAGCCGATGATCCGCTCACGGCCGATCTCCTGACCGCCGGGCCGACCCGCCTCCCGGAGCCGGTTCTCCGGCCTCCGCCCGGGGGGCGGCCCTCGCCGTCGAATCCCGGCCCGGTAGGCTCGTCACGGAAAGCCCGCACGATCACCAGATGTGAAATAGGTGACACCTAGGGTGATATCACCGGCCAGATGTGACAAATCGGGCGCAGGTGGGTACAAACAGGGGCGGCACTACAGACGACGCATGTCCCGGGACGGGAATCTTCGTCGGAAGCCGAGCGTTGACCGAACGACGAAGAACAGCGACCACTAGTCCTGTGGGCCATAAGCCCGGGAGGCACGATTCATGAGCGAGCGAGCTCTCCGCGGCACGCGACTCGGGGCCACTAGCTACGAGACCGACCGTGGTATCGATCTGGCTCCCCGCCAGACCGTCGAGTACGCATGTCAGAACGGACACCGTTTCGAGGTTCCTTTCTCGGTCGAGGCGGAGATCCCCGCGACCTGGGAATGTCGCTTCTGTGGCCAGGAGGCGGCGCTTCTCGACGGCGACGAGCCGGAAGAGAAGAAGATCAAGCCGACGCGCACCCATTGGGACATGCTGATGGAGCGCCGGACGCGCGAGGAGCTGGAGGAGGTGCTGGCCGAACGGCTGGCCGTGCTCCGCTCCGGTGGGATGAACCTCGCGGTGCACCCGCGGGACACCCGTAAGAGCGCCTGACACCTCGCTCCCGCCCCGAGCGGGAGGACGCGAAAAGGGACCCTGGTCACCAGGGTCCCTTTCGCGTTGTCCGACCGGTCCGCTGGCCGGTCCCGGTCCGTTGTCCGACCGGTCGGCTGCCCGGCACGGGCCGGGAGCCGTCGCCGGGCGAAGGACGGGCCGCCCGGGGCGGCGTGCGCCCCGGGCGGCCCGGTGGGAACGGTCGGATCAGCCCGAGATCGGCGGGCGGTAGGTGGTGTCCGGGCCCTGCGGGCCGCGCGGGCCGGAGTCCTGGTCCACGACCTCGCCCTGGATCACCTTGCCGTCCGGGCGGTGGATGCGCAGCTGCTCCTGGAGCCGCATCGCGTCCGCGAGCGGGTCGGTGCCGGCCGGCGGGGCGCTGCGCAGCGCCTTGTCCGCGACCCGGCGCCCGACCGCCCGCCACAGCGCCCGGGTGGGCGGGAAGAGCAGGGTCAGGGCGACCAGGTCCGACAGGAAGCCGGGGACGATCAGCAGCACGCCGGCCAGCACCGTCATGCTGGTGCCGGTCTGCGGCTGCTCGGACTGCGGGTTCTTGCTCTGCTCGACCGCCGCCGAGAACGCCTTCAGACCGGCCCGCTTGATCAGCGAGCCGCCGATCAGGGCGCCCCCGATGAGCAGCAGCAGGACGGTGAAGCCGCCCAGCCACGAGCCGACCTGGACCAGCAGCCAGATCTCCAGCACCAGCCAGGCGGTGATCAGCAGCGGCAGCACCCGGCGGAGCCTGCTACGCGGGGCCGGACGGGTGGGGGTAGCTTGCTGGGTCACGGTACGAATCCACTCCAGGCGGTGCTCTGCGCGCCGCACGGGAGGTCCGGGCCGGCTACGGCACCACCTGGTCCAACGATTCCTACTCGGCCGGTGTTCCGGCAGCGTCCTTCTTGCGGCGGCCGATGAGCACGGCCGCGCCGCAGGCCAGCAGGCCTCCGAGGGCCAGCGTCCACTCCGGGGCGGCACCGACCCGGTCGGCCACCGTGGTGCCGTCGCGCAGCGGGACGGTGGCCGACAGCTCGGCCGCCGTCAGCTCCTCGGTGCGCTGCTGGACGCTGCCGTCCGGAGCGATCACCGCGCTGATGCCGCTGGTGGCGGCGATCAGCACCGCCCGGCCGTGCTCGACGGCCCGCAGCCGGCTCATCGCCAGCTGCTGCTCGGGCTGGCCGGTCTTGGCGTACGTCGCGTTGTTGGTCTGGACGACCAGCACCCGGGCGCCGCTGTCCACGGTGTCGCGGACGATCTCGTCGTACGCGACCTCGAAGCAGATCACGTCGCCGATCCGGGCCGGACCGAGCTGCATCACGCCGTTGTGGTCGCCGGGGTAGAAGTCCCGGGCGACCCGCTGGAGGCGGGTGATCACCGTCATCAGCTGGGCGCGGAAGGGGACGTACTCGCCGAACGGGACGGGGTGCTGCTTGGTGTAGGAGGCGCCGGGGCCGGTGACCGGGTCCCAGACGATGCCCTCGTTCTGGACGTGCTGCGCGTCCGGTCCGTCCACCAGGGTGCCGACCAGGGTGGGCACGCCGATCGCCTTGACCGCCTCGTCGATCCGCTGGCGGGCCAGCGGGTCGCTGAACGGGTCGAGGTCGGAGGAGTTCTCCGGCCAGATCACGATGTCGGGGCGCTCGACCTTGCCGGCCCTGATGTCGGCGGCGAGCCGCTCGGTGGCCGAGGCGTGGTTGTTGAGGACCATCATCGGGCGGCCCAGGAAGTCCATGCCCGGGTTGGGCACGTTGCCCTGGACGATGGCGACCTTGACGGTGTCGGCGGCGGCCGTGGGCACCGGGACGAGGTAGCCGGCCAGCAGCGCGGCCACCGCGCCGAGCGCCGCCAGCGCGGCGGCCTTCGGGGCCTTCGCCGGCCCGCGCAGGCGCAGCGCGGCCCAGGCCAGCAGGGCGCCGGACAGGGCGACCGCGAAGGTCACCAGCGGGGCGCCGCCGAGCGCGGCCAGCGGGGTGTACGGGGTGGCGGTGTTGGCGAAGGCGAGCCGGCCCCAGGGGAACCCGCCGAGCGGCAGCCGGTCGCGGGCCCACTCCTGGGTGATCCACAGGCAGGCCGCCCAGAGCGGCCAGCCGGGCAGCCGGGAGGTGACGGCCAGCGCGCCGCCGAGCAGGGCCAGGAACAGCGCCTCCACGACGGACAGGCCGATCGTGGCGTCCCAGCCGACCACCCGCAGCCAGCTGAGCAGCATCAGGAAGAACGGCAGGCCGAACGTGAAGCCGGTCCACAGCCCCTGGCGGAAGGTGCGGCCCCGGGTGAGCAGCGAGAGCGCGGCGACGCCGAGCAGCGACAGCGGCCACAGGTCGTACGGCGGGAAGGCGAGGGCCAGCAGCAGGCCGGCCAGCGCGGCGAGGCCGGTGCGGGGCAGCCCTGCGCGGACCTTGGCGAGCGCGCGGGCTCCGCGGCTCGGTCGGGGCGCCGGCTCCTGCGGCTCGGGGACGGCCTCGGACCGTTCCTGGGTGACGGGAGTGGCCACCGGCGCACCATCTTCCTGGGGCTTGCTGTTCGGACGCTGTGCGAAGAAGGTACCCCGGAACGTCGGTGGCCCGTGAGGTGAGGGTGGTAGGGCCGTCCCACCGGTCGGCTCGGACCCGGGAGCCCGGTGGTACGGCACCCGGGGTCAGCGCGGGGCGTAGCGGAACTCCCGTAGGGGCCACCGGGTGGTGAGCCAGTCGGAGACGGCGCGGTACAGCGGCGCGTCCAGGTGGGCGCGGTCGGCCCGGACCCAGGAGCTGACGGAGACCGCGGACGGGTCCTCGCGGTCCGGGTAGACGTAGACGCAGCCGATCACCTCGTCGCGGTCGGGTTCCAGGACGGTGTAGGTGAAGCCGGTGCGGGCCTCGAAGTCGGCGGCGTGTCGGCGCAGGTCGGCGAGGTTCCGCTCCAGGTGCATCCCGGCGGCGGGCGGCCAGTGGCGGCCGGCCCAGCCGGGGGTGGCGCGGATGTGCTCCACACTCCCCGTCCAGGCGGCGTGGTCGGAGGCGTTGTGCCGCTCGCCCAGGGGTTCCAGGCGGAACTCCGGGGCGAGCAGCTCGCGCGGGACGGTGAAGTCGGCGGGCACCGGTTCGGTCATGGCGGTCAACCTGGGGCCTGTCTCTTGGGTCCTTACCGGGTCCGCGACGCCGGGGCACGCACCTCGCCGCGTTGTCGTCGGTCGCCAATGCTCCGCAGTGGCTCCCTCCTCCGCCTTGCGATGCACGCACCCCAACGCCGCGCCCTGATCCGACAAAACCCAAGAGACAGGCCCCAGGGCGCGGCGGCCCGCCGCTCCACGGGGTTTACCGCTGGTGCACCGTGCGGCCGCGGACCACGGTGCGCAGGCAGGTCGGCAGCGGGTGGCCCGGGGTGAGGTCGGGCAGGCCGGGGGTACCGGAGCGCGGGTCGGTGGACCAGCCGGCCACCCGGGAGTCCGGGGCCTGGACGACCAGCTCGCCGGCCGCCCAGATCGCGAAGCTGGCGACCGCGCCGGGGACGAGGACGCCGTCCTGGTCCCGGCCGATGGCGCGCCAGCCGCCCCGGGTGTGGGCGGTGAAGGCGGCCCGCACCGAGATCCGGTGGTCCAGGGTCTGGTGGAAGGCGGCGGCCCGTACGGTGCCCCAGGGGTCGAGCGGGGTGACCGGGGCGTCCGAGCCGAAGGCCAGCGGGACGCCGGCCCGCAGCAGCCCGGCGAAGGGGTTGAGGGCGGCCGCCCGCTCGGCGCCCAGGCGCTGGACGTACATGCCCTCGGGGCCGCCCCAGGCGGCGTCGAAGGCGGGCTGGACGGAGGCGGTCAGGCCGAGTTCGGCGAAGGCGGCGACGGCCTCGTCGTCCAGGGCCTCGGCGTGCTCGACGCGGTGGCGCAGGGCCTTGACCCGGTCGGCGCCGACCCGGGCGCCGGCCGCCCGGACGCCCTCGATCACCGCGGCGACGGCCGCGTCGCCGATGGCGTGGAAGCCGGCCTGGAGCCCGGCCTCGGTGCAGGCGGCGACGTGGTCGGCGACCTGCTCGGCGGTCAGGTAGGCGGTGCCGGTGTGCTCCGCGTCGGAGTACGGGTGGTGCAGGCAGGCGGTGTGCGAGCCGAGCGCGCCGTCCACGAAGAGGTCTCCGCCGGCGCCCACCGCGCCGAGCCTGCGGGCGGTCTCGACGCCGCCCAACTCGCCCCAGTACCCGAAGACTTCGGGCCCCTCGTGCTCGGCGGCCAGGGCCAGCAGGGCGGCCAGGTCGGTCTCCGAGGAGATCTCCGGGCCGGCGCACTCGTGCAGGGCGCCGATGCCGAGTTCGGCGGCGCGGGCCAGGGTGGCGCGCTGGGCGCGGCGGCGCTGCTCGGGGGTGAGGTGGGCCAGCGCGGTCTGCCGGACGGCGTGGTGGGCGTCCTTGGTGAGCGGGCCCTCGGGGTCGAACCCGGGCGCCTCTGCCAGTCCCTCGGTGAGGGTGCGCAGCGCGGTGGTGGCGAGCGCGGAGTGCACGTCGGTGCGGGAGAGGTAGAGCGCGGCACCGCGGGCGGCGGCGTCGAGTTCGGCCGGCGTGGGCGGGCGGCCCTCGGGCCAGCCGGTCTCGTCCCAGCCGTGGCCGATCAGCACCCCGCCGGGCTCGGGCCGGGCGTCCACGAAGGCGGTGACGGCCTCCAGGGCGGCGGCCAGCGAGGGGCTGCCGGTGAGGTCCAGACCGGTGAGTGCCAGACCGGCGGCGGTGACGTGCACGTGGGCGTCCACGAAGGCGGGGGTGACCAGGGCGCCGTCCAGCTCGACGATCTCGTCGGCGGTCGCGGCGTACGCCTCGGCGGCGCCGTCACTGCCGACCCAGGCGACGTGCTCGCCCTCCACGAGCATCGCGGTGGCGAAGGGGTCGGCGGGACTGTAGACGGCGCCGCCGCGCAGCAGGACGGTCCGGAGATTGCGTTCGGTCATGCGGCCAAGTCTGCACGTCACCGGTTCCTCCGCGGAGACCGGCCCGCGGTTCAGAGCTTCGGGGGACGCGCCTCGTACGGGGTGGACAGTACGACGGTGGTGCGGGTGGAGACGCCGGCGGCGCTGCGGATGCGGGCGAGGAGGTCCTCGAGGTCGCCTGGGGCGCCGACGCGGACCTTCAGTATGTAGTTCTCGTCGCCTGCGACGCTGTGGCAGGCCTCGATCTCGGGCAGGCCGGCCAGCCGCTCGGGGGTGTCGTCCGGGGCGCTCGGGTCGAAGGGCTTGACCGAGATGAACGCGGTCAGTGCCAGGTCGACGGCGTCGGGGTCGATGATCGCGGTGTAGCCGCGGATCACCCCGCGCTGTTCGAGGCGGCGCACCCGCTGGTGCACCGCCGAGGTGGACAGGCCGGTGGCCTTGCCCAGGTCCGTGTAGCTCATCCGGCCGTCTTCGAGGAGCAGCTGGACGATGCGTTGGTCGAGATCCTCCACAGTGCGCAAACCTACCCGGTCGGGAGCACGGGGGGCGCACGAGGTGGCACAGGACAGGACCGCAGGTGCCGGGCGGGCACATGCCGGGCGAATGTGGCATCCGGTGTGGCCAAGGACACACCCGGTGCATCACGGTGCACGGGAGCGCAGGGTTATGAGTCCGGATCACAGGGAATTGCTGGTTGTGGCCCTGGACGACCACGCCGGGCCCGATCCTAGGGGGATCCTCATGCCTGCTACTGACCAGCGCGTGCTGGGCGCCGACGAGACCGACGATATGACCGACCGCGAGGACCTCGCGGTCGACCACATGCCGGGCACCGACCCGGGCGAGGCGGAGAACTGGGACATCTTCCGGGTCGACTGCCCCGAGTGCCGCCGCCCGATCGCCCTGGTCGCGGACGAGGAGCGGCTGCCGCAGCACGCGCTGCTGCCGACCGCCTGGAACCCCTTCTCCCCCGCGATCTGCCCGGGTTCCGGCACGCCGACGGACGACCTGGCCGAGGTCGAGGTCCCGGAGGACGCCGAGCCGG
Organism: Kitasatospora sp. NPDC048298; assembly: GCF_043201465.1. Lineage (NCBI taxonomy): Bacteria > Bacillati > Actinomycetota > Actinomycetes > Kitasatosporales > Streptomycetaceae > Kitasatospora > Kitasatospora sp. NPDC048298. The sequence continues at coordinate 40,061 of NZ_JBICYZ010000031.1, forward strand.
CCCGGTTCGACGCGCTGTTCAAGCTCCCGACCGGGCTGGACTGGCGGACCCAGCCGTTCTCGCACGCGGTCGCGCACCGGCCGGTGCGGCTCGCCGCGGTCGCCCCCGCTCCGGCGGCGCCCGCCCTCCCGACCGTCGCCGCGCTGCGGGCCGCGATCCCCGAGCAGCGCCGCCGCCGTCCGGCGCTGGCCGGCCGCACCGCCAAGGCGAGCTGACACGCCACCGGGAACGCCTCCGGCCGTCACTCCGCACCCTGGAGTGACGGCCGGAGGCCGTGTGGAGGAAAGGCCTCAGGCCTTCGTGAGGTGGCGGCCGATCACCAGCCGCTGGATCTGGTTGGTGCCCTCGACGATCTGCAGCACCTTGGCCTCGCGCATGTACCGCTCGGCCGGGAAGTCCTGGGTGTAGCCGTAGCCGCCGAGCACCTGGACGGCGTCGGTGGTCACCCGCATCGCCGCGTCGGTGCAGAACAGCTTGGCCATCGCCGCCTCCTTGGAGAACGGCCGACCTGCGTCCTTCAGCCGTGCCGCGGCCAGGTAGAGCGAGCGGCCGGCCTCGATCTGGGTGGCCATGTCGGCGAGCATGAAGGACAGGCCCTGGAACTCGGCGATCGGGCGCCCGAACTGGCGCCGGGTGCGGGCGTAGTCGACGGCGAGGTCGAGCGCGGCCTGGGCGACGCCTATCGCGCAGGCGGCGATGCCGAGGCGGCCGGAGTCCAGCGCGGCGAGCGCGATCTGGAAGCCCTGCCCCTCCTCGCCTATCAGCCGCTCGCGGGGCACGCGGGCGCCGTCGAAGTGCAGCTGCGCGGTCGGCGAGGAGCGCATGCCCATCTTGTGCTCAGGCGGGGCCGCGGAGAGGCCCTGCTGGTCGCCGGGGACCAGCAGGCAGCTGATGCCCTTGGGGCCGTCACCGCCGGTGCGCACCAGGGCGCTGTAAAAGTCGGCCCGGCCGCCGTGGGTGATCCAGGCCTTGGTGCCGTTCATCACGTACACGTCGCCGTCGAGGTCGGCGCGGGTGCGCAGCGCGGCCGCGTCGGAGCCGGACTGCGGCTCGGAGAGGCAGTAGGCGCCGAGCTGCTCGCCGGAGAGCATGGCGGGCAGCCAGGTGTCGCGCTGCTCGGCGGTGCCGAAGGTGGCCAGCGCGTGGCAGGAGAGGGTGTGCACGCTGACGCCGAGGCCGACGGCCAGCCAGCCGGCCGCGAGCTCCTCCAGCACCTGCAGGTACACCTCGTAGGGCTGTTCGCCGCCTCCGTGCTTCTCGTCGTACGGGAGGGAGAGCAGGCCGGCCTCGCCGAGGGTGCGGAAGACCTCTCGCGGGAAGCGGCCCGCGGCCTCGTCCTCCGCCGCACGGGGCTGGAGCTCGCGCTGGACCAGGTCGCGGGTGAGGCTCAGCAGCTCGCGGGCCTCCTCGCTGGGCAGCTGGCGCTCCACGGCTTTCACAGGGGAGGGGGTCATGGCGGTGGTCGCCTCCTCGATCGGGCGCCGGACCGAGGTGTCGGCTGACCCGGCGTGGGTGTGGCTGGTCGGACCGACCGGCACCGGGTTGCGGTGAACGGCCGTTCACAGTCGTGGCGAAGGCGAGTATGCCCGAAACCCGCGTCGGCGTCACGACCTGCACAGATGATCTGTCCGCAGTGGCGGGCTACGGCACCGTAGGGTTGACGTTGTGGCTGCATCCGAACCCTTCCCGCCCCGCCCCCGGCCCGCTCCGGACGACCGGCTGACCGCGCTCGCGGCGGAGCTGCGCGCGCTGCCGCCCTCCTGCGGGCCGGTGCGGCTGGTCGCGGTGGACGGGCACGCGGGCTCGGGCAAGACCACCTTCGCCGGACGGCTGGCGGCGGCGCTCGGCGGGGCCCCGGTGGTCCACCTCGACGACCTGGCCACCCACAGCGAGCTCTTCGGCTGGACCGGACGGCTGCGCGAGCAGGTGCTGGAGCCGCTGACGGCCGGGCAGGACGCCGAGTACCGGGTGTACGACTGGACGCTGCGCCGCTTCGCGGGCACGGCGCGGGTGCCGGCCGCCCCGGTGGTGCTGGTGGAGGGGGTCGGCGCCGGGCGGCGGGCGGTGCGGCCCTGGCTGGCCCGGGTGATCTGGATGGAGCTGGACGCGGCCTCGGCCCGGCGGCGCGGCGAGGAGCGGGACGGTCCGGATCTGGCCGAGTTCTGGGCGGGCTGGGCCCGGGCCGAATCGGCGCATTTCGCCGCCGATCCGAGCCGTCCGTACGCCGCGACGCGGGTCGACGGGGTGACCGGCCGGATCGCCCCGGGCACCGTGGGTGAACCTTCAATCATCGCCTTGACCTGCGACGTCGCCAGGATCTAGGTTCTCCCCAGCCGCCGGAACCACAGCTTCCGGCCGCCTCGGACCCGGCGCCCCCGGCTTGTTCCCCCGTGAGCCGGGGACGCCGTCCGGTCCGTTTCCGAAACTCGCTCCCCCACCGCCCGTTTCCTCGTCCGAGCGCTCAAGAGCCGCTCGCGCGTTCACATTTGACCCTGTACGGCACCCTTCCGGATCAGCCCCGCGCCGGTACGATTCCTGGCAGGCGCATATGCGCGACAGGGGGTCGACGACCACCGGCCAGGCTGGGCGCAGGCGACTCGCCGGCCGAGCCCCGGCCGCACCGCGGGGGGCGTGAGTGACGACGGTGGACAGTTCCGACAGCACGGCGGGTGGGCCGGACCGGCTTGCCGACCGCGCCTGGCTGCGCGCCATGGACGCGTACACGGCCGGTGCGTACACCCGGGCCGAGGAGGAGTTCCGGGCCGCCGTCCGGCTGGACCCGGGCATGGCCGACGCCTGGCTCGGACTGCACGCGCTGCGCAGCGACACCTCGGCCGCCCTGCTGGCCATGTACCGCCACCAGAAGCGGTTCGGCGAGCAGCGGCGGCTGCACCGACGGCCGCTCAGCTCCTGGTACTGGCTGGGCTGGTGGGTCCAGCCGGTGCTGGAGGACGCCCGCGACCTCGCGCTGGCACACGCCTCGCACTGGCTGGACGGCCGCCACCTGGCCGAGCTGGACGGGGCGCTGGAGCAGTGCCCGGCACCCGGCGAGGACCCGTCCGCCCGCTTCCTGTACGCCTGCCGGTCCTACCTGCTCAAGGACTGGGAGCAGTTGATCCGGGACACCGACCGGCTGCTGGACGACCCGCTGCTCGGCATCGAGGCCGGGCTGTTCGCCGGCATGGCGCGGGTGCGCCTCGACATGTGCGCCCAGGCGCAGGCCCCGCTGGCCGCCTCGCTGGCCCGCTGCCGCTCCGAGCAGCCGCAGCGCAAGGAGCTGCGGTACTGGCTGGCCCGGGCGTACGAGGGGGCCGGGCGCAGCGCCGCGGCGCTGCCGCTCTACCGGGCGGTACACCGGGCGGATCCGGCGTTCATGGACGCCGCGGCCCGGCTGACGGCCATCTCGGCCGAGGACGGGCTGGCGGACGGACTCACCGACGTGCTCGCGGACGGGCTGCCGACGGGCGGGCGCCCGGGTGCGGGCGACGCCGCGGGACCGGGCGGGCCGGGTGTCGACGCCGGGTTTCCGGAGGAGGCCGGGTTCGCCGGACTGCCCGGGTACGGCGAGGAGTTCGGGGACGCGGCGGGCGGGCCGAGCGGCGCGACCGTCTCCGGCGACGGGGTGTCGAACGGCACCGTACCGACCGGCGGGTTCCCCGACGGCGGGCCCTCGGTGAACGCCACCCTGGCGGAGGCCGGACTGGTCGACGCCGGACTGATGGACGCCGGATCGGTCGACGGCCCCCCGGCGGACGGGGCCCTGAACGGTGGCGGCCCGACCGGCGGCGCCCTGCTGGACGGCTCGCCGGCCGACGGCGCGCCGCAGGCCGCCGGGGAGCGCTCCGGCTCGGGCGCGCCGCCCGGCGGCGCCGCCGTACCACCGTCACTGCCCGCCCTCGGCCGGGTACAGCCCCGCGCCGCCGCCGTGCCCGAGCCCCGGGCCGGCGGCGACGAGCGGGAGCTGGACGCGGCCCTGACGGAACTCTCGCTGATGGTCGGCATGGAGCCGGTCAAGCGCCAGGTACGGGCACTGTCCGCCCAGTTGAGAATGTCCCGACTGCGGGCCGAACAGGGCCTGCCGGTCCAGCCGCCGAAGCGCCACTTCGTCTTCTCCGGCCCCTCGGGCACCGGGAAGACGACCGTGGCCCGCATCCTCGGCCGGGTCTTCCACGCCCTCGGGCTGCTCTCCGGCGACCACCTGGTGGAGGCCCAGCGCGCCGACCTGGTGGGCGAGTTCCTCGGCCAGACCGCCGTGAAGGCGAACGAGCTGATCGACTCCGCGCTGGACGGCGTGCTGTTCATCGACGAGGCGTACAGCCTCTCCAACTCCGGCTACACCAAGGGCGACGCGTACGGCGACGAGGCGCTCCAGGTGCTGCTCAAGCGCGCCGAGGACAACCGGGACCGGCTGGTGGTGATCCTGGCCGGCTACCCCGAGGGGATGAACCGGCTGCTCGCCACCAACCCCGGCCTCAACTCCCGCTTCACCACCAGGGTCGACTTCCCCAGCTACCGCCCCGGCGAGCTGACCGCGATCGGCGCGGCGCTGGCCGGCCGGGACGGCGACGGCTGGGACGAGGACGCCGCCGAGGAGCTGGCCAGCATCTGCACCCACGTCGTGCGCGAGGGCTGGATCGACGAGCTGGGCAACGGCCGCTTCATCCGCACCCTGTACGAGAAGTCCTGCGCGTACCGGGACCTGCGGCTGTCGCTGCTGCGGGAGCCGCCGGGCCGGGAGGACCTGGCCACTCTGCGGCTGCCGGACCTGGTCCAGGCGTACGGGGAGCTGATCGACGGCCGGGGCTGAGCGGCGGCCGGGGCCGAGCGGCCGAGCGGGCGGGCAAACCGTTCAGCCCTGGAGGAGCGCGGCCTCCCGCGCCCGGTCCAGCCCGACCGTGGCCCGGTCGGCCCGCTGCGGCGCGCTGCCGCCGATCGACCGCAGCCAGGCCCAGGTGTCCTCGACGGTCTCGGCGACCGGGCGGCAGCGCAGCCCGGCACCCAGCGCGCGCTCGACCGAGCCGGTGTGCAGGAAGTCGTACAGCTCGCCGGGCGCCAGCCAGATCGGCAGCTCGGTCCATGGCTCGACGCCCGCCGCGAGGATCCGCTCCGGGTCCGTCCAGCGCAGTTCGGCGTCCGAGCCGGTCGCCCGTACGCAGGCCTCCAACAGCTCGCCCATGGTGGCGTGGCCGGACGGGCCGACCAGGTTGTACGGGCCGCCGAGCCGGGCGACCACGGCGTCCAGGGTCCAGGCCGCGAGGTCGCGCACGTCGATGTACTGGAGGGGGAGCTCGCGCGGGCCCGGGGCGAGCACCGGGCCGCCCTCGGCGATCCGGTCGAGCCACCAGGGCAGCCGGCCGATGTCCTCGTACGGGCCGATGATCAGCCCGGCGCGGGCCAGCAGCGCCCGCCCGCCGAACTCCGCCTCCAACGCCAGTTCCGCGCCGCGCTTGGTCTCGGCGTAGGGCACCTCGCCGGTGAGGTCCGGGGAGGAGTCGACCACCGGCGCGGCCTCGCCGGCTCCCGGCACCAGCGGGTAGTCGTACACCGACCGGCTGGAGACGTACGCGTAGTGGCCGACCCTGCCGTTGAGGAAGCGGGCGCTGTCGCGCACCGCCGCGGGCGCCCAGGACCAGGTGTCCACCACCGCGTCCCACTCCCCCGTGCCGAGCGCCGCGAGGCCGTCCTCGGCGGTGCGGTCGCCCGTCAGCTGCCGGACGCCCTCGGGCGCGGGCCGCGTGCCGCGGTTGAGGGCCGTCACCTCCCAGCCCCTGGCCAGCGCCTCCTCGGCGACGGCCCGTCCGACGAACTTGGTTCCACCCAGCAGGAGAAGTCTCATGCCCACCACCCTGGTGTCAGGGTGGTGGGCATGGAACGGCTGCCTGCTGTCAGCAGAATCGCCGGGAGCGAACACTCGTCGGTGAGGGCCCGCGCGGGGGCGGTCGTCAGGCCGTGGCGCGGTGGTCCGGGTCGTGCATCTCGCCGACCAGCTCCTCCAGCACGTCCTCCAGCATGACCACGCCGAGCGTGCGCCCGTCCTGGTCCAGCACGGCGGCCTGGTGGCAGGTGGCCCGGCGCATCGCCCCGAGGGCGTCGTCCAGCGGGAGGCTGCCGCGCAGCACCGTGATCGGCCGCCACAGGCGGGCCGGAACGGGCGCCGACGGGTCCTCCACGTCGAGGATGTCCTTGAGGTGGACGTAGCCGAGGTAGCCGTGGCCGGCCGGGTCCCCGTCGGTGACCGGGAAGCGCGAGAAGCCGGTGCGCAGCGCCAGCTCCTCGACCTCGGCGGCGGTCGCCTTGGTGTCCACGGTGACCAGCTGCTCGGGCTTGAGCAGCACCTCGGTGACCGGGCGTTGGCCCAGCTCCAGGGCGTCCTCCAGTCGCTCCTGGCGGCTCTCGTCGAGCAGGCCGGCGTCCCGGGAGTCCACCAGCAGGTACATCAGCTGCTCGGTGGTGAAGACCGACTCGACCTCGTCCTTGGCATCCACCCGGAACAGCTTCAGGATGCCGTTGGCGAAGGCGTTCAGCACCCGGATCACCGGGGCGAGCCAGCGGGCCAGCCGGTCCAGCGGCGGGCCGAGCCAGAGCGCGGCCCGCTCGGGGCCGGCCATGGCCATGTTCTTCGGCACCATCTCGCCCATCACCATGTGCAGGAAGACCACGACGGCGAGCGAGATCCCGTACGAGAGCGGGTGCATCAGGCCGGACGGGACGCCGATCGCGTGGAACGGGCCCTCCAGCAGGGAGGCAATGGTCGGCTCGGCGAGGGCACCGAGGCCCAGCGAGCAGACGGTGATGCCGAGCTGGGCGGCGGCCAGCATCGCGGAGACGTTGGACAGCGCGTGCAGCACGGTGCGGGCACGCTTGTGCCCGGCCTCGGCGAGCGGCTCGATCTGGCTGCGGCGCACCGACACCACGGCGAACTCGGCGCCGACGAAGAAGGCGTTGCCGAGCAGGAGCAGCAGCGCGACGGCCAGTTGCAGGGCGGTCACCGGCTCTCCTCCCGGTCCTCGTCGAACAGCACGGGCGCGGTGGTGCGCTCCACCCGGACCGCGGTGGTGCGGTGGCGGTCGACACCGGTCACGGTGAAGCGCCAGCCGGGCAGCTCGGCCCGCTCGCCCACCTCGGGGAGCTTGCCGAGCAGGTCGGAGACCAGGCCGGCCAGGGTCTCGTACGGCCCGTCCGGGGCGTTCAGGCCGATCCGCTCCAGCTGGTCGATCCGGGCGCGGCCGTCGGCCTCCCAGACCGGCAGGCCGTCGACGGGCGGCAGCGGCAGCAGCTCGGGGTGGTCCTCGGGGTCGTGCTCGTCCTGCACCTCGCCGACGATCTCCTCCACGATGTCCTCGACGGTGACGACGCCGGCGGTGCCGCCGTACTCGTCGACCACGATGGCCATCGGCTGGAGCCGGCGCAGCCGGTCGAGCAGCCGCTCGGCGGGCAGCGTCTCGGGCACCAGCAGCGGCGGCGAGGACAGCTCGCCGACCGGGACCAGGCCGCGCCGGTCGGCCGGGACGGACAGGGCGTCCTTGAGCGTGACGATGCCGGTGACCTCGTCCAGGCTGTCGGTGTAGACCGGGAAGCGGGACAGGCCGGTGGCCCGGGTCAGGTTGATGACGTCGGAGGCGGTGGCGTTGCGCTGGAGCGCGGCCACGTCCACGCGCGGGGTCATCACGGACTCGGCGGTCAGCTCGCTCAGGGCCAGGGTGCGGACGAACAGGGTCGCCGACTCCTCGTCTATCGCGCCGGCCTTGGCCGAGTGGCGGGCCAGCGAAACCAGCTCGTCCGGGGTACGGGCGTGCCCCAGCTCCTCCTGCGGCTCGATGCCGAAGGCCCGGACGGTCCGGTCGGCGGTGCCGTTCAGGAAGCTGATCAGCGGGCGGCAGACGAAGGAGAACGCCATGTGCGGGGCGGCGACCGCGCGGGCCACCTGGAGCGGGCGGGAGATCGCCCAGTTCTTCGGCACCAGCTCGCCGATCACCATCTGGACGACGGTGGCCAGCACCATGCCGACGACCACGGAGACCCCGCGGGCGGCCGAGTCGGGCACGCCGATGCCGGACATGACGGGTGCGAGCAGGGTGGACAGGGCCGGCTCGGCGAGCATGCCGACCACCAGCGAGGTGACGGTGATGCCGAGCTGGGCGCCGGAGAGTTCGAAGGAGAGGTGCCGCAGGGCCCTGGCGACGCGGTGGGACTTGGCGTCGCCCGCCTCGGCGGAGCGCTGCACCTCGCCGCGCTCGACGGTCACGAAGGCGAACTCGGCGGCCACGAACAGGCCGTTGGCGAGGATCAGGAGAACGGCTGCGAGCAACAGCAGCCAGGCGGTGATCACAGTGCCGCCTTCCTTCCGGAGGTCGGAAGCGAGGCGGCGCAGGTACTACCGGACGGATCGTCCATCGAGGGGGAGTGTCACTCCTCAGGTCGGGTTCGGGCACTCGATTCGGGGCAGGGTGAACTTTGCCCCGCTTTTACCAGCGTAGACCATACCCGGATGGGCGAAAGAAGGCCGTTCGGCCTGCCGGGGCCACGGAACCGCAGGTGGGAGGCGGCCCCGGGCCCGGATCAGGGCTCGCTTCCGGGCTCGTTCAGACTCAGCCCCGGGCTCAGACCCGGCTCGCTTCCGGGCTCGGAGCCGGGTGTGGGCTCAGGCCTGGGCGTGCTGTTCGACCAGGTCGCGCAGCGCGCGGGCGTCCGCGATCGCCTGGGCCTTGCCGACGCCGGGCTGGATGCCCACCGCGGCGAGCGAGGTGCCGTCGGAGAGGTCGAGGGTGGCCCACGGGTCGCCCTGGCGGAGGTTGACCCGGACGATCTCGGCCCAGGCGAGCCGGCGGCGGCGGACGAAGTTGACCACGGTCACGCCGTCCGCGTCGGCGCTCACCCGCGGGCGGGCCAGCATCAGGCCGACGGCGGCGAACAGGACCCCGCTGGCCGTCATCATGATCCGGTCGTTCAGCTGCCAGTTCTCCGGGAGCAGCACGGCCATCGCGGAGAACAGCACCACCAGCAGCACGCAGACCGGGAGCAGCACGGCGCGGGTGCGGCGCGGGGCCCAGGTGACGGGGAACTGGACGGGCGGCGTGGACACGTGGGGTCTCCGGGGGTGGATCTGGTTGCGGCAGCACGAGGGGCGGGGACGCGGTCGGCGTCCCCGCCCCATTGAACCGTTCTTTACCCGCGGACCGGCGGGCAGGTCACCCGGGCGCGCCGGTCACCGCGCGCCGGGCGCCCGGCGCGCGGGCAGGTCAGAGGCGGCAGGCGTGGATGTTGGTGACCAGGATGGCCCGGGCGCCGATGCCCCACAGGTCGTCCATGATCTGCTGGGCCTCCTTGCGGAGCACCATCGAGCGCACCGCGACCCAGCCCTCGGTGTGCAGCGGCGAGACGGTCGGCGACTCCAGGCCCGGGGTCAGCGCGACGGCGGCGCCCACCTTCTCGGCGCGGATGTCGTAGTCCATCAGCACGTAGCGGCGGGCCACCAGCACGCCCTGGAGGCGGCGCAGGAACTGCTCCACCCGGGCGTCCTCGCCCGCGCCCTTGGGCCGGATCACCACCGCGTCGGAGACCAGGATCGGGTCGCCGAACACCTCCAGGCCGGCGTTGCGCAGGCTGGTGCCGGTCTCCACCACGTCGGCGATCACGTCGGCGACGCCCAGCTGCACCGCGGTCTCGACCGCGCCGTCCAGCTTGGTGACCGTCGCCTTCACGCCGTGGTCGGCCAGGTGCTGCTCGACCAGGCCGGTGTACGAGGTGGCGATCCGCAGGCCCTCCAGGCCCTTGACGTCCTCGACGTCCACGCCCTCGGGACGGGCGAAGCGGAAGGTCGACCCGGCGAAGCCGAGGGCGAGCACCTCCTCGGCGTTGGAGTGCGAGTCCAGCAGCAGGTCGCGGCCGGTGATGCCGACGTCGAGGCGGCCGGAGCCGACGTAGACGGCGATGTCGCGCGGGCGCAGGAAGAAGAACTCCACCTCGTTGTTCGGGTCGACGAGGACGAGCTCCTTGGGGTCCTTCCGCTGGCGGTAGCCGGCCTCATGGAGCATCTCCGCCGCGGGACCCGAGAGAGAACCCTTGTTGGGGACGGCGATGCGCAGCATGGGAGGTTGCTTCCTTACCTGTTGGGAGGACGGGTGTGCTCGGGCGAGCGGGGGGTGTCTAGAGGTACTTGTAGACGTCGTCGAGCGTCAGGCCGCGGGCGATCATCATCACCTGCAAGTGGTAGAGGAGCTGCGAGATCTCCTCCGCCGTCTGCTCGTCCGACTGGAACTCGGCGGCCATCCACACCTCGGCGGCCTCCTCGACGACCTTCTTGCCGATCGCATGGACGCCCTGCTGGACGAGCTGCGCGGTACGGGAGGACGAGGGGTCGCCGGTGGCGGCCTTCTGCTGGAGCTCGGCGAAGAGCTCCTCGAATGTCTTCGAAGCCATGATGGGGCCACCTTACGGCGTGCGGGCGGACAGACGGTAAACGGTCCCGGAGCGTGGACAGTCCAGTGGACGTTCCGCGCTCCGGGACCGGGGCGGCCGGGGTCAGCGCGCGGCGCGCAGCACCACGGCGGTGGCGACGGCGGCGGTGACGGCCTCGTGGCCCTTGTCCTCGGCGGAGCCCGGCAGGCCCGCGCGGTCGATCGCCTGCTCCTCGTTGTCGCAGGTCAGCACGCCGAAGCCGACCGGGACGCCGGTGTCCACGCTGACCTGGGTGAGGCCCGAGGTGGCGGCCTGGCAGACGTAGTCGAAGTGCGGGGTGCCACCGCGGATCACCACGCCGAGGGCCACCACGGCGTCGTAGCCGCGCTCGGCAAGGCGCTTGGCGGCGACCGGCAGCTCGAAGGTGCCGGGCACCCGCAGCACGGTCGGCTCGGCGACCCCCAGCTCCTTGAGCGCGCGGTGGGCGCCGTCCAGCAGGCCGTTCATCACGGTGTCGTGCCACTGGGCGGCGACGACGGCGACCTTGAGGTCGGCGGCGCCGTCGATGGTCAGCTGGGGGGCTCCGTGGCCGCTCATGTCTCGTACTTCCTGTCTGTGCGGTCTGTCGCTGGCTGTCTTCGGTCGGGGTTGGCTCGGACCCGGTCGGGGTCGGTTCGGACCCGGTCGGGGTCGGTCAGGCGCGGTCGGGGTCGGTTCAGGAACCGAGGCCGGGCAGGTCGTGGCCCATCCGGTCGCGCTTGGTCCGCAGGTAGCGCACGTTGTGCTCGCCGGGCGCGATCTCGACGGCTTCGCGCCCCTTGACCTTGAGCCCGTGGTCGGTGAGCGCGGTCAGCTTCCGCGGGTTGTTGGTGAGCAGGGTGAGCGAGCGGACGCCGAGGTCCACCAGCATCTGGGCCGCGATGCTGTAGTCCCGGGCGTCGGCGGGCAGGCCGAGGTCCAGGTTGGCGTCGACGGTGTCCCGGCCCTGCTCCTGGAGCTCGTACGCGCGCAGCTTGTGCGCCAGGCCGATCCCCCGGCCCTCGTGGCCGCGCAGGTACAGCACCACGCCGCGCCCGGCCTCGGCGACCCGCCGCAGCGAGGCCTCCAGCTGCGGGCCGCAGTCGCAGCGCAGCGAGCCGAAGACGTCACCGGTCAGGCACTCGGAGTGGACCCGCACCAGGACGTCCTCGTCCTGCGGCAGCCGCCCCTCCGCGTCCAGGCCGCCGGCCACCAGCGCGAGGTGCTCGACGCCGTCGATGGTGCCCTTGTAGCCGACGGCGGTGAACTCCCCGTGCACGGTGGGCAGGGCGGTGACGGCGGCCCGGTCGACGTGCAGCTCGGTGCGGCGGCGGTAGGCGATCAGGTCCTCGATGGAGATGATCGCGAGGCCGTGCTCGCGGGCGAAGGCGACCAGCTCGGGCAGCCGGGCCATGGTGCCGTCGTCGTTGACCACCTCGGCGATCGCGCCGGCCGGCGGCAGCCCGGCGAGCCGGGCCAGGTCGACGGCGGCCTCGGTGTGGCCGGGGCGGACCAGCACGCCGCCCTCGACGGCGCGCAGCGGGAAGACGTGCCCGGGGCGGGTGAGGTCGCCGGGCTCGGTGCCGGGCGAGGAGAGCAGCCGTACGGTGCGGGCGCGGTCGGCGGCGGAGATGCCGGTGTCGACCCCCTCCCGGGCGTCCACCGAGACGGTGTACGCGGTGCCCTTGCGGTCCTCGTTGACCTGGGTCATCGGCGGGAGCCTGAGGCGGTCCAGCTCCTCGCCGGTCATCGGGGCGCAGATCACGCCGGAGCTGTAGCGGATGGTGAAGGCCATCAGCTCGGCCGTCGCGGCGGAGGCGGCGAAGACGAGGTCGCCCTCGTTCTCCCGGTCCTCGTCGTCGACCACGACCACGGCGCGGCCGAGGGCGATGTCGGCGATCGCGCGCTCGACCGGGTCGAGGACGAGCTCGGGCTCGGGCTGGGATTCGGACTGGGCTTCGGGCCGGGTGGCGCCGCTGCTGCTGGACGGGTTCTCGGTCATCTCGGTCATGCCGTGGCTCCCTGGGGGACGGAGGCGGACTTGGCGCGCGACTCACGGGTGCTCAGCCACCAGGAGCGCAGGCCGAGCAGCACCAGGACGAAGTAGACGGAGTAGGTGAGGCCGGAGAAGGTGTAGCCGCTGTTGAAGGCGAACGGGACGCCGACCACGTCGACCGCGATCCAGGCGAACCAGAACTCCACCCAGCCGCGGGCCTGGGCGACCATCGCGGCCAGCGTGCCGACGAAGATGTAGGCGTCCGACCAGGGGCTCCAGGACAGGCTGGGGAAGGACGTGAAGAGCAGGGCGAGCGCGACCGTGCCGACCGCCGTGCCCGCCACCAGCACGAGCCGCTCGGGCCAGCGCGCGAACCGTACGGCGATCGTGCCGCCCTCGCGGCGGCCCCGCTGCCACTGCGCCCAGCCCCAGGAGGCGGTGGCGATCACGATCAGCTGCTTGCCGATCAGGCCGGGGACGTGGCCGCCGAGGTACGCGGTGATCAGCACCGCGCCGGACAGCAGCTGGACCGGCCAGCTCCAGACCGAGCGGCGCCAGCCGAGCGCGAGCCCGCCGAGGCCGAGGATGTTGCCGATCATGTCGGCCCACTTGACGTGTTCGCCGAGGACGGTGAACGCCTCGCCGCTGAGCCAGCTCACTGGGACTCCCCCGGGGTTCCGCCGACCGGGAGGTCGGACGGGTCGGACTGGTTGGACTGGTCGGGCTGGTTGGACGCGCTGGACGGGTTGGGCAGGTCCGACAGATGGGGCAGGCCGGGCAGGGTGCGGGACTCCAGGAGTCGCTCGACGTACTTCGCGAGCACGTCCACCTCCAGGTTCACGCCCTCCCCGACGCCCTTGGCGCCGAGCGTGGTCAGCGCGAGGGTGGTCGGGATGAGGCTGACGGTGAAGCTGTCCTTCGCGGCCTCCACCACGGTGAGGCTGACGCCGTCGACGGTGATCGAGCCCTTCTCCACCAGGTAGCGGGAGATGGTCTCGGGCAGCGAGAACCTCAGTACCTCCCAGCGCAGGTTGCCCGCCGCGTCGCGCTCGCCGGGCTCGCGGCTCAACAGCCGCCCGGTGGCGTCGACATGGCCCTGGACGAGGTGGCCGCCCAGTCGGGCGCCGAGCGCCATGGCGCGCTCCAGGTTGACCCGGGAGCCGGGCGCCAGCTCGCCGAGGCTGGAGCGGTGCAGCGTCTCGGCCATCACGTCGGCGCTGAACTCGCCGGTGCCGGCGGCCAGTTCGTCCGGGCTGTCGACGACGGTCAGGCACACGCCGTTGACCGCGATGGAGTCGCCGTGCCTGGCACCCGTACAGACCACCGGGCCGCGCAGACGGATCCGCGAGGAGTCGCCGATCTCCTGGATCGACACGACCTCGCCGAGCTCTTCGATGATGCCGGTGAACACCCGGGTTCTCCTCGCGCTTGGGGCGCGGACTCCGGGGCGGCATGGGAGATGACACGGACGGGCACCGGCGCACGGGCCCGGGGCACGACCCGTCGCCGGGGATGCCGAGGCCGCCGGGAGATCGCTCGCCCGGCACGGGAGACACCGCTCCCGTCGTTCACCTGACCGGGGGACCGGGAAGCAGTCTCCTGCCGCTGGACCCACGGGTACTGCTCTTCGTCCGCCCGCGCACGCCTCCCATCCGGACTTTAACCGTCGGTCCAGGAATTTCACCTGGTCAACCGGCCGCTGGCTGCGGACGGGTCGCGGACTGTAACCGCCGGTTCGGATTTTCACCGACCCCGGAGTGCGCTGAACGTCACTGCTTGATGCCGTCATTGTGCCACGGACGGCGCAACGGCAGGGAGACCCTCGTGCTGTGGCCTGTTTCACGGGCCTGCGGGGAATGCGCGGCAAGCAGCGAGGTGCGGCCGGCGCCCCGGGGTGGGCGGGCGCTCACGGGGAGGTGGGGTCGGTGATCGAGGTGAAGTGGGTGACCTCCGGCGGGTGGGCGAGGTAGCTCAGCTCGCCCTCCGACCCGACCGGCCGGATCCGCCACATCGGCCCCGCGTACCCGCGCAGGGCCTCCTCGTCGCGCCAGCGGCTCAGCACCAGCACCCTGTGCCCGTCCTCGGACACCGAACGCAGCAACTCGCCGCCGAAGCAGCCGTCGGTCCGCCCGAGCTGCGGGATCACCTGGGCGGCCAGGTGCGCGCAGAACTCCTCGATGCGCCCGGCCAGGACCTGCCCGGTCCAGATTCTGACGATCACGACCACCACCTCCGGCTGCGGCTGGCGTCCCTCGCCCGGGCCCGCTGGCCCTCGGCCCGGTGGTCTCCCTGACCGGCTGGTCGCCGACCTGTTGGTCGCTGATCTGCCGGTCCCTGACCTGTTGGTCGCTGACCTGCTGGTCCCTGATCTGCTGGTCGCTGACGTGGTGGGCTCCGACCCAGTGGTCCCTGGCCCCCATTATGAGCGTAAAACCGCTGGTGGGGAGGGGTGGGCAGAGGATTTCGCGAAGGGCGGCGGCGGGGCGCCGGAGGGTGACGGGGGCACCGGCGGGACGGGGACCGCCGGGCGGCCTCGACTACATTCCCGGTATGACGACCACACCGGAATCTGCCGTTTCGTCAACCACCGTGCCGAACCTGCCGGGCAGCCTGTTCGACGCCCTCCACGCGGGCGCGCTCAGCGACCCCGCCCAGCTGCGCGAGATCTACGAGCGGCCGAGCGACCAGGCGCGCCGCAAGCAGGTCGACCACCTGCACGACGTTGCCCGGCGCCTGATCGCCTGCTCCCCGCTGGTGTTCGTGGCCAGCTCGGACGCCGCCGGGCGCTGCGACGTCTCCCCGCGCGGCGGGCCGGCCGGGCTGGTCTCGGTGCTCGACGAGTACACCCTGGCCATTCCGGACGCCACCGGCAACAAGCGGTTGGACACCCTGCACAACATCCTGGAGACCGGCCGGATCGGGCTGCTCTTCGTCGTCCCCGGCCGGGACGCCACGCTGCGGGTCAACGGGCGGGCCTGCGTCTCGACCGACCCGGAGCTGCTGCGGCAGCTGACGGCCGTCGGCAAGCCGCCGCGCAGCGCGATCGTGGTCGCCGTCGAGGAGGTGTACGGGCACTGCCCGAAGGCCTTCCTGCGGTCCTCGGCGTGGAAACCGGAGAACTGGCTCGCCACGGACGCGCAGCCGAGTTCGGCGGAGGTCACGCTCTCGCACCTGCGGGACGAGTCGCTGACGTTGGAGATCATCGAGCGGTACGAGCGGGAGGCGCTGCTGTACCGGTACGAGTGAGGCAGCGGGGGCTGCGGGGGTGGCGGGGGGCTTCGCTCGTCGCGGGTGCCCGGCGGCCGGTCCGGACGGGCCGGGGGCCGGGCGGCGGGGGCCGGGCGGCGCGCTCGGGCCGCGTTGGGGCCCGGCCGCGTCGGGTCCAGGTCGCGCCGGGGCTCAGACCGCCTTGGGAACGTCCACCACGGCCGCGCCGTCGGCGGCCCGCTGGACCGCCTGGACGCCCTTGTGGGCGGCGTCCTTGCTGGCGTAGCCCTGGCCGGTGGCGACGATCTCGCCGTTGACCGCCTTGAGCCGGAACCGGTACTTGCCACCGGCGTCCTGGTAGATCTCGAACTTGCCCGACATCCGGGCCACCTCCTCGCGGGGCCTCCCCGCGGACGCTCGGTGCGCCCGCCGTCGGCCCCCGGCGCCACCGTGCGCCCGGCACCGGGGCGGCCGCACCCGGGCGACAGCCGGACGGGTGAAGCGGGATCCACGGCGGTTTGCGGGGGTGCCGGGACAGCTACCGGTGGTTTGAATGGACGGATGGACTGCGTCTTCTGTGCGGTCGTGGCGGGCGAGGAGCCGGCGCACCGGGTGCTGGACGACGAGGCGGCGGTGGCCTTCCTGGACCGTCGGCCGCTCTTCCCCGGACACGTCCTGGTCGTCCCGCGCACCCACCACCCGACGCTGGCCGACCTGCCGACCGCCGAGGTCGGGCCGTTCTTCCTGCGGGTGCAGCGGGTGGCGGCGGCCGTCGAGCGCGGTCTGGGGGCCGCGGGCACCTTCGTGGCGGCGAACAACCGGATCAGCCAGTCGGTGCCGCACCTGCACGTCCACGTGGTGCCGCGCAATCCGAAGGACGGACTGCGCGGGTTCTTCTGGCCGCGTCGGCGGTACCCGGACGAGGCGGGGGCGGCGGAGGTCGCGGCCCGGCTGCGGGCGGCGCTGGAGGACTGAGCGAGGACCGAGGGGGTACCGGAGGGCGACCGACAGGGGGACCGGAGGGGGACGGGCGAGGCGCCGAGGGTGTACGGGCTCCGGCGGGGCGTACGTCCGCGGGAGCATCGGCGGGGGTGGATATCGTTTTCCGGGCGGACGATCCGGCCGGTCGGGGCGCCTAGGCTCGCGACCATGAACGAACTCGCCTGCCTCGTGCAGCAGACGGCCGACCGGCTCGCGAACCGACACGTCGGGGCGGTGGTCGCCGGGCTGGCCGGCGGCGAGGTGGAGATCCGTGGCGCCGGGCGGACGGGGCCGGGCGGCGGGGTGCCCGGGCCGCACACCCTGTTCGACATAGGCTCCGTCACCAAGGTGTTCACCTCTCTGGTGCTCGCGCGGCTGGCCCTCGACGGTGCGGTCCGGCTGGACGAGCCGCTCGCCGAGGTGCTCACCGGGGCCTCGGACGGGCGGGCCGTCGTCCCGGCCAAGGGCCCGCAGCCGATCACCCTGCGGCACCTCGCCACCCACACCTCGGGGCTCCCCCGGCTTCCCCGGGGCATGGCGAGGCAGTCGCTGCTGTCCCCCAACAAGGCCGATCCGTACGCCGACTGCACCGTCGAGCGGGTGCTCGACGGGCTCGCCCGGACACGGCTGCGGGCAGCACCCGGGCGGAGCTTCCGCTACTCCAACCTCGGCGCGGGCCTGCTCGGCCTGGCCCTCGCGCAGCGCTCCGGCGTCGGGTACGAGGAGTTGGTGGCGCGCGAGGTCTGCGCACCGCTGGGCCTGGTGGACACCTGTGTGCGGCCGGACGGGGAGCGGTCCGCGCGGCTGGCGCACGGGCACACCCCGGGCGGCCGGCCGGTGCCGCACTGGAGCTTCGCGGCCGTGCCCGGCATGGGCGGGCTCCGGTCGACCGCCGCCGACCTCGTGGTGTTCCTGCGCGCCCAACTGGCCGCCGAACGCTCGCCGGACGCGCCGTTGTCGCCGGCGATCGCGCTCACCCGGGAGACCCGCCACCGGGTCAACCCGTTCGCCTGGACGCACCTGGGGTGGCTCGGGCACCGGCTGCACACCCAGCAGGGCGGGCACCTCCAGGTCTGGCACAACGGGGGCACGGGCGGGTTCCGTTCGTTCGTGGCCTTCGACCCGGAGAAGCAGGTGGGCGTGGTGGTGCTGGTCAACACCCGCCGGTCGGCCGATCCGGCGGGCACGGCGCTGCTGCGCAGGCTGCAGAACGGGTTCGCGCCGACGGGGTGAGGGCGCGGGGGTCCGCCCTTCCGCCGGATGTGCCGATCGGCACTGTCGCCGGGCCCGGCGAGGAGTCGATCCTGAGCATCCGATGGTTGCGGCTCCCCCGAGGGGCCCGTGCAGCGGAAGGAGCTCGGTGTGACGGTTGTGCTGCCGGCGGTTGTGCTGTCGATGGTTGCGCTGTCGACGGTTGTGCTGCGGCCCGGGCGGGCGTTGGCATCCGGGTGGGGGTTGGTGCCCTGGCAGGCGTTGGCGCCCGGCCAGGGAGGCGCCGGTCCCGTTCGTCACCACCCCAGTGACGGGAGCTCTCGGCCGGGGCGCGATGATGGCGGGGGCGATTCGGGCCAAAAGGTGCTGATTGGCACTGTCGCCAGGGGCGGCGGGCGGTCGATGCTGGGGATCCGTCAGTCGCGGTTCCGACAGGGGAATCCACCGAGCGAAAGGGGGCCGACATGGCGGTGACGTGGTCGCCGACTCAGGCGTGGTCGGCCGGTGCCACCGATGCGGCCGAGATGGTCGGCCCGGCCGGTTCGGCCGGCCCAGTCGGTTCCGCCGGTCGGCTCGGCCCGGTGGTGCGGGTGTACCGGCGCTTCCGGCCGCTGTCTCGGTCGGCACGGGTGTGGTTGCACTCCTGCGGGGTGGCCCTCTCCCTGGCGGTCTGCCTGACACTCGGCGACTGGTGGCCCGCGCCCCTGCTGGCCGCCGTCGCGGTGGTGGCGGTGACGGGGTACGAACGGCTGCGGCCGTCGCGCGGGCCGCGGTCCGTACGGGTCCACGAGGGCGGGCTGGTGCTGGTCTCGGCCGGTGGCTGCGAGGAGTCGCTGCCCTGGTCCGCGGTGGAGGCCATGGAGTACTCCCCCGGAGGGCCGCGCGAAGTGCACGAGTACGGGCGAATATGGCCGGCGGGCGCGGACGAGCCGCTGGTGCTGGCGCACCTGCGTGGGCTGGGCGGGCTGTTCCGGGAGCTGGAGGAGCGCCTCTCCCCCGGATTCCGGTCCGCGCTGCACGAGACGCTGCGCACCGAGGGGAGCGTCCGCTTCGGACGGGGGCGGCTGACGGTGACGGCCCACGGGCTGGTGTACCGGCCACCGCACCCGCTCGCCGCGACGGAGGCCCACCGGTGGACGGAGGTGTGCTCGGCCCGGGCGTCCGGACTCGGCGAGTTGGAGATCCGGACGCACTCGGCCGGCCTGCCGCTCACCTTCCCGGTGCCCAACGCCCGTGCGGCCGCGGACTTCCTGGAGGACCTCCGGACGGCTTCCCCGGCTGACCCACCATCGGACGACCGCCCCCGGACGACCGCCCTCGGATGGCCCCCGCCCGAGCCCGCCGCTCCTCAAGGCCACCCCTAAGGGGCGCCATGGACCCATCCCGGAAGGGATCAGTACACCGCTGAGTGGAGGTCAACTCCCTTTCCCGCCGCCTACCGTCACTCACATGAGCCGACTTCGTACGACCGCCGCTGCGGCGGCCCTGCTGCTCGCGCTGCCACTGTCCGTCGCCGCTGCCGCGCCCGCCCTGGCCGCGCCGCCCGCCGCCACCGCTTCGGCCGCACCGACCGACCAGGTCACCACCCGGATCGAACTCCCCCGCCCGACGGGGCCGTTCGCGGTCGGGCAGGAGGTCCTGCACCTGGTGGACCGGAACCGTCCGGACCCGTGGGTGCCCTCCGCCGGTCCGCGCCAGCTGATGGTCTCGATGTACTACCCCGCGCACGCCGGGACGGGCACCCCCGCCCCGTACATGACGCCCGCCGCCGCCCGGGCGCTGCTCGACGGGAAGCTGCCGGGCAACACCATCCCGACCGAGGCGGTGTCCGGCACCCGGACGTGGGCCGAGACCGGGGCGCGCCCACAGGGCGGCCACTACCCGCTGGTGGTCCTGTCGCCCGGCTTCACCATGCCCCGGGCCTCGCTCAGCAGCCTCGCCGAGGACCTGACCAGCCGCGGCTACGTCGTCGCACTGGTCGACCACACCTACGAGAACACCGGAACCACCTTCCCCGACGGGCGGACGCTCCCCTGCGACCTGTGCGGGAAACTGAGGACCCAGGAGGCCTGGGCGGCCCTGGACGCGAGCCGGGCCAAGGACGTCTCCTTCGTCATCGACCAGCTGACCGACCGCCCGCACCCGGCCTGGCGCTACGCCCGCCTGATCGACCGCGACCGGATCGCCATGGCCGGGCACTCCGCCGGCGGCGCCGCCACCGTCCCGGCCCTGCTCACCGACGACCGCATCCGGGCCGGGGTGGACCTGGACGGCAGCATGGACTACCTGGTGCCCGAGTCCGGCATCGGCGGCAAGCCGTACCTGATGGTCGGCCACCCGCTCCCCGACGGCGCCGAGGACGACAGCTGGATCAAGAGCTGGCCGCGGCTGGACGGCTGGAAGCGCTGGCTGACCATCGACGGCACCGACCACGGCAGCTTCACCGACTTCCCGATCTTCTTCGACGGGCTCGGCATCCCCAAGGGCCCGGACACCACCATCGCCGGTCAGCGCGCCGTCGCCCTGACCCGGCAGTACGTCGGGGCGTTCCTCGACCTCCAGCTGAAGGGCGTCCCGCAGCCACTGCTCGACGGCCCGAGCGCCGCCAACCCGGAGGTGCGCTTCACCCGGTGACGGACACCCCCTGGACGGGGTCGTCGGCCCAAGCGTCGGCGGCCCCGCCGACGCTCGGGCCCCGGAGTCGGGCCGCTCCGTGGTCTGCGGCACCCACCCGCTCCCCTGGTTCGGTCCTCGCCGTGGCGCCAGGAGCCACCGTCGCCGGACCAACCCACCCGACGTGCCGGCTGCCGCCCTCCCCCGTCCCTACCGCCCGCGCCGTCGAAGCCCGCTCTGGTCCGGGGGCACCCGGAAAGTCGGCCCACCCGACTTCCCGTGTCCCGGACCCAACTCCAACCACAGCCCTGCATGCACATCGGCACAGCCGACGCCCCGCCCCCATCCGGCACCACCCGCCCCCGGAGGCGGGCGCGGCCCAACCTGCGGCCCCGGCCCACCCGGCCGACCCACACGACCATCCACGTGCCGCGCCCCACGGACACCCCGCCGACGCCGCGCACCGAACCAGGCCCGACCACCGACCGCCATTCCCCCCCGGCGCGCTCACCCCTCCAGCCCGGACGCCCACAGCCCTACGGTGATACGCGAGAAGTCGGCCGGGCCGACTTCTCGCGCGCGGCCCGCTCCGCCCGCACACCACGGTCGCCCCGAAGGGCCCCGCCGTAGGTGCTGCCACCGGCCAGGCCCGGCCCGTGGTGGCGGTGACGTGCGAGGATGCCCGCGTGATCACGGTGGAGCAGGGCTGGCTGGACGGGACCGACTCGGGGTTCTTCGTGCTGTGTCCCGAGGGTGCGGTCGAGGGGTGGGCGGGCTGCGAGGAGGCGGTGGTGGACGCGGCCGCGGAGTACGCGGTCGGCCATCCGGTGCCCGGGCACGGGGACGTGCTGGTGCTGGGCGGGGAGCCGTTGCCGGTCGGCTGGCTGGCGGAGGAGCGGGTGTTCGTGCGGCCGCTGTTCGCCGAGTGCTCGGACGCCGTCCGGCCGCTGGTGCGTGAGGCGCTGCGCTCCGGGATCTGGGAGGACGGGCCGGTCCTCGAGCTGGCCGCCGGGCGGTACCTGCTCGTGGACGTGTTCCAGGACGGTACGGACGCCCTGGAGAGTGGCGAGTACCTGACCGTCGAGGTGCCGCCCGGGCGCTACCTGGTCCAGTCGCTGCGGGCCGAACCCGAGCGGTGGCAGGAGTTCCTCCTGGAGCGGCTGCTGCCACGGTGAGCGGTCGCCCGGGGCCGCGTGCGAAGATGGCAGGGCTGGTGGGAACGATCTCCGGACGGTTTCTGGGACGGTTCTCTGGCCATGGTGGACGACTACGCGCAGCGCGCGGGGCAGCCGCAGCAGGACGCCCTGCTGATGGTTCCGATCGCCACGGCGCTGATCGACGCCGACGGGCGGATCCTGCACTGGAGCAGTGACGCGGAGGCGCTGCTCGGACACCCCGCGCAGGAGGCGGTGGGTGCCCGGGCGGCGACGCTGCTGGCTGCCGAGGAGCAGCGGTCGGAGGTGCTCGAGCTGTTCCAGGAGATCCTGGCGGGCCGGTCGTGGTCCGGGGTGTTCCCGGTGCGGCACCGGGACGGGCACCTGGTGAACCTGGAGTTCCGCACCCATCCGATCCGCGGCCCGGGCGGCGCCCGGATGGTGCTGGCGATCGCCTCCGAGGTGACCACGCTGCACCGGCTCCAGGCCGACCTGGCCCTGCTGGACGGGTTCTTCACCCAGTCCCCGGTCGGCATGGCGGTGTTCGACACCGATCTGCGGTTCGTCCGGCTGAACGACGCGCTGGCGGAGGCGAACGGCCTGGGCATGGAGGATCCGCTGGGCCGGCGGCTCACCGAGGTGTTGCCGAGGATCAACGGCCCCGAGTCCGAGGCGGTGATGCGCCGGGTGCTGGAGAGCGGCGAGCCGGTGGTCGACGACCTCGCGCACGGCCGTACCCCGGGTGATCCGAACCACGACCACGCCTGGTCGGCCTCCTACTTCCGGTTGAAGGACCGTGGCGGCCGGGTGCTCGGGGTGTGCGCCACGGTCATCGACATCACCGAGCGGTTCCACGCCGACGCCAGGGCGGCCCGCGCCCAGGAGCGGCTGTCGCTGCTGGTCGACGCGACCGCCTCGATCGGCACCACGCTGGACCTGCGGCAGACCGCCCGGGAGCTGGTCGACGCGATGGTGCCGAGGGTCGCCGACATCAGCGCGGTGTTCGGGCTGGAGGAGCTGGCGGCCGGTCTGAGCGTCGAGCCGCCCGCGCCGGACGCCCCGGTACGGGTGCGCCGACTGGCGATCGCCTCCGCCGACGCGTTCTACCCGGCCGAGGCGCTGCCGGTGGACGCCGTGTACGAGCTGCTTCCGGACTCCCCGTACGCCCGGGCGCTGACCGGCGGGCGCACGGTGGTGGTGCCGTCCTGGGAGCTGCCGATGCTGGGCGAGCGCGTCGACGAGAGCCACCGCCAGGCCTACCTCGGCGACCGCCCGCGCTCGGTGCGGATCACCCCGTTGGTGGCACGAGGGACGACGCTCGGCATGGTGGTGTACTCGCGGCGCGGCGCGCGGGAGTCCTTCGCGGCGGCGGACATCACGCTCGGCGACGAGCTGTCCTCGCGCGCGGCCGTCGCGCTCGACAACGCCCGGCTGTACCTGCGCCAGCACCAGACCGTGCTGGCCCGGCAGCAGGCGCTGCGCGAGGCCAAGGCCGCGCAGGAGCGTCTGGCGCTGGTCAACGAGGCCTCCGCCCGGATCGGCACCACGCTCGATCTCGCCCAGACCGCCATGGAGTTGGCCGAGGTCGCGACGCCGACGCTGGCGGACACGGTGGTGGTGGAGGTGCTGGAGGATCTGGTCCGCGGCGAGCGCGAGGCGACAGCCCCGGCGGACGGTTCGGCGCTGCTGCGGCGGATGGCCTTCCACTCGGTGCCCGGCTCGACCATGGCGCCGATCAATCGCACCGGCAACCTGCACCGCTTCCTGCCCGGTTCGCCGTACGCGTGGAGCCTGGCTCACCGCAAGCCGGTGCTGGTACCGCGGATGGACGAGGAGGGGATGGCCTGGTTCGCCGATGACCCGGTGCGCACGGCGGCCGTACGGGAGCAGAACGTGCTGTCGTTCATGGTGGTCCCGCTGATCGCGCGCGGCACCGCGGTCGGCGTGGCGGGCTTCTACCGCACCCTGGTCGAGCGCCCGTACGAGGAGGACGACGTGGCGCTGGCCGGGGAGTTGGCGGTGCGGGCGGCCGTGTCGATCGACAACGCGCTGCTGTTCACCCGCGAGCGTGACGCGGCCGCCGCCCGGCAGCGGGCGCTGGACGAGGCCTGGGCCGCCCAGCAGCGGCTGTCGCTGCTGAACGAGGCCAGCAACCGGATCGGCACGACACTCGATCTGCACCGCACCGCCCGGGAGTTGGTGGAGGTGGTGCTCCCCCGCTTCGCCGACTTCGCGACCGTGGACCTGCGCGAGGCGGTGCTCAGCGGCGAGGAACCCGGGGCGGTCCCGGCGGCGGGCCCGGTGCTGATGCGGGCGGTGGCGGTCGGAGGCACCGGCCAGGACGGCAGGCTGCAGGGGGCGGCCGACCTGGTGGGCGAGACCTCGGAGTCGGCCGACCTGTACGCGCAGAGCCTGCGCACCCGGCGTTCGATCCTGGTCGCCGAGGTGACCGAGGAGGAGTTGCGCCCGATCGTCGCCTCGCCGGACCGGGTGCAGCCGAGCCTGGACGCCGGGGTGCACTCGTACCTGATGGTGCCGCTGGTGGCGCGCGGGCACGTGCTGGGCGGCGCGGAGTTCGTCCGTACCCGCAACCCGGTGCCGTTCGGGCCGGCGGACCGCTCGCTGGCCGAGGAGCTGGCCGCCCGCACCGCGCTGGCGATCGACAACGGCCGGCTCTACCGCCGCGAGCGGGACACCGCGCTCACCCTCCAGCGCAGTCTGCTGCCGCAGGAGGTGCACCGCACGCTCGGGCTGGACCTCGCCTACCGCTACCTGCCGAGCAGCGTGGTCAGCGAGGTCGGCGGCGACTGGTTCGACGTGGTGCCGCTGTCCTCCGGGCGGGTCGCGCTGATCGTCGGCGACGTGATGGGCCACGGCATCCGGGCTGCCGCGACCATGGGCCAACTCCGCACAGCGGCACGGACGTTGATCACCCTTGACCTGGACCCGGAGCGGGTGCTGTACCGCCTGGACGAGGCGACCGCGACGGTCGGCGAGGGCCAGTTCGCCACCTGTGTCTGTGTCGTGTACGACCCCGTGGACCGCCGCTGCACCGCGGCCAGCGCCGGGCACCTGCCGCCCGTGGTCGCCGACACCGAGGGGCGGGCGCGCCTGGTCGAACTGCCGTCCGGCACACCGCTGGGGGTCGGCGGAGTCGCCTTCGAGAGCGCCGAGTTCACCCTCCCCGAGGAGGGCATCCTGACCCTCTACACGGACGGGCTGGTCGAACGCCGCGGCCAGGACCTGGACGAGGGGCTGGAGTTGCTCTGCCGGACCGTCGCCGACCGGCGCGGCTCGCTGGAGCAGACCTGCGACGCCGTCCTGTCCCGGCTCACCGAGACCACCGGCGAGGACGACATCGCCGTCATCATGGCGCAGGTCCGCCCGCACGGCGCGGACCGGATCGCCACCCTGCCGCTCACCGGCGACCACGCGATGGTCGCCCACTCGCGCCGCTTCACCCGCGAGACGCTGGCCGCCTGGGGGCTCGAAGCACTCACCGACTGGGCCGAGTTGCTCACCAGCGAACTGATCACCAACGCCCTGGTGCACGCCGGATCACCCACCCAGCTGCGGCTGTACTGCAACCGGGTGCTCACCGTCGAGGTCGCCGACCAGGAGACCGAGGTGCCGCGGATCCGCCGCGCCCGCGGCGAGGACGAGGGCGGGCGGGGCATCCACCTGGTCAACGAGCTCGCGCACCGCTGGGGCAGCCGCCGGACCCAGGACGGCAAGGTGGTCTGGTTCGAGCTGGAACTGCCCCCGGGGGTCACACCGCCTTTGTGAACGGCCTCCCGCGTGAACGGCTGCCCGCGTGAACAGCCTCCCGTGTGAACGACGGACGGACGTCGGGCCGCCGCGACGGCCGCCGGCCCGGTCCCGCCCGTGGTGAGCGGCCCGGACCAGTCCGGCAGCAGCAGATTGACGTCGCCGAACTCGTGCCAGAGGTAGCGGTGTTGCACCGCCTCGCGGTAGCAGGCCGCCGGCAGCGGGCGGCCCGCGACGGCGGCGAGCATCAGCAGGTGGGAGGCCCGGGGCTCGTGCCAGCCGGTGAGCAGTCCGTCCACGGCGTGCACGCCGCGTTCCGGGGTGACGACCAACTCCGTCCAGCCGTGGGCCTCCTGGACGGTGCCGTCCGGGGCGGCGGCCGACTCCAGGGCACGGACCACAGTGGTGCCGACGGCGACCACCCGGCCACCCTCGGCCCGGACGTGGCTCACCAGACGGGCGGTGGCGGCCGGGACCTGGAACCATTCGGCGTACGGGGCCTCGTGGACCTCCGGCGAGGCCACCCCGGTGTGCAGGGTGACCGGCGCGAGGAGCACGCCACGGCCGGCCAGCCGGGCCACCACCTCCGGGCTGAACGGGCGGGCGGCGCTGGGCATTTCGCTGCTGCCGGGGACGGTCGCGAAGACCGTCCGGTAGGCCTTGATCGGCCAGTCGCGGTCCACGTAGCCGTAGCGGATCGCCCGGCCGTGCAGCTCAAGGTACGGCAACAGCTGCACGGGCAGAGCAAATTCGGCACGCCAGAGGCGGGCGGTGAAGGGCCGGGTCAGCACCGCCGCGCCGCCCGCGGGCAGCGAGACCGGCAGACCCGGGCGGGCCGGCGACTCCTCCGGCAGGTAGTAGGCCGCCGCCTCCCCCGGCACCACCCGACGCAACTCGACCAGGTGGGCTCCTGATTCGTCCGGCTGGGCGGAGGAGAGGTGCAGCACGACCGGGGTGCCGTCGGGCAGCCGGCCGGGCAGCGCGGCCGGGACGGTGGCCGAGTTGTTGACCACCAGCAGGTCCCCCGGGCGCAGCACCTCGGGCAGGTCGGTGAAGCGGCGGTGCTCGACTCCGCCGGTGGCGCGTCGGCCGACCAGCATCCGGACGCCGTCCCGGGCTGCTCCGCACGCCTCGGCCGGTGCGCGGACGGAGAGTTCGGGCGGGACGACGAGGTCGGGGCCGAGGGAGAGGTCGGCGGGGTCGAGGTCGGCGGGTGCCGTCATCGCCCGCCCCGGTCCTCGGCGGGGACGGCCAGGTCTGCGGCGGGGCCGGCGAGGTCCGCGGACGGAGCGGCCAGGTCCGCGGCGCGGTAGCGCCCGGAGGGCCTGCGGTCGCGCAGCAGGCCGAGCAGGACCGGCGCCACCTGCTCGGGCAGCGGCTCGCCGGAGATGTCCTCGCCGGGGCCGGCCTCCTGGAGCATCCGGGTGCGCATGTTCCCCGGGTCCACCGCCCAGACCCGCAACTCCGTCTCCTCCCGGGCGAGTACCCCGCTGGCGAGGTCCAGGGCGGCCTTGCTGGCGCCGTAGCCGCCCCAGCCGCGGTAGGGCACCACGGCGGCGTCGGAGCTGACGTTGAGAACGGCGCCGGCGTGGGCGCGCAGCTGGGGCAGGACGAGCTGGGTGAGGGCGATCGGGGCGAGCACGTTGACCTCGAAGGTCTCCGACAGGTCCGGCAGCGGGAAGTCGGCCAGCCGGGGCAGCGGCTCCCTGCCGGGGCCGGGGGCGCCGTTGAGCGTTCCGGCGTTGTTGACCAGCAGGCTCGCGCCGCCGAGGTCCTCGGTGGCCTCGGCCAGGTGGGCGCGGTGGTCGTCGTCGACGACGGAGCCGGACAGGGCGACGACCTTGGTGACGGCGGCCAGGTCGGCCGCGGCGGCGGCGAGTTCGGCCGCGTCCCGGGCGGTGATCACCAGCTGCCAGCCGTCGGCGGCGAGGGCGCGTGCGAGGGCCAGGCCCAGGCCGCGAGAGGCTCCGGTGACCAGGGCGACGGGGGCGGCGTGCGGTGCGGCGGTGCGCTGTGCTGCGTTCATGCCCCCACGATCGCGCCGCGGGCTCGGGCGGCGGATCGGCCACCGGGCCGGGGATCCCGTCGTTCGTTGGGCCTAGTACTGCGACGGTGTCCACGTGACGGGGTTCGGTTCCAGGACTGTGGCCTCGGCGTTTGCCGTGGGTGGTGCGGGCCTGGTGTCGGCGTCGGCGGCGCCGCCGAGACCGGTGCGGGACGTGGTCGATGCCGCGGCGGACCGGCGCCCGGCGGCCAGGGCGACATCGTGCGTGGAGGGCAGGGCCACCCGGGCCGGGTCGGCCGGACGGGGACGCCGTACCCGGCGGCCGTGATCGCCGGATCGTCCGCTGCCGGATCGCCGTCCGCGGGGTACCGGCGCTCCTGCCGCTGATCAGCCCGGATGAATTACCGGCGGTCCCGCACGTCCACCAGTGTGTACGGCCGACCGAGCGGGTACCGGTGCTCCGCCCGTTCCATCCACCTTCCCATCCGGCCTGCACGGCCCAGACCCGGAGGTCCGCATGTCCACCGACTCCAGCCCACGGAACTGCCCGTTCGACTTCGCCGAGGCCCTCGAGTTCGACCCGACGCTCCGGCAGCTCATGAACGAGGCACCGGTCAGCCGCATCCGCCTCCCCTACGGCGAGGGGGAGGCTTGGCTCGTCACGGGGTACGACGACGTGCGTACGGTGACCACCGACCGGCGTTTCAGCCGGCACGCCGTCGTCGGCCGGGACTTTCCGCGCATGACTCCCGAGCCGATCGTCCAGGCCGAGGCGATCAACGTCATGGACCCGCCTGCCAGCGCCCGCCTGCGCAGCCTGGTGTCCAAGGGCTTCACGGCCGACCACATCGAGCGGATGAGGGACCGTACCCGGCACGTGGTGAACGAGCTGCTGGACCGCATGCGGGACCAGGGCTCCCCGGCCGACCTCATGGAGCACCTGGCCCACCCGCTCCCGCTGATCACGATCTGCGAGGTCCTGGAGATCCCCGAGGCCGACAGCGCACAACTGCGCGCCAACGCCCGGACGATGATGAACGTGGGCCTGGCCAACAAGCCGGACGCGGTGCGGGCCAAAGCCGACCTGCGGGCGTACTTCGCCGAGCTGACGGCCGAACGGCGCAGGAACCCCGGTGACGACCTGATCAGCGCCCTGGCCACGGCCCGCGACGGCGACGAGGTCCTCGACGAGAAGGAACTCACCGTGATGGCCATGGTCCTGCTGATCACCGGCCAGGACACCACGACGTACGAGCTCGGCAACCTCTCGTACACCATCCTCACCCGGCCCGACGTGCGCGCCGTCCTGCG
Organism: Kitasatospora sp. NPDC048298; assembly: GCF_043201465.1. Taxonomy (NCBI): domain Bacteria; kingdom Bacillati; phylum Actinomycetota; class Actinomycetes; order Kitasatosporales; family Streptomycetaceae; genus Kitasatospora; species Kitasatospora sp. NPDC048298. Next base: position 68,724 of record NZ_JBICYZ010000031.1, read on the forward strand.
CGAGCGGCCCGAGATGCTCACCCAGGTGATCCACGAGATGCTGCGCTTCATCCCCTTCCGCAAGGGCGTCGGCATCCCCCGGGTGGCCCTTGAGGACGTGGAGCTGAGCGGGGTGACGATCCCGGCGGGGGACATCGTGCACGTCTCCTACCTGACCGCCAACCGGGACGGCCGCAGGTTCGACCGGCCTGACGAGCTGGACCTGGAGCGGACCAGCCCCTCCCACATGACCTTCGGCTGGGGCGCGCACCACTGCCTCGGCCAACCGCTGGCCATCACCGAACTCGAAGTCGCCCTCGGGACCCTGCTGGAGCGCTTCCCCAGGATCGCGCTGGCGAAGCCGGCCGCGGAGCTGGCGTGGAACACCACGTCGATCTGGCGCTATCCGCTGGCGCTGCCCGTCACCTGGTGACGGTGCCCCCACGCTCCGGCGCCGGTCTGCCGCCACCCCGCTTCCGGCATCGCCGCGCACGTCGGCCCGCGCACCTCGGAGGTGCGCGGGCCGACGTGCGCGCCGAACCCACCTTCCGTACATTGGGATGACGTGGCTCGAACCAACTCGCGGCCGACACGACCGCCCGCACGGCGAGCATCCGATCCTCGCCCTGCCGGCTCGTCCGCCGTGCTGTTGGGCCCCGCCCGGTGAGTCCCGCCGCCTCGCCGTCTCGACGCGTCCGGCTCGCAGCGGCTGCCGTCGAGTGATGAACTCCCCGCCCGGCCGGGGTCGCACCGGGAACTCCGCCCGTCAGGAGGCAGTCCCATGGCCGTTCTGTGCAAACCGGCGATAGCTGTGCCAGAGCACGTCATCACCAACGAGGAAACCCTCGAACTGGCACGCCGACTCCACCCCGACCATCCCCAGCTCGATCTGGCGTTGCGCCTCATCAAGAACACCAGAGTGCGGAAGCGGCATCTGATCCAACCCATCGACGTGGTGCTGAAGCACCCGGGGCTGGACGAGCGGAGCGCCGTCTTCGAGGCCGAGTCCAGGGCCCGCGTCCCGACGGTCGTGCTCAGGGCCCTCGAACATGCCCAAGTGGAGCCGTCACAGATCGACCTGATCGTCTATGTGTCGTGCACCGGTTTCATGATGCCGTCGCTCACGGCGTGGCTGATCAACAAGCTGGGCTTCCGGCCGGAGACCCGGCAGCTGCCGATCGCACAACTGGGCTGTGCGGCCGGCGGTGCGGCGGTGAACCGGGCCCATGACTTCTGTTCGGCCTACCCGGGCGCCAACGTGCTGATCGTCGCCTGCGAGTTCTGCTCGCTGTGCTACCAGCCCACCGACCTGGGCGTGGGATCGCTGCTGTCCAACGGCCTGTTCGGCGACGGGATCGCCGCCGCCGTGGTCCGGGGCGAGGGCGGGACCGGGATCCGGTTGGAGCGTAACGGCTCCTACCTCATCCCGCACACCGAGGAGTGGATCTCCTACGCGGTCCGCTCCACCGGGTTCCACTTCCAGCTGGACAGACGGGTGCCGGGGACGATGGAGCCCCTCAGCCCGGCCCTGCGTGCGGTGGCGGAGCAGCACCACTGGGACGTGGGCATGCTGGACTTCTACATCGTCCACGCCGGCGGCCCACGGATCCTGGACGACCTGAGCCACTTCCTGGAGGTGCCGTCCGAGGCGTTCCGCTTCAGCCGGGCCACCCTCACCGAGTACGGCAACATCGCCAGTGCGGTCGTGCTCGACGCCCTGGCCCGGATGTTCGACGAGAGGTCGGCTCTCGACGGCCACCACGGGCTGCTGGCCGGGTTCGGCCCGGGTATCACCGCCGAGATGTCCCTGGGCACCTGGGCATCGCCCGATTCCTGACGCGCGAAGGAGAGCGCTCCACCTTCCGGGGCCGGGCCGGTCGAGGCCGTCGTGGGTCCGATCGCCCAGGGTGCCGGGTGGCGCTGTCGGGTGGCTACCGTCCCGTGCCCCCGCTCCTCCATCCGGCCGCCCGTCCGGCCGCCGGCGTACTCCGACCGGTCGATCCGGACGGGGGTCGGTGCCGGCGCACCGCCGTGGCAACAACGCGGGGACCGACTCCTGTGTTTGCCTTCGGCTCTGGAGGTGTGCCTGTGAAGATCGGAGACGGAACGCCCGGGAAGAGTATTCCCCCCACTGTCCCACGACGGCCGCTGCTGGCGGCGGCCGGGCTGGCGCCGGTGCTGGTCGGCCTGGGATGTGACACCGCCGCACAGTCGGCTACAGCCCGTGCTCCCGGCGGTGGTCAGCCGGCCGTGCCGGTGCCCACCCCGGTGCCCACCACCGAGGCGGACTGGGTCGACGTCGTGCGGGCTCTCGGCCGGCCGGGCCGGCTCATCCGCGGGACCTACCACCACACGCCCTTCCCCCGGCACGACCTGCACGTGGTCAGCCGCGGCGTCGTCGTCAGCCCCGGGCTCGCACTGGGCTCGCACGTCTCCTTCGCCCAGTACGACGACGGCGGCACGCTGCTGATGGGCGATCTGGTGGTCACCGCAGATGAACTGCCGGCCCTGACCGACGCCCTCCATGCCCACGGGATCGCCCAGACCGCCATCCACAAACACCTGCCGGCCCAGACTCCTGACGTCTGGTGGACCCATGTCTGCGCACACGGCCATGATGCCGCGGCACTGGCCCGCGGGCTGCGGACCGCGCTCGACTCCACCGGCACTCCACCGCCCCACCCGTACCGGCCCCACCCGCCCTGCCCCCTCGATCTGGACACCGCCGGCATCGATGCCGCGCTGGGCGCCAAGGGCACGAGCAGCGAGGACGTCTACGCCTGCGTCTTCGTCCGCCGCGAGACCATCATGGAGGAGGGGCACGTCCTGCCGGCCGGCCTGGGCGCGACCTCGGCCTTCAACTTCCAGCCGCTCGGCGGGGGACGGGCCGCGCTCAGCGGCGACCTCTCCATGGTCGCCGCCGAGGTCCAGGAGGCGCACGCGGCGCTGCGGCGGGGCGGTATCGACCTGGTCGAACTCCACAACCACGGTCTGACGGACGAACCGCGCCTCTTCTTCACCCACATCTGGGCCGAGGGCGATGCCGTGGCCCTGGCCAGAGCGGTCCGCCCCGCGGTCGCCGCCACCAATGTCGTGCCGGCCACCGCCTGACCGACCGGCGCCGGTGGCAAGCCTCGGCCATGTCCGACGAGCGCGGCCGGCTGCCGGGAGCGCACCCGGGACTCCCCCCGCCCCCGCGCCAAGTGGCCGCCGGCCGTCCCGAGGGGGGCGCCCTGGTTCCCGGCAGGTTCGGTCGCGATGCGGAGCGCACGAAGCTCACTGATACTGAGCCCGATGGGCGGTGACGGAGCGCAGCACTGTTGCCACGATCCGCAACGCCCGGCCGTGCGCCGTCGTGGGCGCAGCAGCCGCTGGGCGGGGCGGACGGAGGCCACGACCGGCGACCACCCGCTTGGCGGCGTACCGACCGCCGAGTCCTGGACGGAGAAACCGAGGATGCTGAACCGACGAGACCTCCTCAGGGCCGCCACCATAGGCGGCCCTGTGGTCGCCCTCTTCCCATGGGGCCTCACACCGAGCCCGGCCCATGCCGCGCCGGCCGCACTGCCGGCCGGTCCGGCCAGGTCGGGGCCCAGGAGGCGGGCCGCCCGGATCGTCCCCTTCGAACACGCCATGCGGGTGCCCCCGGTGCTGAGTCCGGTGTCGCGGACAGACTCCTCGGACCTGTACCGGCTGCGGATGGCCGAGACGGAGGTGGAGATCGTCAAGGGGCTGCTGACCACCGTCCGGACCTACGGCGACTGCTTCCCCGGTCCGACCATCCGGGCGGTCAAGGGCCGGGAGGTGGTGGTCCAGCAGACCAACGACCTGAGCGTGCACACCTCCGTCCACCTGCACGGCGGCAATGTGCCGTCGCGGTACGACGGCCTGCCGATGGACCTCGTCGAGCCCGGCGAGACCCGCGAGTACCGCTACCCCAACGAACAGGTGGCCGCCTCGCTCTGGTACCACGACCACGCGCACCAGCTGGAGGCCGAGAACGTCTACCGCGGTCTGGCCGGCGCCTACCTGCTCAGCGACCCGCACGAGAGCGGCCTGCCGCTGCCGAGCGGCGAGTTCGACATCCCGCTGCTGATCCGGGACGCCCGGATCGAGACGGACGGCAGGCTGGTCTACACCGACCCGTACGAGTGCCCGCACATGCTGGTCAACGGCAAGGAGCGGCCCTACTTCGAGGTGGCGGCGCGCAAGTACCGCCTGCGGGTCTTCAACGTCTCACCCAACCGCCACGTATCGCTGCGCCTCGCCGACGGCGAGCCGTTCACCCAGATCGCCTCCGACGGCGGGCTGCTCGCCGGGCCGGTGCAGTTGGAGGAACTGACCCTGGCCGGCGCCGAACGCGCCGAGATCGTGGTGGACTTCGCCCGCTACCCGGTCGGCGAATCGGTGGTACTGGAGAACACGGCCGCGCTGGAGACCGAGCGGTCCGAGGTGCTGCGCTTCGACATCACCCGGGAGGCCGAGGACCGTAGCCGGATCCCGGACGTCCTGGCCACCCTGCCGCCGGTCCCGGAGGCGACGGTGCACCGGGAGTTCTGGCTGACGACCTTCCCGGACACCAGGATCAACGGGCGCAAGTACGACCCGGACCGGACCGACGTGCGGACCACCCTCGGCTCCAGCGAGATCTGGACGATCCACAACCATCTCACCCGCAAGCCGGCCGGGGTCTTCCACGCCCCCCACTCCTTCCACACCCATCTGGTGCGGTTCCGGGTGCTGGACCGCGACGGGGAGCCGGTCGGCCCGGCCGAGGCCGGGCTGAAGGACACCGTCCCGATCAATCCGGGCGAGACCGTCCGGATCGCCATGACCTGGGGCGACTACCCGGGCCAGTACGTCTATCACTGCCACCACATGGTGCACTCCTCGCACGGCCAGATGGGCCGGATCGACGTGCTGGCCTCAGCGCCGGAAGACTCCGACCAGGAGTCGGACGAGACCGACTCGTCCTCGGATGCCTCCGGGTTCGGAGCCGGCCGGTCCGGATCGTCGGCGTCCGGAACGGGTCGACGGCGGCAGCGGCAGCACGGTCGATACCGCCACGGGCACCGCGTCGGCGTCCGGGCCTGACCCTGTCGGGCATCCCGGCGTTCGACTTCCTGTGATCACGGTCGTGAGCCGGTCTCGCGGGCACCCGGGGCCCGCGAGACTCCCGAGGAGTGCGGAGCGGTGGGCAGTGCCGCGTTCACGGCCCCGCGATCGCGCCACGGGCCGGGCGGCGGATCGGCCACCGGGCCCAGGGGCCCGTCGTTCGCCGAACCTAGGACGCGCCGAGAGCCCAGCCCTCCGGGTCGGTCCAGGCGGACAGGGTGCGGCGGCTCTCGAAACGGCACTCGCGGCCGGTCAGCGGGTCGGTGAACTCGACAGCGGAGGCGAGGAGCTGGAGCGGGCGGCGGAAGTCGTCCGGAGCCGGTTCGGGCAGCACCACCGGGTAGACCGGGTCGCCGAGGATCGGCACGCCGAGCCCGCACATGTGCAGGCGCAGCTGGTGGGTGCGTCCGGTGAGCGGGCGGAGCCGGTAGCGGGCGAGGCCGTCGCGGTGGTCGAGCAGATCGATCCGGCTCTCGCTGTTCGGCGGGGCGTCGACCTCGCGGGCCGCGATCACGCCCCGTTCCTTGACGATGTGGCTGCGGACGGTGCGCGGCAGGCTCAGCGCCGGGTCGTAGGGGGCGACGGCCCGGTACTCCTTGCGGACCAGCCGGTCGTGGAAGAGGGTCTGGTAGGCGCCGCGGTCCTCCGGCCTGACCACGAACATGGCCAGGCCGGCGGTGAGCCGGTCGAGCCGGTGGGCGGGGCTCAGCGCGGGCAGGTCGAGGGCGTGCCGCAGCCGGGAGAGGGCCGTCTCGACGACGTGCCTGCCGCGCGGGGTGGTGGCCAGGAAGTGCGGCTTGTCGACGATGACCAGGTGATCGTCCCGGTGCAGCACCTCCAGGTCGAACGGGACGCGGACCTCGTCCGGCAGGTCCCGGTAGAACCACAGGTGCGCGCCGGGCCGGAACGGCGCGTCGGGCGCGACCGGCCCGTCCTCGCCGACGATCTCCCGCCCGTGCAACGCCGCGTCGATCCGCTCGGCCGCCACGGCCGGCAGCCGCTCGACCAGGTGGGCGCGAACGGTCGGCCAGGGACCCTCGGCCGGCAGCCGCAGGTGCACCGGGTCCACGCCGTTGCGCTGTGGGAGGGGGGAGGCCGGGCGGCGGCTCTTTCGTCTCATCTCGCGGCCCAGCCTAGTCGGGTGCGCCCGGCCGTCCTCGTCCGAGGTGCCGCCCGCGGGGGCGCAGAGCAGAGTGGACGGTAGGCCCGCTCAGCCGCTCAGCTCTGGAGGACGCGTGACCGCCGCCGACGGCTCGGCCGGTATGCCGCCGCTGCACGTGCCGCGACGCGCCCGGCTGCTGCTGTACGCCTCGTTCGCGCTGCTGGTCGGCGCCGTCGTGGCCGATCTGGTGACCGGCCCCGGCACGACGCTCTCCCCCGTCCTCGCGGTGGCGCCGGTGCTGGCCGGAGCGGCCACCCGCACGGCCCGGGTGCCGCTGATCGCCGGGGCGATCGCCGTCCTCGCGGTCGGGCTGCTGGAGTCCACCAACACCGATCTGCCGACCGGGGTGCACGTCACCGCGCTGATCACGGTGCTCGCCGCGACCCTGGCCAGCGCGGCCAGCGTCGTCCTGGTGGCGGCCCGCGAGCGCGAGCTGTTCCAGGTCCGGACGGTGGCCGAGGCGGCGCAGCGGGCCCTGCTGCGCCCGCCACCGGAGCGGATCGGGCCGCTGCGCCTGGCCGTGCGGTACGTGGCGGCGGCCGCCGAGGCCCGGATCGGCGGGGACCTGTACGCCGTGGAGGAGACCCGCTTCGGGGTGCGCATCCTGCTCGGGGACGTCCAGGGGCACGGCCTCCCGGCGGTGGAGACGGCGGCGGACGTCCTCGGGGTGTTCCGGGAGGCCGCACGGACCGAGCCCGACCCCGGGCGGCTCGCCGAGCGGCTGGACGCGGCGCTCGCCGCCCGGCAGCGGGACGAGGGACGGTTCGCCACCGCGCTGCTGCTCGACGTGGCGCCGGACCGGGGGCCCGTGCGACTGGTGAACTGCGGCCATCCGCCCCCGCTGCTGCGCCGGGCGGGCCGGGTGAGCGAGCTGGGGCCCCCTTTCCCGGCGCCGCCGCTGGGGCTGCTCGGGCTCACCGGCGACGCGTACCCGGACCGGCGGTTCGACCCGGAGCCGGGCGACCTGCTGCTCCTGCACACCGACGGGGTGTCGGAGGCCCGGGACGCCGGGGGCCGCTTCTACCCGATCACGGAACAGCTGCCCGGCCTGCACGGCAGCACCCCGGCGGACCTGCTGGACTCCGTGCTGGCGGACGTCGGCGGCTGGGTCGGGGACGCCGGGCTGGCCGACGACGCGGCGGTGCTGGCGATCCGCTGGGAGCCGTGACCGGGCCGCGCCGGCGGCTCCGGGAAGCGGCCGGACGCGATTGTCAGTGCCGTGTGCAAGGCTCGGTTCACGGTCGGCGGGGAGCCGGCCGCCCAGGATGTCGACGGTCGACGAGGGGACGGTGTCATGGGGAGCAGGGCAAGCGGGTCGTTCGAGTTGACGGCGTTCGAGCCGGTGGAGACGGAGGAGCGGGAGGGCGCGTCCTTCGGGCGGGTCGGCATCGCCAGGACCTTCACCGGCGGGCTGAGCGGGGCGAGCGAGGTGCGGATGCTCTCGGTCGCGGGCCCCACCGGCAGCCCGGCCTCGTACGTCGCGGTGGAGCACGTGACGGGTGAACTGGGCGGGCGCGAGGGCTCGTTCGTGCTCCAGCACGCGGCCTGGGGCACGACCGGCACGACGATACGCGTGGTGCCGGGCACGGGCACGGGCGAGCCGGCCGGGATCACCGGGGAGTTCCGGCTCACCGTCGACGAGTCCGGCACCCACACCTACGTCCTGGAGTACGAGCTGGGCTGACGCCGGCTGCGGCGCGCGCAGCCGGCTGCCCGAGCCGTCAGAGGACGGGCTGGCCCGCCTCCAGCCGCTGGATCGCGGTCCGGACCGCGTTCGTGTAGCTCCAGAACAGCGGCAGGGTGTTGGTCGCCCGCTCGGCGCGGGTGTTCTTGCCCGGCGCGAACATCGCGACCCGCAGGTCGGTGGTCATCTCCAGCTGGGCGCCCATACCGAGCAGGCTGCGGTTGCAGATGTTGTCCGGGGAGATGCCCGCGATCTCCTCCTCGCCGGAGGCGGTCACGGCCCGGATGCCCGCCGCCGCGAACTCCTCCATCAGGTACTGCCGGAGGGTGGCGTTCAGGCCGCCGACGAGCACGGCCTGGGCGCCGGCCTCCAGGCCGGCCTGGGCGGCGGTGCAGCCGTGCAGCGACACCACGTTGCGGCTGCCGGCGCACATGGCGCGGGCCACCGCGTCGTCGCAGTGGGTCGAGGTGACGTGCAGTTCGCTGTTGTTGGAGGAGCGCAGGCCCTCGAACATCCAGAAGTCGTGCACCGGCCCGGCGGCCGGGGTCGGGGTGAGGTCGGCCGGGTGGTAGCCGGCGATGGCCAGGCACAGTTCGGAGGTGCCGACCTCGATGCCGCCGCCGTGCGGGGCGATGACGGTGGTCCGGACGAACGGCGTACGGCTCTGCAGGCTCTGATCGTCGATCAGGTGCCTGCGGTAGCGGCGGCCGTAGTCCACGCCCTCGACCACGGTCGAGCTGGCGTAGAGGGCCGTGTTGGAGGGGTAGAGGTCGGCGGCGGCGCTCGCGGGGGTGCTTCCCACGGCGGCGCCGAGGGTGCTGAGGGCCGGGGCCGCGGCGAGCGCGGCGATCAGGGTTCGACGATTGATCACGGTCAGGGATCATGACAGGAGGTGGGCGATAGGCAAAGACCCCGTAACGCCGTCACCAAGTCGACGCCATGTCACGGCGGGATCGGCCTGACGGTGCGACACCGGCTCGACGGACGCGGGCCGCGTCCACTGGAGTGCCCGCCCACGCTGTCACGATGATGCGATCAGTGCACGATCGACATCGGAGGGTGGCACATGCCCGACACGGCGGTGGATCGTACGACGGCGGTGAACGCGGAGGCGGAGACGATCGAGCAGGTGGTCGGCCGACTGCGGGAGATCGGGGCGGCGCTGCCCCCGGCCGACGGGGTGGCGGTCTTCGACCGGCTCTACCTCACCGTGACGGAGGCGGTCCTCGAACGGCTGGGCGCCGGGTACTTCGCCGACCCGTCGGCGGTGGCCGAGCTGGACGTGGTGTTCGCCCGGCGGTACCTGCGGGCCGTGGCCGCCGACGCGGCCGGGCAGGAGCCACCCGCCTGCTGGCGGCCGCTGTTCGCGCTGCGCGCCCACCCGGGCGTGCACCCGCTGCAGTTCGCGATGGCCGGAATGACCGCCCACATCCAGCACGACCTGCCGCTGGCCGTCGTGGACACCTGCCGCCGCCGGGGCTGCGGGCCGGCCGACGTCGAGGAGGACTACCGCCGGATCAACCGGGTGCTGGCCGAGGTGGAGACGGCCGCCCGGGAGCAGCTGATGCCCGGGCCCGACCTGCTGGAGCTCGCCGAGCCGCTCACCCACCTGCTCGGCGCCTGGTCGGTCGGGGCCGCCCGCGAGAGCGCCTGGGGCACCGTCGAGACCCTGTGGGGCCTGCGGCACCTGCCGGGCGCCGCCCGGGCCTTCGCCACCGCGCTGGACGGTTCGGTCGGACTGCTCGGCCGCGCCCTGCTGCTCCCGCTCCGGTCCCTGTTCCCACCCGAGCCGGGCACCGGGGACACCGGGGCCAACGGGGGCACCGGGGACACCGGGCCGGAGGACGGCCAGGACACCCTCCCGGGCACCGGGCACCCCGCCCCCGCACCGGCCGCAACCGCAAGCACAACCGCAGCCGCAACCGTCCGGCTTCCCGAGGCGAGGAACCGGACGGCCCGCGGCAATCAGGCCCAGCTGGAGTGCAGCGGCTTGCCCTCGGCGTAGCCCGCCGCGCTCTGGATGCCCACGATGGCCTTCTCGTGGAACTCCTCCAGGCTGCCGGCGCCCGCGTAGGTGCAGGAGCTGCGGACGCCCGCGATGATCGAGTCGATCAGGTCCTCGACACCCGGCCGGGCCGGGTCGAGGAACATCCGGGAGTGCGAGATGCCCTCCTCGAACAGCGCCTTGCGGGCCCGGTCGTACGAGGAGTCCTGGGCGGTGCGGTTGCTCACCGCGCGGGCCGAGGCCATGCCGAAGCTCTCCTTGTACTGGCGGCCGTCGGCGGCGGTCTGGAGGTCGCCCGGGGACTCGTAGGTCCCGGCGAACCAGGAACCGATCATCACGTTGGAGGCGCCGGCGGCCAGCGCCATCGCGACGTCGCGCGGGTGGCGCACGCCGCCGTCGGCCCAGACGTGCTTGCCGAGCCGGCGGGCCTCGGCGGCGCACTCCAGGACGGCGGAGAACTGCGGCCGGCCGACGCCGGTCATCATCCGGGTGGTGCACATGGCGCCGGGGCCGACGCCGACCTTGAGGATGTCGGCACCCGCCTCGACCAGGTCGCGGACGCCGGCGGCGGAGACCACGTTGCCGGCCACGATCGGGATCTGCGGGTCCAGGCCGCGCACCGCGCGCAGCGCGCTGATCATGGACTCCTGGTGGCCGTGCGCGGTGTCGACGACCAGCACGTCGGCACCGGCGTCGATCAGCGCCTTGGCCTTGCCCGCGACGTCGCCGTTGATGCCGACGGTGGCGGCGATCCGCAGCTTGCCGGCCGCGTCCACGGCCGGGGTGTACAGGGTGGCGCGCAGCGCGCCCTTGCGGGTGAGGATGCCGACCAGCCGGCCCTCGCCGTCCACGACGGGGGCGAGCTTGCGGTGCGCCTCGGTGAGCTTGTCGAAGGCGGTCCGCGGGTCGATGCCCTCGTCCAGCACCAGCAGCTCGCGGGACATGATGTCGGCCAGGCTGGTGAAGCGGTCCACGCCCTGGCAGTCGGAGTCGGTGACCACGCCGACCGGCCTGCCGTCCTCGACCACCACGAGGGCGCCGTGCGCGCGCTTGGGCAGCAGCGACATCGCCTCGGCCACGGTGGCGCCGGGGGCGAGCGTGATCGGGGTGTCGAAGACGAGGTGGCGCTGCTTGACCCAGGAGACGACCTCGGCGATGACCTCGGTGGGGATGTCCTGCGGGATGGCGACCAGGCCGCCGCGGCGGGCCACGGTCTCGGCCATCCGGCGGCCGGCGATGGCGGTCATGTTGGCCACGACCAGCGGGATGGTGGTGCCGGTGCCGTCGTTGGAGGAGAGGTCGACGCCCTGCCGGGAGCCCACGGCGGAACGGCTGGGGACCATGAAGACGTCGTCGTACGTGAGGTCGTACGAGGGCTTGAGGTCGTTCAGGAAGCGCATGAAGAAGGGCTCTCTGGCTGGGGGGATACACCTCGGGTGCGGTTGCGGCGATGCCGCCGGAGCGCACTCGGGCGCCCGGCACCCAGCGTTCGATTCTCCGTGAGGGTGGAGGCAAAAGCCAGTTCGAGGAGCATTGCTGGGGCTGTCCACAAACCGTGATCAATGCTCCGCGCGTAGACATGGAGGATCATCCAAAGACCCCCTCCGACGTCCGGTTTTCGCCCCGGTCCGGAGCGCTCCCGTAGCATTCACGCGGTAACGGGCATGGCTTCACGCGTGTGGGCGTGGCGAACGGGAAAGCGACAGCAGGCGTGGGCATCGGGCAGACCGACATCGGGCAGACGGACATCGAGCAGGACCGGATCGAGGGCGGCGAGGAGGAGATCGACTACGGTCCCGGCCTCGACCCCGAGCGGCTGAGGCTCTGCCTGGAGGTGCTCGCCGAGCTGGACGAGCTGCACGTGGACCACCCGGACGCGATCACCGTCCGCCAGGCCGTCGGCGGCATATTCCGCACCCTCAAGCAGCGCCGCCGCCAGGAGACCCGAGCCCGCAAGACCGCCAACGACCGGGCGGTCACCGCCCGCACCGCCACCGGTGCGCCCACCCGGATCGACGACGAGACGGCCGGCGCCTTCGGCCTGACCACCGTCACCACCACCGAGATCGCCGGCATCCTGGAGCGCCCGCGCTCCTGCTACACCTGCAAGCAGCGGTACGTCGAGGTCGACGCCTTCTACCACAACCTCTGCCAGGACTGCGCGGTCAAGAACCGCTCCCGCCGGGACGCCCGCGCCGACCTCACCGGCAAGCGCGCGCTGCTCACCGGCGGCCGCGCCAAGATCGGGATGTACATCGCGCTGATGCTGCTGCGCGACGGCGCCCACACCACCATCACCACCCGCTTCCCCAACGACGCGATCCGCCGCTTCAAGGCGATGCCGGACAGCGCCGAGTGGATCCACCGTCTCAAGATCGTCGGCATCGACCTGCGCGACCCGGCCCAGGTGATGGCGCTGGCCGACGAGGTCGCCGCCGACGGCCCGCTGGACATCCTGATCAACAACGCCGCGCAGACCGTGCGCCGCCCGCCGGAGTCCTACCGCGAGCTGGTCAACGCCGAGTCCGCACCGCTGCCGGCCGGCGAGCTGCCGCAGGCCACCACGATCGGCCGCTTCGGCAGCGGCAGCGTCGACCTGCCCGCCCTCCCCCACCAGGCGAGCGGCGACCCGCAGCGGATGGCCGCCGAGGACGTCACCTCGCTCGCCCTGGTCACCGGCTCCGCCACGCCCGCCCGGATCGCGGCCGGCACCGCGATCGACGCCGGCGGCCTGGTGCCCGACCTCGCCGACACCAACAGCTGGGTGCAGACCGTCTCGGAGGTCGGCCCGATGGAGCTGCTGGAGGTCCAGCTCTGCAACTCCACCGCGCCGTTCATCCTGATCAGCCGGCTGCGTCCGGCGATGGCCGCCTCCGGCTCCCGCCGCAAGTACGTCGTCAACGTCTCCGCCATGGAGGGCGTGTTCTCCCGCGGCTACAAGGGCGCCGGCCACCCGCACACCAACATGGCCAAGGCCGCGCTCAACATGCTCACCCGCACCAGCGCGCTGGAGATGTTCCAGACCGACGGCATCCTGATGACCGCCGTCGACACCGGCTGGATCACCGACGAGCGCCCGCACCCGGACAAGATGCGTCTCGCCGACGAGGGCTTCCACGCCCCGCTCGACCTGGTCGACGGCGCGGCCCGGGTGTACGACCCGATCGTGCGCGGCGAGGCGGGCGAGGACCTGTACGGCTGCTTCCTCAAGGACTACGAGCGCGCCAACTGGTAACCGACTGAAGGAGATGGCGAGTTGAGCACAGCACCGACCGTACCCACCGCACCGTCCCCGCCGACCGCGCCACTGCTCGGAGCCGGGATCGTCGTGCCCACCGGGGACGGCCGGGTGCTGCTCGGCCGCCGGATCACCGCCGGCGAGCCGCCCACCTGGAGCCTGCCCGGCGGCAAGGTCGACCTCGGCGAGTCCTTCGAGCAGACCGCGGCCCGCGAACTCGCCGAGGAGACCGGCATCGTGCTGCCCGCCGCGGCGATGCGGGTGCTCGCCGTCCACCTCGACCACGAACTCGGCCGGCCCCGGCTGACCGCCGCCGTGCTGGCGCCGCCCAGCCTGGCCGAGGCGCTGGTCACCGAGCCGCACGCCTGCGCCGGCTGGGAGCGCTTCCCGGTGGACGCGCTGCCGGAGCCGATGTTCTACCCGTCCGCGCTGGTCCTCGGCAGCTGGCTGCCCGGGCTGGACGTGGCGCGGGCGGACGGGACGCACGGCTACCCCGTCGCCCGCTGACGGCGGGCGACGGGGCGGCACGGGGCAGCGGGCAGCGGGCAGCGGGCAGCGGGCCGGCCGGAGCCGGGATCAGCCGTTACGGGCCGCCTCTGGCCCGGTGATCCGCTTCAGCAGCGGCAGCGTCGAGGCGATGATCCCGAGCGAGGCGGCCAGCCCGAAGCCGGTCAGCCCGTAGTACACCGCGCCCGGGGACACCAGGTCGTACTGCATCTGCGACTTGAGGAACATCGCCGCCGCCGCGAAGCCGGTGCCGATCGCGATCGCCGACACCGCCAGCAGCGGCAGCGCGCTCTCCAGCCCGATCACCCGCTGGAGCAGCCGCAGCGGTGCCCCGGTGAGCCGCAGCATCGCGAACGGGCGGCGGCGGTCCGAGAGCCCGGCCACCACGCTCACCGCGAGGCTGCACCCGGCGATCGGCACGGTGGTCAGCAGCACCACGTGCGCCAGCTGCCGCCAGGCCTGGAGCCGCTTCTGGGCCTCGGTGCCCCAGTCCTCGGCCATCCTGGCCTCGTACCTCGGGTAGGCCTCGGCGAACAGGGTCCGCAGTCGTTCCTTGGCCGAGGAGGAGCCGTCGGTGGTCGCGTAGAGCAGCTTCACCGGAAGCGCGGCGGCCTCCGCGGCCGGGACCGGCGCGGTCGGCCACTCCTGGTTCGCGCCCTCCCGGAGGTCGAGGAACTGCTGGACGGGGACGGCCGCCACCGCCGCTCCGGGCGCGCAGTGCCCCAGCACCGGCACCTGTGCCAGATCCGAGCAGAGCACCAACGCGGGTGCGGGAAAGCGGGGTCGGGCCGGGTCGGCACCGATCCGCGTCGGGTTGTCGTGTGCCGACACCAGCCCCCGGTAGCCCGGGACGGCCCGGGCGGAGGCCACCAGGGAGTCCGGTACGGCGCCGAGCGTCTCCGCGGAGTCCAGCCGGTGCGGGAGGTCGACGACCGACTTGCGGACCTCCGGGTCGCCACTCAGCTCGGCTCCCCGGTTGGCGTCGATGGTCCCGATGATGCCGATGGTCGCACTGGTCACGAACAGGGCCACCACCAGGCCCGCCACCGCGCGGAAGCCCGCCCTCGGATCGTCGGCCAGTCGGCGCACCGCGATCAGCGCGGCCGGCCGGCTGGTGCGCAGGGCCACCGCCCGGGCCGCCGCCATGGTCAGCCACGGCCCGGCGATCACCAGGCCGAGCATCACCAGCACGAACCCGGTGAGGTAGGCGGCGGCCTGCCCGTCGGAGGTCGACGGCCGGTTGTCGACGAAGTAGCCCAGCTCGGCGAGGCCGAGCAGCAGCGGGACCAGCCGCCAGGCCCGCGGCGGCTTCGGGGTGACCCTCCGGCTGACCCCGAGCGGGGAGATGGTGACCCGGCGCAGCGCGAACCGCGCGGCCAGCGCCGCCGCCACCGGCACGCCCAGCGCGACCACGAGTGCCTGGTCCAGGTGCAGGCCCAGGTCCGCGAGGTAGAACCGCTCCCCGGTGAGCCGCATGTCGGCGACCGGCGGGCGCAGCGCGAGGTGGACGCCGAAGCCCGCGACCGTACCGATCACCGAGGCGAGCGTGGACTCGACCGCCGACATCACCGACACCTGCCGGGGCGTCGCCCCCACCAGCCGCATCGCGGCGAAGCGCTGCTCCCGGGTGGCGGCGGAGAGTCGGGTCGCGGTGCCGATGAAGACCAGCACCGGGAAGATCAGCGCGCCGATCACCACGCTGAGGACGAGGGTCACGGCGTCGCCGTGGACGCCGAAGCCGAAGCAGTCGGCCTCGCACGCGGTCGGCATCGCCGTCGCGATCGCCGTGACCGGCCTGGCTTCCGGATTGCCCTTGAGCTCGTCCACGGTGCGACCGGCCACCATGGCCAGGGTGTCCGGGGAGGTCAGCGCCTCGGGCCCGATGGTGCCGGCCGGCCGGCCCTCGAAGCGGTCGCCCAGTTCGACGGCCGGGGCCTGGCGCAGCAGCTCCGCCAGGGCGGGCGAGGCGTAGTACTCCCCGGGGGCCGGCAGCCTGCTGAGGCCCGGCGGCAGCGGCGAGGTGGGGCCGGTCGGGGCGACGTCGAACTCGACGATCCGCTTGCCCTGGTAGTAGTGGTCGTGGCCGTACCACCAGAGCGGGTCCGCCCGGGCCGTCCCGGTCCAGCCCTTGGAGCCGGTGTTCATCCAGAGCAGCCGCCCGTTGGAGTGGTCGACCGCGTTGAGGCTGGCGAGGCTCGACAGCAGCAGCCCGACCCCGATCGCGACCGCCGCCGCGATCATCAGCAGCCGGGCCACCGCCTCCCGGCCGCCGCTGACGGCCAGTCGGAGCGAGAAGGGGATCACGAGGCCACCGTTCCGGCGGAGAGGGTGCGGGCCCGGCCGTCGCGGACGACCGCCTCGCGGTCGGCGTAGGCGGCAACCCTGGCCTCGTGGGTGACCAGGATGACGGTGGTGCCCTGCTCCCTGGCCGAACCGACCATCAGCTCCATCACCTGTTCGCCGGTCAGCGAGTCCAGCGCGCCGGTCGGCTCGTCGGCGAACAGCACCTGCGGACGGGCCACCAGGCCGCGGGCCAGGGCGACCCGCTGGGCCTGACCGCCCGACAGCTCGCCGGAGCGGCGCCTCTCCAGGCCGTCCAGGCCGAGCCGGGCGAACCACGGACGGGTCTCGGCCAGCGCGGCGGCACGGCGTACACCGTTCAGCAGCAGCGGCAGGGCGACGTTCTCCTCGGCCGTCAACTCCGGCACCAGCTGGCCGAACTGGAAGACGAAGCCGAACCGGTCCCGGCGCAGGGCGCTGCGCCGGGCCTCCGGCATGGTGTCCAGGCGCTGCCCGTCGAACAGCACCTCTCCCTCGTCGGGCACCAGGATGCCGGCCAGGCAGTGGAGTAACGTCGACTTGCCCGAGCCGCTGGGGCCCATGATGGCGAGCACCTCGCCGGCTTCCACGGACAGGTCGGCCCCGCGCAGGGCGGGGGTCTCGCCGAAGGAGAGGGCGACGCCGCGGGCCTCCAGGATCGTGGTCATGCCTTCACCTCCGCGGCGAGCGCGTCCAGTCGGGCGGCGGTGAGGTCGATCCAGCGCAGGTCGGCCTCCAGGTGGAACAGGCCGTGGTCGGCGAGCAGGGCGTCCACCAGCGCGCCGGTGCGGCGCAGTTCGGTGAGTTCGCGCATCCGGCGCAGGTGGGCGGCGCGCTGGGTGTCCAGGTAGTGCTCGGCGTCGCGGCCCAGCATCAGGGCCAGCACCACCTTGGTGAACAGCACGGACTGGAGGTTGGGCTCGGGTGCGACCGGCTCCTGGAGCCAGGTCTCGAACTCGGTCGCCCCGGTCTCGGTGATGACGTAGCGCTTGCGCTCGGGCCCGTCGCCGGGCTCCGCCTCGCCGGCCACCACCTTGCCGTCGCGGGCCAGTCGGCCGAGGGTCGCGTAGACCTGGCCGTACGGAAGGGGCTTGCCGCGGCCGAAGAGGGAGTCGTAGTCGCGCTTGAGGTCGTAGCCGTGGCTCGGCTCACGCTCCAGCAGCCCCAGGAGGGTCAAGGGAACACTCATGGGGGAAACATACACCCGGCGTATACCCCGAGTGTATAGCTGGGCAGAATACGGTCCCGACCTGGGAGTTCGTCAGCTTCGCCGCAGGGAACGGGCGCAGAGCGGGCGGAGGACCGGCACGGAACAGGCAGGGGGTGACCCCACGACCACCCCCTGCCCCATACCTCGACCCGGCGCCCCCACGGCCGAACCGGGCCACGGCCGCGCCCAAGCACCGGGAGGACGCCGCCGATCTCCAGCCTGCCCGGTCCGCACCGTCGGTGCCGAGGGCCGAACGTCCCGGCGGCGGGGCCGAGCGGCCCTGGCGGTCCTACGGGCGCGCACGAGTCTTGTGCACGAGGGGTCGCCGGGTGGACATTTGGGCGTAACCGCCTCGCGTCCCCGCGCCCCTGAGGAGCCCTCACCGTGTCCAGCACCCCCCGTCCGGCCCGGCCCGCGTCGCTCCCCCGACGTGTCGGCCGACAGCTGCGGCGGGCCGTCGGCACCCGGCACGAGCCGCTCGCCCGCCCCCTTGACCGCTCCCGGGCCCGCGCCTGGCTCTGCGCCGTCCTCGGCGCGGTGCTCGCGCTCGTCCTGGCCACGGGCGGCTCCCTGCTCCTCTACCGCGGCACCGAGCACCAGGTCGGCGCGGACCGCGGACGGCTGCGGCAGGTCGACGCCGTGGTCCGCGGCCTGCCCGACCGCGCCACCGCCGCCGGCAGCCGCTTCTCCGGCGGCTACAGCAGCCGGGTGGACGTCGACGCGACGTGGACCGCCCCCGACGGCACCCAGCACCTCGGCACCGTCCAGGCCCCGCGCTCCGCCGTCCCCGGCAGCCACGTCGCCGTCTGGGTCGACCCGGCCGGCGCCGCCTCCGCTCCCCCGGCCGACCGGGTGGCCCTCGCCGTCTCCGCCGCCTGCACCGGCGCCGGCGCCCTCCTCGCCCTGCTGGCCCTGCTCGTCCTCGCCCTCCGCCTGCGCCTCCACACCCTCGACCGCCGCGGCGAGGCCGCCTGGACCGCCGACTGGGCGCGCCTCGAACCCCGCTGGAGCGGCCGCGCCGGCCACCGCAGCGAGGACTGACCGGGCCCGGGGCCCGGCCCGTCAGTCGCCGGTGACGCCCCAGAAGCAGAGGGGACGACGGCGCACCGGCGAGGCGGCTCAGCGGGGGTGGGTCCAGGCGGGGGCGGGGGTGGCTCGGGCGGCGCGGTGGGTGAGGACGGCGACGGCGAGGAGGAGGGCCAGGGCCAGGGCGAGGGCGACGGGGACACTGGTGCGCAGGACGAGGAGGGCGCCGAGGAGGGCCCCGGCGAACATCCAGACGGCGGAGGCGAGGCGGCGCAGGCCGGTGCGGTCGGCGGCGAGGGCCGTGATGGTCATGGTGAGCACGGTGGTGGTGAGGTCGGGCACCTTCAGGGCGCGGACCACCGCGTTCTGGCCGCCCATGGCGAAGCCGAGCAGCCCGATCAGGGTGTAGCGGGCCGGGTCGGAGGTGTGGCCGGCCACGGCCGCCAGCACCGTGGCCGCCGCGACCAGCGCCGACTGGGCGGCGACGGCGGCGGTCAGCAGGTGCCCGCGGTGGCCGGGCAGCCGGCGGGCGAGGTGGCCGCCGGTCAGGGCACCGAGCAGGAAGGCGACGAGGGCGGCCAGCGAGGCGGTGGCGGAGAGGTTGGCCGCACCGGCCAGGGCGAAGCCGAGGAACACCACGTTGCCGGTCATGTTGGCGACGAAGACGTGGCCGAGTTCGAGGTAGCTGACCGCGTCCACCACTCCGGTGACCACGGTCAGCGCCAGCAGCATCGGCACCAGCGGCCCGTGTTCGGGGTCGGGGGTCGGCATCGGGCCTCCAGCGGGATCGGACGGGGTTCGGACGACGGGCGAACGACGGCGGACGACGGCGGACGACGGCGGACGACGAGAGCGGGTGACGGCCCTCCGCTCAGGCGAGCGCCGGGTTGCCGGGCTCCTCCGGCTCCTCGTCCAGGTGCCAGTGCAGATCGCGCACGCCGGGCTCCAACGACAGCCGGGTGACGACCTGTTCGAGCGCCGGGGCCACCCGGCCGGTGATCGCGACGGTGGCCCGCAGGCTGGTGGCGTCGCCGCTGTCGGTGCGGCGGGCGCGCAGGCCGGTCGGTGCGAGGCCGGAGGCGGCGAGGGCCTGGAGCAGCAGGGCCCTGATGTGGGTCTCGGACTTGCGGTCGCATTCCAGGTGGACGGTGGCGCGGCAGGTGGAGTCCGGGTCGCTGCCGGACTGCGGGGCCCGGTCGAGGAGCCGGCCGGCCGGGCGCAGCACCAGGTGGACGCCGAGCACGGCGAGCGTGCCGAGGACGGCGAACTCCAGCTTGCCGGAGGCGGCCAGCACCCCGACGGCGGCCGAACACCACAGCGTGGCAGCGGTGTTGAGGCCGCGCACGCCGGCGCCGTCGCGCAGGATGACGCCACCGCCGAGGAAGCCGATGCCGGAGACGACGTACGAGGCGACCCTGGTGGGGCTGCCGGTGTCGCCGACGGCCTCGCTGTACAGCACGAACAGGGTGGCGCCGGCGGCGACCAGGGCGTTGGTGCGCAGGCCGGCCATCCTGGCCCGCCACTGGCGTTCGATGCCGATCAGTGCGCCGCAGGCGACGCCGGTGGCGAGTCGGACCAGGAACTCGACGGTGGTCAGGGTGTGCACGACGGCACCTCCTTCGCGGGAGGAGGGTACGAACAGGTGGCGGTCGGTCTGACGACCTCGATGATGGCCATCGCCGCCGCGGCCGAGGGGGAGGCGCGCGCGACGGCCGCACGGGCCCTGAGGCCTGCCGCGCTCCGGATCTGACCGCACGTCGGGTGCCGCGCCTTCCGGCACGGCGGGAGGCCCACCCCCGGGGCCGTGAACCTTCCCGAGCATAGACCGCCCCCGAACGATCCGGCCCGGGTTTCCGCCCACATCCTCGACAGCTTTGTAGAAGTTTGACCGAATCCGACCACCCAGCCCCCGGAACCATCTCGCCTTGCATCACGTCCTCCGGCATATATAGTTCACCGACATATGCAGTTGAGCAGCTCACGAGGGGGAAGTGTGTCCCACACCGATCCGACCCGGCCCGCACCCGTCCTGCACCTGACCGACGTCACCCGGGTGCACGGGCGGGGCGCCGCCGAGGTACACGCCCTGCGCGGCGTCGACCTGGCCGTCCACCCCGGCGAGTTCGTCGCCGTCATGGGCCCGTCCGGCTCCGGGAAGTCCACCCTGCTGACCCTGGCCGGCGGGCTGGACCAGCCCAGCGGCGGCGAGGTGCTGGTGGAGGGGGTCGCGCTCGGCGGCCTCGGCCGCGGAAAGCTCGCCGACCTGCGGCGACGCTCGATCGGGTACGTCTTCCAGGACTACAACCTGATCCCGGCCCTCACCGCCGCCGAGAACATCGCCCTGCCGCGCGAACTCGACGGCGTCCCGGGGCGCCGGGCCCGCCGGGAGGCGCTGGCCGCGCTGGAGGAACTGGGCATCGGCGAGCTCGCCGACCGCTTCCCCGACGACATGTCCGGCGGCCAGCAGCAGCGCGTCGCGATCGCCCGCGCCCTGATCGGCGACCGCCGGCTGGTCCTCGCCGACGAGCCGACCGGCGCCCTCGACTCGGCCACCGGCGAGGCGGTGCTCGCCGTGCTGCGCGCCCGGTGCGACGCCGGCGCCGCCGCCATGATGGTCACCCACGAGGCGACCCACGCCAGTTGGGCGGACCGGGTGGTCCACCTGCGGGACGGCGCGATCGCCTCGGAGACCCCGGGCCGCCGCGCCTCCGCCCGCCTCACGGCCGTGCAGCCGTCCGACGCGCTGCACAGGTCCGGCGCGGCGTTCCCGTCGGGCCCGGCCGGCGAGGTGGCGCGGTGAGGCTCGGAGCCTGGCGGGTCGCCCTGCGCATCGCCCGCCGTGACGCACTGCGCGCCAAGGGCCGCAGCGCGCTGATCGCCGCCATGATCGCGCTGCCCGTCCTCGGCGTCACCGGCGCCGACGTGGTCCACCGCAGCGGTCAACTGACCCCGGCCGAACGGGTCGAGCGGGTGGTGGGCGGCGCGGACGCCCTGGTCACCTCGCTCGATCCGGGCCGGCCGGTCGAACAGGCCCCGATCGCCGAGGACGGCGCCTTCTCCGTCCAGCCCCGCCCCGGGGATCAGCCCACCGCCGAACAGCAGAAGGGCGCGAGCACCGATCCGGCCGTCCTGGTCGCCTCGCTGCTGCCGCCCGGCAGCTCGCTCACCCCGGCCCGGCCCGGCCCTGAGGCCGGCGCGACCTCGCCCGAGGGCCTGGTCCGCACCCTCACCACCGAGGCCGACCTCGCCGACCCGGTCTGGCGCGGCCGGCTCGACCTGGTCGAGGGCCGCGCCCCGGAAGCCCCGCACGAAGTGGCCGTCACCCGGGCCTTCCTGGACCGCTCCGGACTCGCGCCCGGCGCCACCACGACCCTCCAGGGCCTGGAGCACACCACCTACACCATCACCGGCATGGTGGAGCGCCCGGGCGAGCTGGGCAGGGTCGAACTCGTCGCCCGGCCGGGCGAGTTGATCGACCCGCTGAGCGCCGCCCTGGCGGCCGGCGGGCCGGCGGCGGCGAAGCCCACGGCCGTCCGGCCCGCCTGGCTGGTCCGGCTGCCGTCCGGGGCCGCCCTCGACTGGGCCGCGGTCCAGCGGTTCAACGCCCACGGCTACACCCTGACCGCTCGTTCGGTGGCGCTCGCCCCGCCACCCGAGCTGGCCGTCCCCTACTACCGCGACGCGTACCGCTACAGCGACCCGACGGCCGCCAACAACACCAAAATGGTCGTCGCCACCGTCAGCGGCATGGCGCTGCTGGAGGTCGCGCTGCTCGCCGGGCCCGCCTTCGCGGTCGGCGCCCGCCGCTCGCGCCGCCAGCTCGCCCTGCTCGGCGCGGCCGGCGGCAGCCGTGCCCACGTCGGCGCGGTGGTGCTCGGCGGCGGTGTGGTCCTCGGCGCGACCGGAGCGGTGGTCGGCGTGGTGCTCGGCACCGCGGCGGTCGCGGTGCTGCGGCCGTGGATCGAGCAGTTCGGCGGGGCGCGCTTCGGCCACTTCGCCGTACCGCCACTGGACCTGCTCGCGATCGCCGGGATCGGCCTGGTCACCGCGCTGCTCGCGGCCGCGCTGCCCGCGCTGCAGGCCGCCCGGCGCAGCGTCACCGCCGGGCTCACCGGCCGGGACACCGTCCGCGGGCCCAGCCGCTGGGTCACCGTCGCCGGTGTGGCGCTGCTCGCCCTCGGCGCCGTGCTCGCGATGTACGGGGCGGGCGCGGTACAGCGCGACCAGCCGGGCGTGGGCGGCTACGACACCCGCACGCTGACCGTGCTCGGCGGCTCGGTGGTCGCCGAACTCGGCCTGCTGCTGTGCACCCCGATGCTGGTCGCCCTGATCGGCCGGGCCGCCGGCCGGCTGCCGCTCGGGCCCCGGCTCGCCCTGCGCGACTCCGCCCGGCACCGCTCGCGCACCGCCCCGGCGGTGGCCGCGGTGATGGCCGCGGTGGCCGGCGCCGTCGCCATCGGCGTCTACACCACCAGCACCGACGCCGAGAACCGGCGCGACTACCGGCCACAGGCCCCGTACGGCGCCGTCCAGTTGATCAGCCACATCGACGGGCCCCGGCTCGCCGACGAACGCACCGAGTTGGAGGGGCAGCTGAGCGGGCTCGGCCCGCGCGGCGACCTCGGCCAGGTGGAGTACCGCTGGTGCGAGAACTGCTCCAGCACCGTCCAGCTCAAGGGCCCGGTCGAGCGGCGCGGCCTCGGCGCGCCGCCGCGGGTGGCCGCCGGTGACGTGACCGTGCTGCACAACCTGTTCGCGGTCCACGACCAGGCCGCGGAGCAGGCGCTGGCCGCCGGGAAGCTGCTGGTCTTCGACCGGGCCCTGGTGGGCGCCGACGGCAAGGCCGTGCTGCTGCTGCGCGGCGGGGGCGGCGCG
This sequence comes from Kitasatospora sp. NPDC048298, assembly GCF_043201465.1. Classification (NCBI taxonomy): domain Bacteria; kingdom Bacillati; phylum Actinomycetota; class Actinomycetes; order Kitasatosporales; family Streptomycetaceae; genus Kitasatospora; species Kitasatospora sp. NPDC048298. The sequence continues at coordinate 91,844 of NZ_JBICYZ010000031.1, forward strand.
CCGCTGGAGCCGGGCCAGGTGCCCAAGCCGGAGCTCCAGGAGGTCCCGGTCGACGCGGTGCTGGTGGACGACCCGGCCGCCGCCGACTTCGCCCAGGGCCTGGTGCTTCCCTCCGCACTGCCCGGGCTCGGGCTCGCCGCCCGGCCGACCGGCTCGGTCTGGCTGCCCGCTACCCCACCCGACCGCAAGGCGCAGCAGCGCGCCGAGGCCGCCGCCATCCGACTGGACCGCCTCGCCCAGCTGACCGTGGAGCGCGGTTACCAGCCGAAGGGCGACGCGCTCACCCTGGCGCTCACCGGCTTCGCCGGGCTGGTCGTGCTCGGCGCGGCCGGGATCGCCACCGGCCTGGCGGCCGCCGACTCCCGGCAGGACCAGGCCACCCTGGCCGCCGTGGGCGCGCCGCCGCGGATCCGGCGGACCATGGCGGGCCTCCAGTGCACGCTGATCGCCCTGCTGGGCGCGCTGCTCGGGGCGGTCAACGGGTTCGTGCCGGCGGTGGGGCTGCTGAAGTCCCGGGCCAGTGGGTTCGGGGCCAAGCCGGCGCTGATCACCGCGCCCTGGGGCGAGCTGCTGCTGATCGTGCTGGCGCTGCCGCTGGTCGCGGGGCTGCTCGCGGCGCTGCTCACCCGCTCCCGCGTCCCGCTCGGGCGGCGGCTGTCCTGAGCGCGGCGCGCGCCCCGGCCAACGGCTGCGCGTGCGCTGGACACCGGCGGCACGTGCCCCGAGCAGTGGCGGCACCTGCCCCGGGCGCCGGTGGCCGGCCTCGGACACGGCTTGGACACCGGCCGACCACCACCCGGGCACCAGCCGGGCGTCCGCCCCCCTTCACCCGGGGGCGGGCGCCCGGCGCTCGCCGTACCATGGGCCGCGTTCCGGCGGGCGAAGGGCGCCGACGGTCGGCTCGGCGAGGGAGAAGAGGGCGGTGCTACGGGGGTTCGGCGATCTGGAGGCCGAGATCATGAACCGCTTCTGGTCCTGGGGCCGGCCCGCCACGGTGCGCGAGGTGGTGGACGACCTCCAGCGGGAGCGGGCGGTCGCGTACACCACCGTCACCACGGTCGCGGACATCCTGCACACCAAGGGCTGGCTGCGCCGCGACAAGGTCGGCCGCGCCTGGGTGTACGAGCCGACCTGCACCCGCGAGGAGTACACCGCCCAGCTGATGCACCAAGCGCTGGAGACCACCGCCGACCGGGCGGGCGCGCTGTTCCACTTCGTCGACCGGATCAGCGGGGACGAGGCATCGGCCCTGCTCAGGGCCCTGGAGCAGGTGAAGTCCCGGGGCGCCGAGTGACCCTCGCGCTGCTCTGCCTCCACCTGGTGGTGACCGGCGTCCTGCTGCCCCGCCGACTGGCCGGCTCCGCCCGGCTCCAGGCCCGTCCGCTGGCGGGCGCGGCGCTCTGGCTCGCGCTGATGGCCTCGTTCACGGTGGGCCTGCTGCTCACCGCCCACCACGCGGTCGAACCCTTCGCCCACCGCCCCGCCGGACTGCTCGGCCTGCTCGACCTGTCCGGTCTGCTCGGCCGCTCCGGTCTCCTCCCCGGCGCCGCGCCGGCCGGGCCGGTGCCGCCGCACACCCACGACTGGTGGCTGCTCACCGCCGGCGGGGCGCTGCTCGGCGCCCTGGTGACGGCCGTCGGCCTGCGCGCCGGGCGGGCCAGGCGGCGGCACCAGGCGGTGCTGGACGTGGTCGCTGTACGGGACCGGCGCTGGGACGCGCTGGTGCTGGAGCACGCGCATCCGACCGTCTACTGCCTGCCCGGGCGCCGTTCCCGGGTGGTGCTGTCGCGCGGGGCGCTGCGGCTGCTGGACGAGCGGCAGCTCGCCGCGGCCGTCGCGCACGAGCACGGCCACATCCGCGGCCGCCACCACCTGTTCCGGATGCCGGCCGACACCTTCGCGCTGCTGCTCGGGCCGCTGCCGCTGGCCCGGCTGGGGCGCTCCGAGGTGGGGCTGCTGCTGGAGATGGCGGCGGACGACGCGGCGCTGGAGCAGGTGTCGCGGGGCGAACTGGCCTCCGCGCTCTGCGCGTTGGCGACCGGCGGCGCTCCCGGCCGGGGAGCCCCGGCGGGCGGCGCCGCGCTGGGTGCGACGTCCACCGGGGTGCTCGCCCGGGTGCGGCGGCTGGCGCGTCCGGGGAGCGGACGGATCCGGCCGGCCTGGCGCTTCGGGGTGTCGGTGCTGCCGCTGCTCCCGTACCTGCTGGTCTGCGCGCCGCACCCGTGAGGCGCCCGGCGGGACACCGCGCCCGGACAGCTGCCGGGAGGCCCGCCGAGACGCCCGCGGGCCCGTCGGCGTGGGGGTGCCGACGGGCCCGCCGTGGGGGCGGGGTGGGGGTCCGTGAGATTTGCCGGGACCTTGACCCGCGCGCCTGAACGCGCGGGCCCGGGGCCGCGTTGTCCCCGGCGTCGCACTGTCACCGGGCCGCGCTGTCACCGGGGGCCGCGCTGTCACCGGCGCCGCGTGTCACCGGTGCCGCAGGTACGCCCCGGCGGTCTCGCGCAGCCGGTCGTGCAGCCCGTCGTAGGCGCGGGCCCGGCCCAGCAGGCTCTTCGGCAGCTTGGCGACCATCGTGTAGTTGGTGTCGCAGACGTTGGCCGCCGGCGCCAAACCGGCCTGGCTGACCAGCTGGTAGGCGTCGAGCTGGTCCAGGCCGAGCAGTTCGCCGGTCCAGCCGACCAGGTCGTGCTGGCTGATCCGGAACGCGTCCTCCAGCGGACGGGCGGAGCCGGTACTGATCAGGAAGTCGTCGTTCTCCAGCCGGGGCCAGGCCGGGCCGCCGCCCTTGACCAGGTCGACGATCACGGTGGTGCGCATCGCCGCCTCCACCGCCGTGCCGCACACCTCGCCCTCGCCCTGGCGGGCGTGGCCGTCACCGATGGCGACCAGACCGCCCTCGACGTTGACCCCGAAGTAGGCGGTGGTGCCGGCCCGCATCTCGGGGGTGTCCAGGTTGCCGCCGTGCGCGCCCGGGGTGATCGAGGCCAGCACCTCGCCGGCCGCCGGGGCGACGCCGACCGTGCCGTGCATCGGGTCCAGCGGCAGCTCCGCCGTGAACTCGCTGTTGCGGGCCCGGAACCGGCAGACGCCCGCCTTGACGTCCAGGTCGTAGACCCAGACCCGCTCCTCCAGCGCCGGGTGCAGCATCGCGGTGGTGTGGGTCGGGGTCAGCGCGCCGAAGTGCGGGAAGGTGCTGGAGATCCCGTACTCCCGGGCCGGGGTGATCTCCACGAAGTGCACCGCGAGGACGTCCCCCGGCTCGGCGCCCGCCACCGCGATCGGACCGGTGACCGGGTTGAGGTAGGGGAAGACGCACACCTGGCTGGGCAGGTCGCCGGTGCCGCGCACCTTGCCGCCGAAGCAGTCCTCGGTGGTCAGCTCGATGACGGTGCCGGGCTGGACGGTGACCAGCGGGGCGCGGCCGCCGAAGGTGTAGGCGTAGTCCTCCGGGGTCGGGCTCAGCTTGACGATCTCGGGCAGGCTCACTTCTTCTCCTCGGGGGTGGTGGCGGCGTTCGCGGCGTTCGCGGGGTTCGTAGCGTTCGTGGCGTTCGCGGCGGAGGCTTCGGGGCCCGACTCGGCCTCGGCGACGGCCAGTCGGGGCTTGCGCCCGGTCGCCATCAGCCCGGCGAGCACGATCCCGCCGACGAGCAGCCAGACGAAGCCGAGCCGCTGGGCCGCGATGTTGGCGTTGACCACCACGTACGCGAGGATCGCGAAGCCGAGCGCCGGGGCGATCAGGTGCCGCCAGTAGTCCCTGCTGCGCTTGCGGACCAGGTAGTGGACGACCACGGCGACGTGCAGGACCAGGAAGGTGGTCAGCGCACCGAAGTTGACCAGGGTGCTCAGCAGGGTGATGCCGTCCTCGCGCGAGGCCATGTAGAGGCCGAGCACCAGCGAGATCCCGGCGGTCAGCAGGGTCGCGTTGACCGGCACCCGGCGGGTGGGGTGGATCCGGGACAGGAAGGCGGGCAGCTGGCGGTCGCGGGCCATCGCGTACAGCAGCCGGGAGGTGGCCGCCTGGGCGACCAGCGAGTTGGCGAAGCCCCAGGCCACGGCGGTGGAGGCGGCGGTCAGCGTGGCGAGCCAGCCGCCGGCGGCGGTGCGGGCCGCGTCGTAGAAGGCGGTGCCGTTCGGGTCACCGTCCCGGATCAGCGCGTCGGGGTCGGCGACCAGCAGCGAGGCGACCCAGGTCTGCACGATGAACAGTGTGCCCGCGAGCAGCAGCGCGGCCACCATGGACCGGCCGATGGCCTTGGCGGAGTCCCGGTTCTCCTCCGAGAGGGTAGAGATCCCGTCGAAGCCCAGGAAGCTGAGCACCGCGATCGAGACCGCCCCGAAGGCCAGGCTCCACGAGAAGGTGTGCGAGTCGTACAGCGGGGTGAAGTCGAAGCCCCGGCCCTTGCCGTTGGCCAGGGCGATCACGCCGACCACCACGAACAGGGCCAGCACGACGAGTTCGCCGATCAGCATCGCCTTGTTGACCCGGTTGGTGGTCTCGATGCCGAGGTAGTTGACCACGGTGTTGAGCAGCACGAAGCCGATCAGCCAGAGCCAGACCGGGATGGACGGCACCAGCGAGTTCATCGCGACGCCGGCGATCAGGTACAGCAGTCCGGGCACCAGCACGTAGTCGAGCAGGATCATCCAGCCGGACAGGAAGCCGACCGGTGCGGCGATGCCGCGGCCGGCGTAGGTGTAGACCGAGCCGGCCATCGGGAAGGCCCGGGACATCTGGGCGTACGACAGGGCGGTGAACATCATCGCCACCATGCCGAGGACGTAGGCCAGGGCGACCATGCCGCCGGAGCCCTGGAAGACGCCGCCGAAGATGCCGAAGGGCGCGATCGGCACCATGAACACCAGCCCGTAGACGAGCAGGTCGGTGAAGCCGAGCGAACGGCGCAGTTCCTGCTGGTAGCCGTAGCTCTCGATGCCCTGGGGTGCGGGTGTGTCAGCCATGGTGCTCTCTCTCCGTGACGACCCTGCGGGGTGTGTGGAGAGACTGTAGGGGCAAGTATTTCCAGATGGAAGGGTTTTGTCGCGCCATCCCGACTGGCGAGAAGGAGCGGCCCGGGTTACCGCGACAGGACGGCGAAGCCGAGGCCCTCGGCCCGGGCGAGGTGGACCGGCGCCCGGCCCGCGCCCTCGCGGTGCAGCAGCCGGCCCGCGGCCGCCCGCAGACCGTCCGGGGCCAGGGCCCGACGGGCCGCCAGGTCGGCGAGCAGGTGCAGGCCCTCGTACAGCCCCACCGCGTAGGCGTCCAGGACGGGCGCCCACGGGCCGCACAGCGCCCGGTGCCGCTCGGCGAGGCTCTGCCGGCGCTCCTCGGGCAGCGTCGCGAAGGAGGGCATCGCGGCGTACAGCGTCCCGGTGTCGTCGCCGCCGAGCGCGAGCAGGCCGTTCTCCTCCAGGGCGCCGGAGAGCCGCACCAGCCCGCGGTCCAGCCCGCTGCGCCGCAGCGCCCGGTTGAAGTGCACCTGGTCCCGCCCGATCAGGCTGAGCAGCAGGGCGTCCGCGCGGGCGGCGCGCAGCGCGTCCAGCAGCGGTTCGAGCGCCTCCTCGACCGCCCCGAAGGGGATCCGCCGCTCCAGCACCACCCGGGCGCCGGCCCGCGCCGCCAGCCCTTCGGCGGCCCGGTGGACAGAGCGCGGCCAGATGTAGTCGTTGCCAATCAGCGCCCAGCGGGAGAGTTGATGACGGTGCGTCAGTTCCGCCATGGCGGCGCCGAGTTGACGGGACGGGTCGATGCCGGTGCAGAGCACCCCGGGCAGTCGGGAGCCACCCTCGTGCGGCGGGGTGAAGACGTACGCGACGCGGCCCGCGGCGACGGTCTCGACCGCCCGGTGCACGTCGCTGGTGTGGCACCCGGCGAGCGCGTCCAGCGCCCCGGCGTCCAGCAGCCGCCGCACCTCGCCGGCGACCGGGCCCGGCGCACCGCCGCCGTCCACCAGCACCAGCTCCAGGACGCGGCCGAGGACCCCGCCGCCCGCGTTGACCTCGTGCGCGGCGAGCAGCGCGCCGTCCAGCGCGGACGGGCCGGTGAGCCCGAGCGGGCCGGACTGGGGCACGACGAGGCCCACCCGAAACGCCGGCTCCTCCCGCACGGAGTGCAGCGCGTCGAGCGGATCGATCAACCTCACCTCGGCACTCACAGTGCGAGTATCGTCGTACTGCCGATATCGGGAAAGGCCGGAACGGGAGGGTCCGATGACCGCAGTTGGTGCCGCACCGCAGATCGAGGGCCACTCCCCCGACACCACCGGATCCTCGGCCGCCGCGGAGCCGCTGCTGGTCGAGTTGGTCACGCTGGCCCACCGCAGACTCTCCGGCGGCCTCGCCGCCGCCCTGGCCGAGGAGGACTGCACCGTCGACCAGTGGCGGCTGCTGCGCGTCCTCGCGGACGGCCGGGGGCACGCGATGGGCGAGCTGGCCCAGGCGCTGCTGATCCCGCAGGCGAGCCTGAGCCGACTGGTGGACTCGCTGGCCGACTCGGGCTGGGTCTACCGGCGCCAGGACGAGCAGGACCGCCGCCGGATCACCGCCCACCTCTCCCGCCAGGGCCGCACCCGGCTGACCCGTCTCGACGCCCTCGCCGCCGCCCACGACGCCGCCGTCCGCCGCGCCTGCGGCCTCACCGACCCCTCGCACCTGCTGCAACGGCTCGCCGCGCTCTGACCGTCGGCCTCTCCCGCACAGCCCCTGCTGCACGGCCGGGCGCCACCCCTCCGGGAGGGGTGACGCCCGGCCGGCCGCCCGTCGGTCAGGCGAGCTTCTGGCAGAGCAGCGCGTACGGCCGCGCCGCCCACAGCTGCCACCAGGGCTGGCTGTAGGCCACACCGGCGACGAACTCGTCGTTCGCGCACTGGCCCTTGGCGAAGCCGTACGCGAAGTCGCCGCTTGAGGCGATCACGGGCCGGTTGTCACCCTTGTCGAACCAGAGCGTGCGGACCGAAGTCCCGAGCGGTGACGCCGACTTGGCACACAGCACACTCATCGTCCGGCCGTTGCGGCCGTATCCGGAGACGAAGGAGCCGGCGGGGCACTGGGCCTTGGCGTAGCCCGGCGCCCAGTCGGTGGTCACATAGGTGCCGCCGTGGTCGACGACGTACCCACGGCCGGCGTCCCAGAGGTCCGCCTTGGTGACGTCCGTGCACAGGCCGTCGTCACCGCCGTGGCTGAGCCCGATCAGCCGGCTGCCGTCCGGGCAGGACGCCTTGTGGGCCGACGGGTCCCAGTCCGGCCGGGTCTTCAGGTAGGCGGAGTGGGCGTCGTCGGACAGGCCGGAGCTGAGCGAGGTCCAGTCCACCAGGCGCGGCGGGTTCGGGCCGGTGCTCACCGAGGCGAGCAGCCACTCGCGGTGGAACGCGAGGAAGGGCAGGTCGCCCGAGAGGATCGGGGTGCCGAGGATGGCGAGCTGCGCCATCAGTGCCCCGTTGATGTCGATTCCGCCGTAGAGCGCGGCCGTGCCGTTGATGTCCGGCGTGCTGCCCGCACCATTGAGCACGATCGAGCCGTTGACGGCGGCGCGCAGGTACGGCTCGATCGACGCCTTCACGCCGACCGTGTCGTACAGGGCGATCGAGCCTTCGGCGAGCAGGCCGGCCTTCGCCGAGGCGGAGCCCTTGAGGTTGAGGCGCAGCGGGGCGACGGTGGAGGTGCCGGGCTCGGTCGTGGTGGTCCAGCCCGGGCCCTTGACGTAGTCGGAGTGGACGCCCCACTGGCCGTCGTACGACTGCTCGGCGTCGAGGGTGACGGTGCCGTCGGCGCCGATGTCGGCGGACAGGGTGAAGTTCAGGTTGATGACGACGGGCAGGGGGCCCACCATCACCACGGGGCTGGCGCTGTACTTGGCCAGCGGTATCCGGACGGCCCCGGTGCTCGCGGTGAGGTCCGCGCTGACGCGCCAGTCGGCGTGGGCGCCCAGGGAGAAGCCGATCCGGGCCTGCTGGGGGTCGATCAGGCCGAGGCCGCCCTGGTAGGAGAAGTCCACCGACGGGGTGATCGAGACCGAGCCGGAGAGCGTCGCCGAGGAGCCGTTCGGGAGCGGGACGGTGGCGTTGGCGCTGAGGCCCAGGCTCCCGGAGACGGAGCCCTGGCCCGAGGTCGCGCCGAGGTCGGTGGTGACCTCGATGCCGCCGATCTGGGGCTGGACCTGGAAGGCGCTCGGGCTGACGGCGCTGCGCAGGCTGGTGCTGGTCGCACCGAGCAGCTCGGGGAGGGTGGCCGGCCGGGTGGTGACGGCGACCTTCCCGTCGGCGGTCGGCTGCACGCCGGTGACGGCGACCAGCGCGCCGTGCGGGGCGGCCGGGGTGGGCGGGCTGTCGATCAGCTGCCCGGGCTGGAGCGCGGCGACGGCCGCAGGGGCCGCTGCCCGGGCGGACGGCGACTGCTGACCGGCGACGGCCGGCGCGAGCACGGCGGTGCCGGTGGCCGCGTCGTAGGAGGAGAGCGCGAGGCCGGAGGCGGCGGTGGCGGTCGCCGGCGCGCTGCCCTGCGCCGGCGCCGCGACGACGACCGCGGCCTCGGCGGTGCCGGGCGCCGGGGGCGCCAGCGTCGCCGTGGTGGTGGTCGTCGTGGTCGTCGTGGTCGTGGTCGCAGCGGCCGGTAGCGCCGCTCCGTTCAGGATGGCGCCGCACAGGAGGAGCACGGTCGTTGTCGCGGCGGCTGACGACGTCAGCTTGCGCACGGTCACGTGGAGGGTCCCTTCGGGTCAACGATGTTGGAACGATGGTGACTTGTGGCTGAGCGCATGGCCCGGAGCCGTCGCACCGACTCCTGACCGACGGGTAACTTAGCATTCGCCGACGGCCTTTCTGAATGGTTCGTGCGTTCTCGGATCTCGATCACCGGGACTTCACGAGCACGGAACTGGGCTTTTCCCCACGGTTAATGCGGCGCTCGGCGATCCGAGCCCGAGAGGATTCGATGAACCGCACCCCCGGAGCATCCGACCCACCGTCACATCCGGTCGGCCGCGCGGACAACCGGCAGCATGACCCAGGTGGCGGACGACCCGCCGGAGAGCGCCCGACCACCCGTTCTTCCCACCTGCCGCACCCAGGGAACCGGGCACGCCCCCGGATTGACCGGACCGGCCGGGGAATGCTTGGCTGGGCGCGCCGGGTCCGCCGGTGCCATTCGGCGCGAATTCCGGAATCCATCGATCCGAAACCCGCGCCCCCTCCGGCATTCCCCCGCGCTCCCGGGACCGCCATCCGCGTCCGGCCGCTCGGTCCCTGTTCCCGGACGTCGATCCGACGTACCGTCAACCCCCCTGCCCCCGCTCCGCACCATGGAGACCCCGTGAACCCCAGCAGTCCATCCCGCCCACCGCGGATACACCGTCGATTCCTCGTGGCCACCGTCGCGACGGCGGCCCTCCTGGCCGGGCCGGCCGCCGCCGCAGCCCCGGCCCCCGTCGGCCCGCCGGCTCCCGTGACCGCCGCACCGGCCCAGAGCGGCGCCGGGCTCGCCGCCTCCTGGACCGGCCCGCTGAGCACCCGCGGCCGCTACATCGTCGACGCGAACGGCGACCGGTTCAAGCTGAAGGCCGGCAACTGGGCGGGTGCCCAGGGCACTTGGGAGGGCAGCGGCTCTACGACCGACCCGGCGAACAACCAGGCCCGCCAGGTCTCGTACAACATCCCGCTGGGCCTGGACCGGGCGCCGATCAGCCGGATCATCGCCGACTTCCACGGCCTGGGCCTGAACAGCGTCCGGCTGCCGTTCGCCAACGCGCTGATCCACGACACCGTCCCCGTCCCGGATGCCGCCGTCGCCGCCAACCCGCAGCTCAGGGGCAAGACCCCGCTCCAGGTGTTCGACGCCGTGGTGGCCGCACTGACCGCCGACGGCTTCGCGGTGATCCTCAACAACCACACCACCGGCTACCGCTTCTGCTGCGGCCTGGACGGCAACGAGCGCTGGAACAGCGG